>CAZUPH010000022.1:0-30257 GCA_964621995.1 uncultured Rubrivivax sp. | reverse complement strand
GGTCGGCGGCAAGGGCGGCGGCAAGCCGGACCTCGCGATGGCCGGCGGCAGCGATGCCGCCGCGCTGCCGCAGGCGCTGGCCAGCGTGCAGGGCTGGGTGGCCGAGCGGGTGTAGGTTTCGGGTGTAGTTGAGGGCACCGGGCCGGCCGCCGGCGGCCGGCGCCTTGGGGAGGGCAGCGCATGCAGATCACCCTGCGCCGGGCGCGTGTCGAGGACGCCGAGGCCTTCGCGGCCCACATGGGCCATCCGCTGGTGCAGCCGATGCTGCTGCGCCTGCCCTACACCGACGCCGCGGTCTGGCGGGCGCGGCTGGCCGAGACCCTGAACGCGTCCAGCGAGCAGCTGCTGCTGGTGGCCGAGATCGACGGCGTCTTCGCCGGCCATGGCGGACTCGCCCCCGCCGGCACGCAGCTGCGCCGGCGCCACGCGATGGGCCTGGGCATGGCGGTGGCGCCCGAGCACTGGCGGCGCGGCGTCGGCAACGCGCTGATGAGCGGGCTGCTGGACTGGGCCGACCGCTGGGCCGGCGTGCTGCGCACCGAGCTGCAGGTCTTCACCGACAACGCCGCGGCGATCGCGCTGTACCGCCGCCACGGCTTCGAGATCGAGGGCACGCACCGCGCCTATGCGCTGCGCGACGGCGTCTATGCCGACGTGCACGCAATGGCGCGGCTGCACCCGCGGCCGCCGCGGCCGGCCTGAGCTTGCCGAAGGGCTCAGCCCGAACGGATCTCTGAACGATCGAAGGCGACGCCGCTTAGGCCGGCACGACGTCGAAGGCAATCGTCAGGCGCGGCGCCTCGTCGTCGAAGGGCGTGGTGCCGTGGAACATCATCGAGGGGAACAGCACCAGGCGGCCCACCCGCGGCTGCTCGGTCCGCCGCGCCAGCGCGGCCGGCTCGACGCCCGGCAGCGGCAGGTCGGGCACGCCGAAGCGGATCCAGCCCTCGCGGCGCGCCGGGTCGGCCACCGCCGGCGGCAGCGCCACGTAGTAGGCCGAGCTGAGCCAGCCATGCGGGTGCACGTGGTCGGTGTGGAAGCCCTGCCGCGACAGGCGCGACGACCATGAATCGGTGAAGCGCCAGGCCGCCGGGTCGGCCGGCCGGCGCGCGAGGAACGGATGCGCGGCGTCCGAAGGCAGCGTGGCGACATGGGCCGTCACCGCCTCGGCGATGCGCTGCTTGAGCGCATCGACCAGCGCATGTCCCTGCTCGAAGAGGTCGCCGAAGGTCTGCGTGCCGCCGCGCAGCGTCTGGTCCAGCGGCTCGCGGCGGTCGGCGTGCAGCCGGATCAGCTCGCTGGCCAGTGCGGCGTTGAAGCTCGCCATGTCCGCCCAGCCGTCCGGCGGCGGCAGGTCGACCACGTGCACCAGGCGCGCCGCGTCGTCCAGCGCCTCGGCGCGCGGGTCGCCCAGCAGGCGCAGCGCCAGCGTGCGCAGCGCCTGCGCATGCTGGTGCAGCGGCGCGGCGGTGCAGGCGGCCTCGGCCTCGGCCAGCGCCTCGGCCGGCCGCCCGGCGACGAGCAGGCTGGCGGCGTGGTTGGTGCGCAGCTCGGCGTCCGCCGGGGCAAGTTCGACGGCGCGCCGGTGCAGCGCGAGGCCCTCGTCCAGCTCGCCGCTGCGCACCAGCGAACGGGCCAGGCCGTCGAGCGTGCCGGGATCCGCGGCACCGCGGCGCTGCGCTTCGCGGAAGGCCGCGGCCGCTTCGGCGTGGCGTTCGGCACGCCACAGCAGCTGGCCCAGCAGCCGCGGCGGCAGCGGCGACGCCGGGTGCGCGGCCGCGGCCTCGCGCAGCGGCGCCTGCCAGTCGGCGTCGCCCAGGCGCCAGCGCAGCCGCGCCAGGTCGTACAGCGCCAGCGCATGCAGCGGCTGGCGCTTCAGGGCCTGCTCCAGCGCCGGCAGCGCGTAGTGCGGCCGGCCCAGGCTCTGCAAGGTGACGGCCAGGTTGTACGGGCCCTCCGCGGCGTCCAGGCCCAGCGCCAGTGCCCGCTGGTGGCATTGCAGCGCCTGGGCATGGCGGTGCAGCCGCTGCAGCACGACACCGCGGTTGTGATGCAGCGCGGCGCGCTCGGGGGCCAGCGCCAGCGCCTGGTCCAGCGTCTGCAGCGCCTCGTGCAGCAGTCCGGCGTCCGACTGCAGCTGCGCCGCCAGCTGCAGCATCGCCGCGCGCGGGCCGCGGCCGGTGTCCAGGGCCCGGGTCAGCGGTCCGGCGGCCTCGGCGCCGCGGCCCTCGCGGTGCAGGAGGCGCGCCAGGTTGTACAGCGCGTCGGCATAGCCGGGGTCCAGCGCGATCGCGCGCTGCAGCGCCTGCAGCGCCTCGGCGCCGCGGCCGCGGCGGTCCAGCAGGTTGGCGAGGTTGTTCCAGACATGCGGCTGCGCGTCGCGCGCGGCGAGCGAGCGCCGCCACAGGGCCTCGGCAGCGTCGTCGTCGCCGCGCCGCCGCGCCAGCAGGCCCAGCAGCTGCAGTGCGTCGGGCTGGCCCGCATCCAGCGCCAGCGCCTGCTCGAAGGCCGCCTGTGCGGCGGCGAGGTCGCCGCGCTGCTGGGCGGCATAACCCTGCTGCACGAGCAGGGCGGCGGGAGGGCGGGTCATCGGCGCAGGATAACCGCCGCCGCCACGCGCACCGCCGGGCGCCCGCGGTGGACAATCGCGGCTGACCAGCCCAACGCCCCCGCCCGCCGATGCGACCCCTGCGCCTGCCCACCGATGCCGACCTGGATGCCTTCGAACGCGTGTGCGCGCGCCTGGCCGGCTTCGACGCCCGGCTGAGCTTCGAGTGGGTCGACGGCTGGCTGACCGGGCTGGCCGCGGTGCCCGAGAGCGCGCAGCCCGCGGACTGGCTGGAGCGCCTGGCCGGCGATGCCTTCGAGCGCGCCTACGCCGACCCCGAGGACCATGCCGACGGGCTGCGCGTGCTGAGCGACCGGCTCGCGCTGCTGCGTGACCAGCTCGACCCCGAGCGCCTGGACGAGCAGCCGGACACGATGTGGCTGAGCCCGCTGCTCGCCGAGTGGACCGACGAGGACCGCCAGGCCATCGTCGCCACCGGCGAGGTGCCTGCCGAGGAGGTGGAGAGGCTGCAGACCGGCGCGCTGTGGGCCGAGGGCTTCGGCGAGGGCTTCGCGCTCGCGCTGACGGGCTGGGAGGGCGCGGACGGCGTGGCCGGCGACGAGGAGGCCACCGCGGCGCTGCGTGAGCTGATCGACCACCTCGGCGCGCTGAAGCTGGCGCCCACCGAGGAGGCCTACGGCCGCCACGTGGCGCGCTACTACCCCGACCAGGACGCGCCGGACCGCGACGCGCTGCTCGACGCCGCCTGCTATGCGGTGCAGGACCTGCGGCTGTGGTTCGTGGACCATGCGCCGCGGCCCGAGACGCGCCGCGTGGCACCGACGCCCGGCCGCAACGACCCTTGCCCCTGCGGCAGCGGGCGCAAGTACAAGAAGTGCCACGGCGCCCTGGCCTGAGCGGCGGCGAGCGGGCCTGATAGAGTCGCGCGCCATGTCCGAAGCGCTCGCCCTGCAGGGCAGACACCTCGTGCTCGGCCTCAGCGGCGGCGTGGCCTGCTACAAGGCCGCGGAACTCGTGCGCGAGCTGGGCCGCGCCGGTGCCACGGTGCAGATCGTGATGACCGAGGCGGCGCAGCGGTTCATCACGCCGGTCACGATGCAGGCGGTGTCGGGCCGCCGCGTCGTCACCGACCAGTGGGACGCCGGCGTGCCCAACAACATGGCGCACATCGAGCTCTCGCGCGAGGCCGATGCCATCGTCGTCGCGCCGGCCAGCGCCGACTTCATCGCGCAGCTCGCGCAGGGCCGCGCCGGCGAGCTGCTGTCGCTGCTGTGCCTGGCGCGCCCGCGCGAGCGCTGCCCGCTGCTGCTGGCGCCGGCGATGAACCGCGAGATGTGGGCCCACCCGGCGACGCAGCGCAACGTCGCGCAGGCGGTGGCCGACGGTGCCGTGCTGCTGGGCCCGGGCAGCGGCGACCAGGCCTGCGGCGAGGTCGGCGACGGCCGCATGCTGGAGCCCGCGGAGCTGTGCGAGGACCTCGTCGCCTTCTTCCAGCCCAAGCTGCTGGCCGGGCGCTCGGTGCTGGTCACCGCCGGCCCCACCTTCGAGGCCATGGACCCGGTGCGCGGCATCACCAACCACAGCAGCGGCAAGATGGGCTTCGCGATCGCGCGCGCCGCAGCCGAGGCCGGCGCGCGCGTGACGCTGGTCGCCGGGCCCGTGCACCTGCCCACGCCGCGCGGCGTGGCCCGCGTGGACGTGACGAGCGCCCGCGAGATGCTCGCCGCGGTGCTGCCGCAGGCCGCGCGCCACGAGGTCTTCGTCGCCACCGCCGCGGTGGCCGACTGGCGGCCGGCCGACGTGGCCGAGCACAAGATGAAGAAGGACGGCAGCGGCCATCCGCCGCGCATCGAGTTCGCCGAGAACCCGGACATCCTGGCCAGCGTCGCGAAACTGCCGGCGCGCGAACGCCCGTACTGCGTCGGCTTTGCCGCCGAGAGCCGCGACATGGTGCAGCACGCGCGCGAGAAGCTGGCGCGCAAGGGCGTGCCGATGATCGTGGCCAACCTCGGGCCGGCGACCTTCGGCCGCGACGACAACGAGTGCGTGATCGTCGAGCCCGGCGGCGAGACCGCGCTGCCCCGCGCCGACAAGCTGACGCTGGCGCGCGCGCTGGTCGCCCACGTCGCCTCGCGCCTGGCGGCCCCGCAGCCATGACCGTCGTCGACGTCCGCATCCTCGACGAGCGCATGGCCGGCCAGCGGCCGGCCTATGCCACGCCGGGCAGCGCCGGGCTGGACCTGCGTGCCTGCCTGGACGCGCCGCTGGTGCTGGCGCCGGGCGCCGCGGCGCTGATCCCGACAGGACTCGCGATCCACATCGGCGACCCCGGGCTGGCCGCGATGCTGCTGCCGCGCTCGGGCCTGGGGCACAAGCACGGCATCGTGCTGGGCAACCTCGTCGGCCTGATCGACAGCGACTACCAGGGCCCGCTGATGGTGAGCTGCTGGAACCGCGGCCGCGAGCCGTTCACGGTGCAGCCGCTGGAGCGCATCGCGCAGATGGTCATCGTGCCGGTGGTGCAGGCGGCCTTCCGCGTCGTCGAGACCTTCGACGCCTCGGCGCGCGGCGCGGGCGGCTTCGGGTCCACCGGGCGGGGCTGAGCGCAGCCCGGCGCTGCCGAGGGCAGCCGCGGCGCTTCAGTGCACCGTGGAGCCCGCGCCCGGCGGGCCGCCGCCGCTGCCCAGCACCGTCACCGGCGAGCCGCCGACCGTGCGCGCCTCGATCTCCTCGTCGCTCGCCTCGCGCACCGCGCGCACCTTCAGCTTCAGGCGCAGCGCCATGCCAGCCAGCGGGTGGTTGGCGTCCAGCACCACGTGCGAGGGATAGATCTCGGTCACGAGGTAGATCGCGTCGGCCGGCATG
The DNA here is from genome assembly GCA_964621995.1 of uncultured Rubrivivax sp. Classification (GTDB taxonomy): domain Bacteria; phylum Pseudomonadota; class Gammaproteobacteria; order Burkholderiales; family Burkholderiaceae_C; genus Rubrivivax. The sequence continues at coordinate 24,823 of CAZUPH010000022.1, read as the reverse complement.
TCCGGCGTCTTCGCGCCGGGCGGCAGTCCCTCGAAGGCCATGCCGGTCTCGAGCTGCTCGGGAAAGAGCGCGCGGTCCTCGAAGCACACCAGCTCGGGCCGGTAGTCGCCGAAGGCATGCTCGGGCTCCAGGTGCAGGCTCAGCTCGTCGCCGGCCTCGTGGCCGGCGAGCGCTTCCTCGACCTTGGCCAGCAGGTCGTCGCCGCCGTAGAGGAACTCCACCGGTTGCGCCAGTTCGTCGATCGGGCGGTCCTGGCCGTCGGTGAGGACCCAGGTGAGGCTGACCACGCAAGGGGCGGCAATGTGCATGCGCGGGATGATCGCACAGCCCCTGCCGCGGGCCCGGCGCCGCGCGCATCGTCCAGAATGGCGCGATGGACGTGGACGCCCCGCTGGCGCTGCTCGGTGGCCTGTCGCCGGCGGCCTTCATGCGCCGCCACTGGCAGCGCCGGCCGCTGCTGGTGCGCCAGGCCTGGCCGGGCGTGGTGCCGCCGCTGCCGCGCGCGGCGCTGATGGCGCTGGCGGCGCGCGAGGACGTCGAGTCGCGCCTCGTGCAGCGCGAAGGTGCACGCTGGCAGGTGCGTCGCGGCCCGCTGCCGCGGCGTGCGCTGCCGCCGCTGGCGCGGCCCGGCTGGACGCTGCTGGTGCAGGGCCTGGACCTGCACGTGCCGGCGGCGCACGAGATGCTGTCGCGCTTTCGCTTCGTGCCCGACGCGCGGCTGGACGACCTGATGGTGTCCTGGGCCAGCCCCGGCGGCGGCGTCGGCCCCCACCTGGACAGCTACGACGTCTTCCTGCTGCAGCTCGGCGGCCGCAGGCGCTGGCGCATCGGCCCCGTGCGCAGCGCCGCCGAGGAGCGGCTGGTCGAAGGCGCGCCGCTGAAGCTGCTGGCCGACTTCCGGCCGCAGCAGGAGTGGGTGCTCGAACCCGGCGACCTGCTGTACCTGCCGCCGCGCTGGGGCCACGACGGCGTCGCCGAGGGCGGCGACTGCATGACCTGCTCGATCGGTTTCCGGGCGCCGGCGGCCGACGAACTGGCGGCCGAGCTGCTGCAGCGCCTGGCCGACGAGGCGGCCGACGATGCGCGCGACGCGGTGCACGCCCTGCGGTACCGCGACGCCGGGCAGCCGGCGGTCGCGCAGCCGGCGGCCATCCCGCCCGGGCTGCTGGACTATGCGCGCGGCGCGCTCGCGCGCCGGCTGGCCGACCCGCAGGCGCTGGCCCGCGTGCTCGGCGAGTCGCTCAGCGAGCCCAAGCCCGACGTCTGGTTCGAGCAGCGCGAGCCGGCGCCCTGGCCGGCCGGCTGCGGCGCCGTGCTGGACCGGCGCACGCGCATGCTGCACGACGCCCGGCATGTCTTCATCAACGGCCAGGCCTACCGTGCCGGCGGGCGCGACGCGCGGCTGATGCACGGACTGGCCGACCGCCGCCGCCTCGCCGCGGCCGCGCTGCGCGCGCTGGGCGAGGACGCACGTGCACTGATCGACGACTGGCGCGCCGCCGGCTGGCTGCATGCCGTGCCCGACGAGGATCCCGCATGACGACCGACCCGTCCCCGCCCGCCGGGCCTGCCCCGGCCGTGCCGACCATCGATACCCGCGCGTCCTTCCTGGCCGCGCTGCACTGGGGGCTGCAGACGGCCCTGGAGCGCGGCGCACGCAGCCTGCTGTGGTCCGACCCGGGCTTCGGCGACTGGCCGCTGGACGATGCCGCGTGGCTGGCACCGCTGCCGGCCTGGCTGCGGCGCCCGAAGCGCCGCCTGACGCTGCTGGCCGCGGACTATGCCGAGTTGCCGCGCCGCCACCCGCGCTTTGCCGGCTGGCGGCGCGACTGGGCGCACGCCATCGACTGCTGGCAGCCGACGCCGGACCTCGCCGGCGAGGTGCCGGCGCTGCTGCTGGACGACACCGGCGTCAGCGTGCACCTGATCGACACCGTGCACTGGCGCGGCCGCGCGTCGCTGGACCCGAAGACGGCGACGACCTGGCGCGAACGCATTGATGCGCTGCTGCAACGCAGCGAGCCTGCCTTTCCGGTGAGCACGCTCGGACTCTAGGGAAATCCCGCGGGTCGGCTAGAATACGTGGTTGGGCAGGGCGTGCAGGTGTGCACCGGCAGGCTCCCGCCCCCTGCACCGGTTCCGGGCGCTGTGTCGCGCGGGTTTGGTGCAGAGACCAACGAAGCCCACTCCGTCGCATTCCGAAAACCACCGAGGAACCCTCCGAAATGAACAAGTCGCTCGTTCTTGCATCGCTGCTGGCTGCTGTCGCGCTGGCTGCCTGCGGCAAGAAGGAAGAAGCCCCCGCGCCGGCCCCGGCGCCCGTCGCCGCGCCGGCTCCGGCCCCTGCCGTGACCGACGCTGCCGCCAGCGCCGCCTCGGCCGTCGCCGGCGCGACCGATGCCGCCGCCAGCGCCGCCAGCGCTGCCGTCGGCGCCGCCACCAACGCCGCCGCGGCGGCTGCCAGCGCCGTCGGCGCGGCGACCGATGCGGCCAAGGCCGCCGCCGAAGCCGCCAAGAAGTAAGGCGCCGGTCGCACCGGCGGCTCGCGCCGCCGGTGCGAACAACGACGAAGCCGCCCGAGAGGCGGCTTCGTCGTCTCAGGGACCCGGCGCCGCGCCGGCGCCGGCGCTCACTTCAGCTCGTTGACCAGCAGCGCGACGATGCGCTGGCCGTTCTCGCCGACGTCGCTCTCGCCGCTGGCCGTCAGCACCGAGACGGTGGACTTGTCGGCGCCGCCCTTGACGGCGATGCGGTAGCGCACCGGCGCCGAGCGGTCCGGCGCGTTGCTGAACAGGCGCGAGAAGAAGCCCGGTCCCTCGCTGCCGGCATAGCGCGGATCCACGTAGCGCACGTAGAACAGCCCGGCGGCGCGGTCGCGGTCCTCGACCGTGAAGCCGCCGCGGTCCAGCGCCAGGCTGACGCGCCGCCAGGCGCGGTCGAAGGGGTCGTCCACCTCCAGCGCGGCCACGCCGGCGCCGCCGATCGCGCGCGCCTTCGGCGGCACCTCGGGCGCCGCGGCGACCGCGGTGCGCGCCGGCTCCTCGGCGACGCCGCCCAGCGCCACCATCAGGCGCGCCAGCATCTCGGCCTCCAGCGAGGGGTCGGACGGGCGCGTGCGCCAGGTCGTGCTCTCGCGGCGTTCGTCGGCGTAGGCCTCCTCGATGCCGCGGTGGCTGATGTGGATCTCGGTGCCCGCCGGCCCGCGCTCGATGCGGGTGCGGTACTGGTCGCGCTCGCCGGTGTCGTACAGGCGGTTGAGCAGGCCGCCGATGACGTTGCGCACCACGTCCGCCGGCAGCTTGGCGCGGTTCTCGTTCCAGGTCGTCTCCATGATGCCGGCCTCGCGGTTCTCCACCGCGAGCTCGAAGCCGGCCGACTCCCAGAAGGCACGCACCTGCGGCCAGAGCTGCTCGGGGCTGCGGCCGACGACCAGCCAGCGCTGGCTGCCCTGGCGTTCGACGCGGATGTCGCCGCGCTGCGTGGGCACCACGCCCGGCGCGGCGGCGCTGACGGTGCCGGTGGGCACCGCGCCCGCCGCCGAGGCGCTGACCACGCCACCCTGCGGCTGGTAGCGCGTCTCGCGCGCGAGCTGGCTCAGGTCGGGCGGCACCTCCAGCGGCTGGCTCGGCTTGGCGGCGGCGCGGTAGTCGACCAGGCCGCGCGGGCCGCTGTCGATGGTGCAGCCGGCCAGCAGCGCGGCCACCACGGCCAGCGTGGCTGGAGCGGCCAGGGCGGGCCGGCCGCTGCGGCGTGCATTCGGGGAGGGTCGGGGAAGCAGGATCACGTTCGGGGTCTCCACGCAGGGCCTTGCGGCGGCGCTGCCGGTTGGTTGCGGGCCGCGGGCCCGGAGGCCCGCGGCGGAGTCTTGCGGCCTCAGGCCGGCAGCCCGGCCTCGGTCATCGCCTGGCGCACGGCGGCCTGGCCGGCTTCGGTGAGCGGCACGATGGGCAGCCGCACGGCCGGTGTGCACAGCCCCAGCCGGCTCATCGCCCACTTGGTGGGCGCCGGACTCGGCTCGCAGAACAGCGCCTTGTGCAGCGGCAGCAGCTTCATGTGCAGCGCCGCGGCGCGGCGGGCATCGCCTTCGATCGCCGCCACGCACAGCTCGTGCATCGCCTTCGGCATCACGTTGGCGGTGACGCTGACGTTGCCGTGTCCGCCCAGCAGCATCAGCGCGACTGCGGTGCCGTCGTCGCCGGAGTAGATGGCGAAGCCCTCGGGCGCGTTGCGGATCAGCCAGCAGGCGCGCTCGATGTTGCCGGTGGCTTCCTTGATGCCGATCACGCCGGGCAGCTGCGCCAGGCGCAGCGCGGTCTCCGGCAGCATGTCGGCCACCGTGCGGCCGGGCACGTTGTACAGCACCAGCGGCAGGTCCACCGCCTCGGCGACGGCGCGGAAGTGGCGGTAGATGCCTTCCTGCGAGGGCTTGTTGTAGTAGGGCACCACCGAGAGCTGGCAGTCGGCGCCGACCTTCTTCGCATACTCGGCCAGCTCGACCGCCTCCGCGGTGCTGTTGGCCCCGGTGCCGGCCATCACCGGCACGCGGCCGCGGGCGTGCTCGACGGCGACGCGGATGACCTCGCGGTTCTCGTCCATCGAGACGGTGGGCGACTCGCCGGTGGTGCCGACGACGCCGATGCAGTCCGTGCCCTGCTCGACATGCCAGTCGATCAGACGGCGCAGCGCGTCGTAGTCGACGCGGCCGTCCTCGTGCATCGGCGTGACCAGCGCGACGATGCTGCCTGTGATGGGGTTCATGCGGATGCTTGTCTCCAGCGGGATCCGGCGGGGCTGCACTGCCCGGTGCGCCGGTGCAGCGGCGCCCTTGGGCACCGCCGCGACGGCGAATCGCCGATTTTAGCCGGCCGCCCCGCCCAGCCCGTAGCGCAACGGCGCGGCCGGCGCGGGCGGCTCGGCCACCGCGGCGATGCGCTGCACGCAGCGGGCGCCGCGTGCGCCGGCGGCGGGCTCGAAGCCGTCCTCGAAGGCCACGATGCGCAGACCCGCGCAGGCCGCCAGCAGTTCCCCGGGCTGCAGCAGGAAGTCCGGACGCGACGGGCGGCCGATCAGCTGCTGCCCGTGGGCGAAGGTCTCGTACAGCAGCACCCCGCCTTCGGCCAGCGCCTCGCGCAGGCGCGGCAGCAGCGGGCGCCACAGGTAGTTGGCCACCACCACGGCGTCGAAGCGCCGGCCGGCCAGCGGCCAGGGCGCGCCTTCGAGGTCCGCGACGACGATCTCGGCCAGTCCGCGCAGCGGCGCGACGGCGGCCTCGTCACGGTCCACGCCGGTGACGGCGAAGCCCTGCGCGGCCAGCCAGCGCACGTGGCGCCCGCTGCCGCAGGCCAGGTCCAGCACCGTGCCGCCGGGGCGGACGAGCGGTGCGAAGCGCGTGATCCACGCCGAGGGCGGCAGGTCGCCGTGCGGCGACGGCGGCGTCAGAAGCACGACCACACCCAGTCGGCCAGGTCGCGCGCGAAGTGCGGGCTCAGGTAGGCGGCGAAGACCGCTGCCAGCGCCAGCGCCACCGCCGCCCAGGCCGCGGCGCGCCACCAGCGTGCGGCCTTGTGCGGAGCGGGGGTCGCGGCCATGCCTCGCACGCGCTCAGGCCGGCTGCGCCGCCGGACGCACGATCGGCGTCTCGCGCACCGGCAGGTTGATCAGCGCCGCGAAGACGCCCAGCGCTACCGCGATCCACCACACCACGTCGTAGCTGCCGGTGCCGTCGTAGAGCACGCCGCCCAGCCAGGCGCCGAGGAAGGAGCCTATCTGGTGGCTCAGGAAGACGAAGCCGCCGAGCATGCCCATGAAGTGCACGCCGAAGATCTGCGCCACGATGGCATTGGTGGGCGGCACGGTGGACAGCCACAACAGCCCCATCACCGACGCGAAGACGTACACGCTCCACGGCGTCAGCGGCGCGGCCAGGAACAGCACGATGGCCAGCGCGCGCAGCAGGTAGATGGCGGCCAGGATGTGCCGCTTGGCCAGGCGCTGGCCCAGGCTGCCGGCGGCGTAAGTGCCGAAGACGTTGAACAGCCCGATCAGCGCCAGCGCGGTGGTCGCCACGCCGGGCGCCAGCCCGTGGTCCTTCAGGTAGCTCGGCAGGTGCACGCCGATGAACACGACCTGGAAGCCGCAGACGAAGTAGCCCGCCATCAGCAGCCGGAAGCTGGGGTAGGCGAAGGCCTCCTTCAGCGCCGCGCCCACGCTCTGCGTATTCGGGCCGGCTGCCGCAGCGACCTTGGGTTCCTTCAGGCCGATGGCCAGCGGGGCGATGGCCAGCGCCGCGCAGCCCAGCACGAACAGCGCGTTCTGCCAGCCCCAGGTGCCGATCAGCCAGTTCTCCACCGGCACCATCAGGAACTGGCCGAAGGAGCCGGCCGCGGCGGCCACGCCCATGGCCCAGGAGCGCTTCGCCGGATCGACCTGGCGCGCGATGACGCCGTAGATCACCGCGTAGGTGGTGCCGGCCTGCGCCATGCCCAGCAGCACGCCGGCGCTTCCGGTGAAGGCCAGGCCCGAGGTGGCCAGCGCCATCAGCACCAGGCCCAGCGCATACAGCACGCTGCCGGCCACCAGCACGCGGAAGGCGCCGTACTTGTCGGCCAGCATGCCGGCCAGCGGGCCGGCCAGGCCCCAGGCCAGGTTCTGGATGGCCAGCGCGAAGGCGAAGGTCTCGCGCGTCCAGCCGCGGTCCATCGTGATCGGCTGCAGCCACAGCCCGAAGCCGTGGCGGATGCCCATGCTGAGCGTGACGATCGCGGCGCCGCACAGCAGCACCTGCATCATCGACAGCCGGGGGGCGACGGAAGCGGGATTCATTCGGCGATTTTCTTGGAAATCGCGAGGAGTCGTCGGCGGCCGCCTCGCTACAGTGGCGCCACCGCGATCAGCACCACCCCAGCATGAAAGTCCTCGTCCTCGGCAGCGGCGTCATCGGCGTCAGCACCGCGTATTTCCTGGCGCGCGCCGGGCACGAGGTGGAGGTGGTGGACCGCCAGGACGGCCCGGCGCTGGAGACCAGCTACGCCAACGCCGGCGAGGTGAGCCCGGGCTACAGCGCGCCCTGGGCCGGGCCCGGCGTGCCGGTGAAGGCCATCAAGTGGATGCTGATGCAGCACAGCCCGCTGGTCATCTGGCCGCTGCTGGACCCGGCGATGTGGCGCTGGGGCGCGATGATGCTGGCCAACTGCACCGCCAAGGCCTACGCGCTGAACAAGAGCCGCATGGTGCCGATCGCCGAGTACAGCCGCGATGTGCTGAAGGCGCTGCGTGCCGAGACCGGCATCAGCTACGACGACCGCGCGCAGGGCACGCTGCAGCTGTTCCGCACCCGCAAGCAGCTCGACGGCATCGCCGGCGACGTGGAGGTGCTGCGCCAGTACGGCGTGCCCTTCGAGGTGCTGGACCGCGACGGCTTCACGCGCGTGGAGCCGGCGCTGAAGCTGACGCAGCACAAGTTCGTCGGCGCGCTGCGCCTGCCCAACGACGAGACCGGCGACTGCCACGTCTTCACCAAGCGGCTGGCCGAGATGGCCAAGGCGCTGGGCGTGCGCTTCCGCTTCGGCACCACCATCGAGCGCCTGGCGGCCGAAGGCGGCGAGCTGAAGGCCGTGCACACCAGCGCCGGCGAGCTGAAGGCCGACCAGGTGGTGCTGGCGCTGGGCAGCCACAGCCCGACGCTGCTGAAGCCGCTGGGCATCCGCATCCCCGTCTATCCGGTCAAGGGCTACTCGATCACGGTGCCGATCACCGACCCGGCCGGCGCGCCCGAGAGCACGATCATGGACGAGACGCACAAGGTGGCCGTGACGCGCCTGGGCGACCGCATCCGCGTCGGCGGCACGGCCGAGCTGGCCGGCTACAGCCTGAACCTGCGCGAGGCGCGCCGCGGCACGCTGGAGCATGTGGTCACCGACCTGTTCCCGAGGGGCGGCGACGTGAAGCAGGCCAGCTTCTGGTGCGGGCTGCGCCCGATGACGCCCGACGGCACGCCCATCGTCGGCCCGACGCCGGTCAAGCGCCTGCTGCTGGCCACCGGGCACGGCACGCTGGGCTGGACGATGGCCTGCGGGACGGGGCGGGTGATCGCGGATCTGGTCAGCGGGCGGGAGCCCGAGATCGACGTCGGCGGGCTCGCGATGGCGCGCTACGGGCGCTGAGGGCGAGACCGGTTCGGGCTCGCCTCAGAAAGCACGAAGCCCGCCGTAGCGGGCTTGCCCGGGGTGCAGCGTTCGGCCGCCGTTCAGCGCGGTTGGCGGCGCCGCCGCGCGGCAGCCGCGGCCAACAGACCGATGGCGACGAGCGACAGTGCAGCCGGTTCCGGTACGTTGGTGCGGCGCTTGCCGTACAAGGTGGCGTGCGAAAGCGCCTGACTGCCCGTGATGCTCCAGGTGCCGGTCGTCGTGTTGTCGACAAGAAGGAATGCGGCCCAGTCGGGATTGAGCACACCCTGGCCCGACTTGAAGGCGATGACGATGTCCGTGTAGTTTGCGTAAACCGAGGCGGCGATGTTGAACGAGCCTGCCAGACCACTCGTCAGGCTCGGTGATCCGGTCAGCACGCCCTCCAGCAGGTCGCCCCCGCCGTCCGACTTGTCCAGCGTGATGTAACCCAACTGGTTGATCGCGTCACCACTGCCGCTGATGTTGCCAAGCCCCTTGGCCAGGCACTTGACCACGGTGACGGCGGTCACGCTGAACACCCGGCCGACGGGCGCCCCGACACAGTCGGGGTCGTTGGAGGTGATGGTGTTGGCCTGCACAGCCGTTGCACCCAGCGTCAGCAAGAGCGCGATGCCGGCGCCGGCCGCCAGACGGCGCAGCGGTGCGAAGGCGGAGGCAATCGAATGGGTCATGGTTTTCTGGTCGTGGTCGCTGGCGAGCATTCCTGTGGGGTGAACCGCGCTGGAACATCGCGAATGCCTGCTTCCATGCAGGATGTGTGCCAATCGGGTCAAGTGCTTGTCGTGAAAGGCGTTGTCCGTCTCCGCCAGGAGGGACGCGCGGCAACGTGTAAGGTTCTTCGACGGGCGCGCGAATCATTTGCGTCGGCAGGATTTTCGAGGGCTCGCCGCGACGGGCATCGCCTTAGCATCACGACCGATGCCCACGCGCCCCGCAGAAGTCGTTATCCAGGCTCGTCGCCCGCCGCTGCACCGGCCGTCCCTGGCCGGCCGGATGGGCGCTGCCGCGCTGATGCTGACGGCCTTCCTGCTGACCGCCGGCTGCGGCGGACCGGACGAAGACCGGCTGCTGGTCTCGCTGCAACAGCGACTGGAGCGTCAGGACCTCGACGGCGCCGTGATCGAGGCGAAGAACCTGGTACAGGTGGCGCCGGAGTCCGGGCGTGCGCGCTACTGGCTCGGCCGCGTGCTGCTGGACCTTGGCGACGTGGCCGGCGCCGAGACCGAACTCGGACGCGCCGAGCGCCTGGGCCAGGCGCCTGCGGCACTGATTCCGACGTTGGCCCGGTTGATGAACGCGCAGGGCCGCACACGCGAGGCAATCTCGCGCTTCGGGGCGACACAGCTGGACGATGCCGGCGCTGCCGGGCTGCTCGCCGTCGAGTTGTCGCGTGCTCACCGTGCCTTGGGCGAGGAGGAGCGAGCCTTCGCCGTCGTCAATGACGCGCTGCAACGTATACCGGACCACCTGCCCGCACGCGTGCAGCGCGCGCGCCTGACGCTGGCCGGCGGCAACGCAGCCGCCGTGCGCGACGAGGTCCAAGGGTTGCTGGCAAGGCACGACGGCGACGCCGCGGTGCACCTGCTGCACGGCGAGTGGCTGGCGTCAGGTGGCGACCATGCCGCCGCGGTGCCTGCTCATCGACGCGCCGTCGTATTGCGACCGTACTGGAGCGACGCGCACGCCGGGCTCGTGCATGCACTGCTGCGCGCCGGTGAACTGGCGCCCGCGGCCGATGCCGCGGCGGCCATGCGCAAACAACTGCCGGCCGATGGCTCCGCCGTCTACCTCCAGGCGTTGGTGGCCTTCCTGCAGAACGACCTCCCTGCGGCCCGGGGCCATCTGCAGTTGCTCTCGCGCAAGGACGCCGAAGACGGCGCCTTGCAGTTGCTGGCCGGCGCGATCGAGGCCCGGCTGGGTGCGCTGGTGCAGGCCGAGTCGTTGCTGACCAACGCCGCGGCGCGGCTGCCGGCGTCGACCCGCCCCCGACTCGAACTGGCGGCGGTCTACCTGCGCCAGGATCGGCCCGAGCGCGCCCTGGAGGCGCTGGCGCGCCTGTTCCGTGACGACACGGCGGATGCGGAGGCCTGGCGCCTGGCCGGACAGGCTCATGTGCGCTTGGGCGACTTCGCTCGTGCCGACGAGGCCTTCGCACGGGCGCGCTCGATCAGCCCGCGCGACCCCGCGCTGCTCGTCGACACCGCGCTGTCGCGGCTGGCGCGTGGCGACCTGGAGGCCGGCATGGGGCAGCTGCAGTCCGCTGCCCAGGCCGATCCGCAGGGCATAGGTGCAGAGCTCGCGCTGGTGGCTGCCCATTTGCGGCAGCGGCGCATCGCGCCGGCCTTGGCCGTAGTCGACGGGATCGAGCGCAAGCAGCCGCGCTCGGCGCTGGCCGACTACCTGCGCGGCCGAATTCACTTGCGCAGCGGCGACGCGATCAAGGCGCGGGCCTCGTTCGAGCGCGCGCTGCTGAAGGAGCCGACCAATCACCGGGTCGTGCAAAACCTGGCTTCGCTGGATCGCGCTGACGGGCGCAGCGACCTCGCGCGGGCCCGCTACGAGTCGCTGCTGAAGGCCGACCCGCGCGCGACCTCCGCGATGTTGGCGCTGGCCGGACTTGCACTGCAGGACGGTGAGCCGCTCGAGAAGGTCAGGGCCTGGCTGGACCGCGCGGTGCAGGTCGACCCGGCGGATTCGCGGGCCTGGCGGGGAGCCGTCGCGCTGCAGCGCGACGCCGGCGATACGGTCGGCGCGCTGACGCGCGCGCGCTCGGCGGTCGCCGCGGTGCCGAATGACATCGAGGTGCAGGCGGCGCTGGCGGACGTGCTGCTGGCGGAAGGCGATGTGCAGCAGGCCATCAATGCGCTCAACCGCGCCGTCGAGCTTCAGCCGGACGCCGTTGGCGCACACCTGCGGCTGGCCGGTGCCCACGTTGCGGCCGGCAACATGACGCGCGCCACGCAACATGCAGAGCGCGCGCTGCGCCTGACGCCGGAATCAGGTCCGGCGGCCCGCTTGGCGATCGGTCTGGCGCTGCTTCAGGAGCGTCCGGCGCGTGCACTGGAGATCGCCCGCGCCGTGCAGGCGCGCCGGGCGGCGCTCGGCTGGCAGCTCGTCGGCGAGGTGCATGCCCAGCGCGAGGACTGGGACGATGCGGCAGCCGCCTTCCGGCGTGCGCTCGCCGAGGAGCCGGCCACGGAACCGGCGCTGCAGCTGCTCGTCGCGCTGCAGCGTGGTGGACGAAGGGCCGAGGCCGCAGCCCATGTGCGTGCCTGGCTCGCGTCGCATCCCGACGATGCCAGCTTCATAGGCCAGCTCGGCGAACAGGCGCTGCTGGCAGGTGATGCCGCGCAGGCCGTCACGCACTACCGGCGCGCGGTCGCGCTGCGGGGCGATGATGCGCTGCTGCTGAACAACCTGGCCATGGCGCTGCTGCAGCGCAACGAGCCGGAGGCGCTGGCGGTGGCCATGCGCGCGCAGCGTCTGGCACCGGGCGCGGCGTCGGTCCTGGACACGCTGGCCCAGGCCCATGCGGCGGCACGCCAGCTGCCCAAGGCCATCGAGTGGCAATCGCGGGCCGTGGCGCTGCAGCCGCGCAACGGCGAGCTCCGTCTGCGCCTGGCGCGCTGGTACCTGGAGGCCGGTGACAAGGCCAAGGCGCGCGAGGAGCTGCAGCGCGTGGAACGTCTGGGTGAGCCCTGGCCACAGTCGCCGGAGCTGCGTGCGCTGCGGCAGCGGGCGTCCTGATGCTTCTGAATCGCAGGGTGTGCGGAACCTAGAATCCGCCCCATGCCCAGCACCAAGCAAGGAACCTACGCCGAAGCCTCCATCCGCGTCCTCAAGGGCCTGGAGCCCGTCAAGCAGCGGCCGGGCATGTACACGCGCACCGACAACCCGCTGCACATCGTGCAGGAGGTGATCGACAACGCGGCCGACGAGGCGCTGGCCGGCTACGGTCGGCGCATCGCCGTCACGCTGCACGCGGACGGCAGCGTCGGTGTCGACGACGACGGCCGCGGCATCCCTTTCGGGCTGCACCCGGAAGAACGGGTGCCGGTGCTCGAGATCGTCTACACCCGGCTGCACGCCGGCGGCAAGTTCGACAAGGGCGCCGGCGGCGCCTACAGCTTCAGCGGCGGCCTGCACGGCGTGGGCGTCAGCGTGACCAACGCGCTGGCCAGGCGCCTGCACGTGACGGTGTGGCGCGAGGGCCAGGTGGCCGACATCGTCTTCGCCGGCGGCGACGTCGCCGAGCCGCTGTCGGTGCGCAAGGCCGGCGCCGGCGACCGCCGCCACGGCACCCGCGTGCGCGTGTGGCCCGACCCGAGGTACTTCGAGAGTGCGGAGCTGCCGCGCCACGACCTCGTGCACCTGCTGCGCAGCAAGGCCGTGCTGATGCCGGGCGTGACGGTCTCGCTGACGGTGGAGAAGGCCGGCGGCAAGGACGCGGAGACGCAGAGCTGGGTCTACCAGGGCGGCCTGCGCGACTACGTGCTGCAGGCGTTGCCGGCCGACCCGCTGATCCCGCTGTTCGAGGGCGAGCAGTTTGCCGGCGAGGGCGAGACCGAGAACTTCGCCGAAGGCGAGGGCGCCGCCTGGTGCGTGGCCTTCACCGACGAGGGCGCGCTGCTGCGCGAGAGCTACGTCAACCTGATCCCCACGGTGGCCGGCGGCACGCACGAGAGCGGGCTCAAGGACGGGCTGTTCGCCGCGGTGAAAGGTTTCATCGAGCTGCACGCGCTGCTGCCCAAGGGCGTGAAGCTGATGCCCGAGGACGTCTTCAGCCGCGCCAGCTTCGTGCTCAGCGCCAAGGTGCTGGACCCGCAGTTCCAGGGCCAGATCAAGGAGCGGCTGAACAGCCGCGACGCGCTGCGCCTGGTCTCGAACTACGTGCGCCCGGCGCTGGAGCTGTGGCTGAACCAGCATGTCGAGTACGGCCGCAAGCTCGCGGACCTGGTCATCCGCCAGGCGCAGACGCGCCAGCGCGCCGCGCAGAAGGTCGAGAAGCGCAAGGGCAGCGGTGTGGCCGTGCTGCCGGGCAAGCTGACCGACTGCGAGAGCCGCGACCTGAACCTCAACGAGGTCTTCCTGGTGGAGGGCGACAGCGCCGGCGGCAGCGCAAAGATGGGCCGCGACAAGGAGACGCAGGCGGTGCTGCCGCTGCGCGGCAAGGTGCTCAACACCTGGGAGGTCGAGCGCGACCGCCTGTTCGCCAACAACGAGATCCACGACATCGCGGTGGCGCTGGGTGTCGATCCGCACGGCCCCGCCGACGAGCCGGACCTGTCCGGCCTGCGCTACGGCAAGGTCTGCATCCTCTCGGACGCGGACGTCGACGGCTCGCACATCCAGGTGCTGCTGCTGACACTCTTCTTCCGCCACTTTCCCAGGCTCATCGAGCGCGGCCATGTCTACGTGGCGCGGCCGCCGCTGTACCGCATCGACGCGCCGGCGCGCGGCAAGCGCCCGCCGGCCAAGATCTATGCGCTGGACGACGGCGAGCTGGAGGCCGCGCTGGACAAGCTGCGCAAGGAAGGCGCGAAGGAAGGCAGCTGGAGCATCGGCCGTTTCAAGGGCCTGGGCGAGATGAATGCCGAGCAGCTGTGGGAAACCACGCTCAACCCCGAGACGCGGCGCCTGCTGCCGGTGTCCTGGGCCGGCGCCGGCTTCGATGCCGCCGCCGGGGTCTTCACGCGGCTGATGGGCAAGGGCGAGGCCGCCGCGCGCCGCGAGCTGATGGAACTGCACGGCGACGCGGTCGAAGTGGATGTCTGAGCGCGCTCACGCGACGCTGCGGAACGTTTCTGGCGCGTTGCGGACATGGCAAACAACCGTTCGCGCTGAGCTTGTCGAAGCGCCCGTGGTCCTCTGGGCTTCGACAGGCTCAGCCCGAACGGTTCGAGCGAGCGCTTCGACAGGCTCAGCCCGAACGGTTCGAGCGAGCGCTTCGACACGCTCAGCGCGAACGGTGGTCTGCGTAGCCAGGCGTGCAATGTCCGCAACGCGCCGAAAGCGGCCCCCGCGCCTCGCGCCGAGCACCCCAGCCCGGAGCCGGCCCGCGCTGCTCGGCGGAGCCCTCCGTGCGGCAGGCGCCGCCGGCCGTCGGAGCGGCAGCCCAACGGGCGCCGTCACCAGCGGTCCGGCCACCGCCCGGCCGCGGCGCATGGCCGCGCCTCGGGAGTGTCTTCGGTGAGCGAGGTGCAGCCGCCGCCTGCCGCCTCGCCGCTGCGCCTGCGGCCGACGATGCTGTCCGACCTGGACTTCGTGATCTCGGTCGAGCAGGATGCGCGCAACCGCCCCTTCATCACGCCCTGGGAGCGCACGCAGCACGAGGGCGCGGTGCGCTTCCCGGATTTCCGCCACTTCATCGTCGAGACCGGCGGCAACGACCAGCCCGCCGTGCGCGACGGCTTCGTCATTCTGCAGGGCTGCCGCAACCCGCATGGCAGCGTGGAGCTCAAGCGGCTCGTGCTGTCCACGCATGGCAACGGCCTGGGCCGGCGCTGCGTACGCCGGCTCAAGCTGATGGCCTTCCGCGACCTGCATGCGCACCGCTTCTGGCTGGACGTCAAGTCGCTCAACGTGCGGGCCCTGGCGCTGTATGCCAGCGAGGGCTTCGTCGAGGAGGGCCGGCTGCGCGAGAGCGTGCGCGTCGCCGCCGCGGATGGCGGCGGCTACGACTCGCTGGTCGTGATGAGCCTGCTGGAGGCCGAGTACCAGGCGCGCCGCGAGCGGGGGCTGGAAGACCCCGGCTGACGCGCGCGGCACATCGCGGCAGCATCGCGGCAGGACTGCAGGAGACGACGATGCTGACGACGATGATGGACGTGCCGCTGTCGCTGAACCACCTGCTGGACCGCGCCGGCATGCTGTTCGGCGACAACGAGGTGGTCTCGCGGCGGCCGGACAAGAGCCTCGTGCGTCACCCCTACCGCGAGATCCGGCGCCGCGCGCGCGCGCTGGCCGCCGCGCTGCAGCAGCTCGGCCTGAAGAAGGGCGAGCGCGTCGCCACGCTGTGCTGGAACCACCACGCCCACCTGGAGGCCTACTTCGGCATCCCGGCCGCCGGCGGCGTGATGCACACGCTGAACCTGCGCCTGGCGCCGGAGGAGATCGGCTGGATCGCGCACGACGCCGACGACCGCATCCTGATCGTCGACGACGTGCTGCTGACGCTGTACGAGAAGTTTGCGCCGCTGCACCGCTTCGAGCGCGTGATCGTCTTCCCGTTCTCCGGCGCGCCGGTGCCGGACGGCTTCGACGGCTACGAGGCCCTGCTCGCCGGCGCCGACGAGGCCGGCTTCGAGTACGCCGCGCACGACGAGAACGACCCGGTGGCCATGTGCTACACCAGCGGCACCACCGGGCGGCCCAAGGGCGTGGTCTATTCGCACCGCTCGCAGATCCTGCACACGCTGGTGGCCAGCCTGGCCGACTTCTGGGGCCTCAAGGGCACCGACGTCGTGATGCCGGTGACGCCGATGTTCCACGCCAACAGCTGGGGCGTGCCGTATGGCGCGGTGATGATGGGCGTGAAGCTGGTCTTCCCGGGGCCGCACCTGCACCCCGACGACCTGCTGGACCTGATGCAGCTGGAGCCACCGACGCTGGCGCTGGGCGTGCCGACGATCTGGATGACGCTGATCCAGGCCTACGAGCGTGCGCTGACCGAGCAGCCCGGGCGCTGGACGCTGCCGCAGGGCCTGCGCTCGCTGGTCGGCGGCGCCGCGGTGCCGGAGTCGCTGATCCGCGCCTTCCACCGCCACGGCGTGTGGCTGCTGCAGGGCTGGGGCATGACCGAGACCTCGCCGGTGGCGACGATCTCGTACCCCACGGCCTCGCTGAAGGACGCCGACCTCGACGAGCGCTACCGCCGCGCCGCGATGGCCGGCGTGCCGGCGCCGCTGGTGGAGGTGCGCATCCGCACCGAGGAGGGCGCCGACGCGCCGCACGACGGGCGCACGATGGGCGAGATCCAGGTCCGCGGCCCCTTCATCACCGGCCGCTACTTCGGCAGCGCGCCCTACGACGACAAGTTTGCCGCCGACGGCTGGCTGCGCACCGGCGACGTGGCGACGATCGACGAGCTCGGCTTCGTGCGCATCACCGACCGCACCAAGGACCTCATCAAGAGCGGCGGCGAGTGGATCAGCTCGGTGGACCTCGAGAATGCGCTGATGGCGCACCCCGCGGTGGCCGAGGCCGCGGTGATCGCGGTGCCCGACGACAAGTGGGGCGAGCGGCCGCTGGCCTGCGTGGTCTTCAGGCCGGGCGCCGCGGCGGATACCACGGGCCTGGCCGAACACCTGCAGGCGCGCGGCTTCGCGAAATGGCAGCTGCCCGACCGCTACGAGGCCATCGACGCGGTGCCGCGCACCTCCACCGGCAAGTTCTGGAAGCTCAAGCTGCGCGAGCGCTTCGCGCGCTGAGCGGCCGGCGCCCGCTGCGGCGGCGGGGTATCGCGCTCAGGCCGCCATCGGCACCAGGAAGTCGCGGCTGATGCCCACGCCGAGGTCGCCGACGCGGTCGAGGAACTGCGTCAGGTAGGCGTGCAGGCCGGTCTCCAGGATCTCGTCGATGCGGCCGTACTGCAGG
Organism: uncultured Rubrivivax sp.; assembly: GCA_964621995.1. Taxonomy (GTDB): domain Bacteria; phylum Pseudomonadota; class Gammaproteobacteria; order Burkholderiales; family Burkholderiaceae_C; genus Rubrivivax. The sequence continues at coordinate 8,042 of CAZUPH010000022.1, read as the reverse complement.
TCGCTGCGCAGCCGCCCGGCGCGGCGCAGCGTCTCGGCGCTGTGCTCGTTGGCCACCAGCCGCAGGTTGGCGACGACCTCGTTCATGCAGGCGGCCAGGCTGCGCGGCATGTCCGGGCGCAGGATCAGCAGCTCGGCCACGCGCTCCGGCCGGATCACGTTGCGGTAGACCTTGCGGTAGATCTCGAAGCCGGAGACGGAACGCAGCACCGCGCTCCAGTGGTAGAAGTCCATCTCCAGCGGCTGCGCCGGGCCCTGCAGCGGCTGCTGGCCGCTGGAGATGGGCCCGAAGAAGTCGGTGCCGCCGATCAGCGCGTGGAACTTCACGTCGATCAGCCGTGCGGTGTTGTCGGCGCGCTCCAGGAAGGTGCCGATGCGCAGGAAGTGCAGCGACTCGTCCATCAGCATCGTGCCGACCGTGACGCCGCGGCTGAGGTGCGAGCGGAACTTGACCCACTCGAAGAACTGCCCGGGGTCGCGCTCGAAGGCGCCGTCGCGCAGCAGGCGGTTGAACTCCAGCCAGGTCTGGTTCTGCGTCTCCCAGACCTCGGTGGTCAGCGTGCCGCGCACGGCGCGCGCATTCTCGCGCGCGGCGCGCAGGCAGTTCCAGATGCTGCTGAGGTTGGCCTCGTCGCGCACCATGAAGTGCATGACGTTGCGCGCGTTGACCTCGGCATGCCGCTGGTGGAAGTAGGGCGTCAGCTCGCTGATCGACAGCAGCCCGCGCCAGCCCGACTCGGCCATGTCGGCCGACTGCGGCAGCAGCGAGGTCTCGTAGCTGACGTTGAGCATGCGGGCCGTGTTCTCGGCCCGCTCCATGTAGCGCGCCATCCAGAAGAGATGGTCGGCGGTTCTAGACAGCATGGCAGTCCTCCTTGCAGACGCTGCGTGGACCGGCCGGGGCACGAACCCGGCTGCTTCTCTCAGGGGACGGCCGCGGACCCGGCTTTGCCGGTCCGCTGGCCGCGGCCCCACAGGGGGCAGCGACCGGGAGGGAGCGTGGGGGCCTCATTCCTCGAGCACCCAGGTGTCCTTGGTGCCGCCGCCCTGCGACGAGTTGACGACCAGCGAGCCTTCCTTCAGCGCCACGCGCGTCAGGCCGCCGGGCACCATGCGCACCGTCTTGCCCGACAGCACGAAGGGCCGCAGGTCGATGTGCCGCGGCGCGATGCCCGACTCCACGTAGGTCGGGCACGTGGACAGCGCCAGGGTCGGCTGCGCGATGTAGTTGGTCGGGTTGGACTCGAGCACGGCACGGAACTGCTCGATCTCGGCCTTGCTCGCCGCCGGCCCGACCAGCATGCCGTAGCCGCCGGCCCCGTGCACCTCCTTGACGACCAGCTCGTGCAGGTGCGCCAGCACGTAGGCCAGGTCGTCCTTGTCGCGGCACAGCCAGGTCGGCACGTTGGCCAGGATGGGCTTCTCGCCGAGGTAGAACTCAATCATCTTCGGCACGTACGGGTAGATGCTCTTGTCGTCCGCGATGCCGGTGCCGATGGCGTTGGCCAGCGTCAGGCCGCCGCGCTTGTACACGTCCAGCAGCCCCGCGCAGCCCAGCGTGGAGTCGGCGCGGAAGGCCATCGGGTCGAGGAAGTCGTCGTCCACGCGCCGGTAGATCACGTCCACGCGCCGCGGGCCCTGGGTCGTGCGCATGAAGACGTGGCCGTCGCGCACGAAGAGGTCCTGCCCCTCGACCAGCTCCACGCCCATCTGCTGCGCCAGGAAGGCGTGCTCGAAGTAGGCACTGTTGTACATGCCCGGCGTCAGCACCACCACGTTGGGCTCGTTGACGCCGGCCGGCGCCACCGAGCGCAGCGTGTCCAGCAGCAGGTCCGGGTAGCGTGCCACCGGCGCCACGCGGTGCAGGCTGAACAGCTCCGGGAACAGCCGCATCGTCATCTTGCGGTTCTCGAGCATGTAGCTCACGCCGCTGGGCACGCGCAGGTTGTCCTCCAGCACGTAGTAGCGGCCGCTGCCGTCGGGTTCCGCCGCGCGCACGATGTCGATGCCGGCGATGTGCGAATACACGCCGCCGGGCAGCTTCACGCCGGCCATCTCGCGCCGGTACTGCGCGTTGTTCAGCACCTGCTCGGCGGGCACGATGCCGGCCTTCAGGATCTCCTGGCCGTGGTACACGTCGTGCAGGAAGCGGTTCAGCGCGGTCACGCGCTGGCGCAGCCCGGCCTGCATCTCGTTCCACTCGTGGCGCGGGATGATGCGCGGGATGACGTCGAAGGGGATCAGCCGCTCGGTGCCGGCGCCGTCCTCGTCCTTCGCGCCGTAGACCGCGAAGGTGATGCCCACGCGGCGGAAGATCATCTCCGCCTCCTCGCGCCGCGCGGCCATGGTCTCCGGGCTCTGACGCGCGAGCCAGTCCACGAAGGTGCGGTAGTGCGCGCGCACCTCGGCCGTGCCACCGGGCTGCGGGTGCATTTCGTCGAAGGCCGGCTTCTTCACGGGCGATGTCTCCTGTCGGTTCACGCTAGCAAGGGGTGGGCCGGGTCCGGCGCGGCACCCGGCAGGCCGTGCAGCACGCGGGTGCGCACCGCCACCTGCAGGCCGTGGCGTGCGCCGCCGCCGCGGATCACGCCGCGCAGCGGCGTCACGTCGCCGTAGTCGCGGCCGCAGGCCACGCGCACGTGGCCTGCGCCGGGCACCAGACGGTTGGTCGGGTCCAGGTCCAGCCAGCCGGCCTGCGGGCCTTCGGCCGGCACGCCCGGGGTGCCGAGGCACCAGACCTGCACCCAGGCGTGCGAGGCGTCGGCGCCCACCATGTCCTGCACGTCGCCGGGCGCACGCGTCAGCAGGTAGCCGCTGACGTAGCGCGCCGGCAGTCCCCAGGCGCGCAGCGCGCCGGCCATCAGGTGCGCGAAGTCCTGGCACACGCCGCTCTTCTGCGCGAAGACCTGCGCGAGCGGGGTGTCGATCTCGGTGCTGGCGCTCTCGTAGCTGAAGTCGTCGTGCACGCGCTGCATCAGCTCGAGCGCGGCCGCGGCGAGCGGGCGGCCCGGCGCCAGCGAGGGCGCCGCATAGGCGCGCAGCTCAGGCAGCAGCGGCACGAAGGGCGAGGGCTGCACGAACTCCACCGCCGGCCGGTAGGGCGCCCGCGCGACGTAGCGCAGCATCGCCGCCACCGCCTCCCAGGCCGGCGAGGCCGCGGCGTCCAGCGCCGCGAAGCGCGGCCGCAGCTCGACCACGCTGCGCGCCCGCACGTGCAGCTGCTCGTGCGGGCCGGCCAGGCTGAAGTGGTGCTGCAGGTTGCCCAGCGCGTCGCGGCTGGCGCGCGGCGGTGCCGCGGGCGGTGGATCGACCTCGAGCTCGAAGCCGACGAGCCGCTGGTGCGCGTCCTCCAGCGGCTGCAGGTGCGCCAGGTGGTGCGCCAGCGTCACCGGCGCCGGGTACTCGTAGCGCGTGTCGTGCACCACTTCGAGGCGGGTGGGCGTCACGGGGGCCATCTCAGCCACTCCGTCGCACGAGGCCCGAGCCTGGGTGGACCGATGGCGGCTCGCGGCGCATAACGGACATGACGCTCTCTGCCCGGTACACAACCGTTCGCGCTGAGCCTGTCGAAGCGCTCGCTCGAACCGTTCGGGCTGAGCCTGTCGAAACGCCCACCCGAACCGTTCGGGCTGAGCCTGTCGAAGCGCCCACCCGGACCGTTCGGGCTGAGCCTGTCGAAGCCCAGAGGACCATGGGCGCTTCGACAGGCTCAGCGCGAACGGTTGTATACGGCGAAGAGAGTGCCATGTCCGTTATGCGCCGCAAGCGGTCGTATGCGGTCCAAGCTGCATCGCAGGTCGCAACGGGGCGCCGCTCGGCCTCATATGCGGTGGTCGCTGCCGTGCGCCGGCGTGAAGAAGCGTTCGCCGACCTGCTCGGCGACGCGCTGCGCAGCCCCGGCCAGCTCGCCGGCCAGGGTGCCGATGGCGCCGGCGATGGCCGCCTCGTCGGCACCGCGCAGGCGTTCCAGCGTGAGGCCGGCGCCTTCGGCCGGCAGCAGGGCCAGCAGCGGCTGCTGCGTCGGCGCGCCGCCGGGCAGCTTGCCGATCTCGGTGCGCAGCCGGCGCAGCACGCCGGCGAAGGCGCGCGGGTTGTCGCGGTCCAGCACCAGCGGCTCGGTCAGCGCGAGCAGGTCGTCGTGGCGCTGGTAGCGGGCGCGGAAGGTGATCACGCTGTCGAACAGCTCCAGCAGCAGCTCCACGCCGCTCGCGCTGGCCAGGGCCTGGGACTGCACGAAGGCCTCGAGCCGTGTCGCCAGGCCGATCAGCCGCTCCAGCAGCCGGCCCACGGTGAGCAGCCGCCAGCCGTGGTCGCGTGTCATGCGGTCGGTCTGGGCACCGGTCATCGCGGCCAGCTGCAGTGCCAGCAGGTCCAGCGCCGGCAGCACCTGGCGCATGGGCGGCAGCGCCGGCCCCGCGCCGGCCGCGGCCGGCATGCGCAGCGCGGCGGCGAAGCCGTCGCCCATGCGCGCGATGAGCCCCCACTGCTCGGCCGACAGGCGCTCGCGCAGCGCCAGCGAAGCTCGCTGCAGCGCCGCCAGGTTGAAGGCGATGCTGAAGGCGCCTTCGGCGTCGCCCAGGCCGGCGAGCAGCGCGCGCTCGAAGAGGTGCGGCGCCTTCGCGAGCGTGGGCACGCCGGCCGGCGCCAGGCCGCAGCGCACGGCCAGCGTGGACAGCGCCTGCAGCACCGGCGCCGGGGCATCGTCGTCGGAGTCGATCAGCGCCAGCGTCGCGCGCGCCAGGCGCACAAGCTGCTCGGTGCGCTCGGTGTAGCGGCCCAGCCAGAACAGGTTCTCCGCGGTGCGGCTGCTGACCGGGCGGCGGCGCTGCAGGATGTCGTCCACCTGCAGCCGCTGCGGCAGCATCGAGAAGGTGTCCACCGGGCCGTCGGTCAGCACCCAGGTGTCCAGGCTGCTGCCGCCGCGCTGCATCGAGACGCTGGCATCCTCGCGCAGCGCCACGCGCGTCATGCCGCCGGGCAGCACGTGCCAGCGGCCGCCGCCGTCGGCGATGGCATATACGCGCACCATCGCCGGGCGCGCCGACACTGCACCCTCGCCCCAGATGGGTGCGCGCGAGAAGCGCAGCCGGCCCTGCACCGTCCAGGCGTCGGGGTCCTCCTCGACCGCCGCCTCGCGCAGGCTGCGGACCTGCGAGGTGCGGCCGCCGCGCGGGAAGGTGCTGCGCACGATCTTGTCGGCCAGGTGCTCCTGCACGTCGGCCCAGGCCGCGGCCTCGCCGCACCACCAGGTGGGCAGCGAGGGCAGGGCGAGCGTCTCGCCGGTGAGCCGCTCGGCGATGCCGGGCAGGAAGCCCTGCAGCGCCGGCGACTCCAGGAAGGCGCTGCCCAGCGCATTGGCCATCACCACGTTGCCGGCGCGGGCGGCCTGCAGCAGCCCGGGCACGCCCAGCGCGCTGTCCGGGCGCAGCTCCAGCGGGTCGCACCAGTCGTCGTCCAGCCGGCGCAGCACGCCGTGCACGCGCTCCAGGCCCTCGACCGTCTTCAGGAACAGCTGCTCGTCGCGCACGACGAGGTCGCCGCCCTCGACCAGCGGCACACCCAGGTAGCGCGCCAGGTAGGCGTGCTCGAAATAGGTCTCGGCATAGGGGCCGGGCGTCAGCAGCACGATGCGCGGCACGTGGCCGCCGGCCAGCGGCGTGGCCACCGCCTCCAGCGTGTCGAGCAGCCGCCGGTAGCTGCTGGCGATGTGCTGCACGCGCAGCTCGCGGAACGCGTCGGGAAACTGGCGCGAGATCACGAGCCGGTTGTGCAGCACGTAGCCCAGGCCCGAGGGCCCCTGCGTGCGCTGCGCGACCAGCCACCAGCGGCCGTCGGGCCCGCGTGCCAGGTCGAAGGCGACGATGTACAGGCGCAGCCCGCCCGGCGTCGCGGCGCCGATCATCGGCCGCAGCCAGCCCGGGTGGCGCAGCAGCAGCGCCGGCGGCAGCAGGCCTTCGTGCAGCAGCGTCTGCGGGCCGTAGAGGTCGGCCAGCATGCGCTCCAGCAGCGCCGCACGCTGCACCACGCCGGCCTCCAGCGCCGCCCACTCCGCGGGCTGCAGGATCAGCGGCAGCAGCTCCAGCGACCAGGGCCGCGTCGTCGCGCCGCCCGGCACGCCCTCGCCGAAGACGTTGTGCGTGACGCCGTCCTGGCGCAGCCGCTCGGCGACCTGCACGACGCGCTCGTCCAGGTCCTCGGCCACGCTGCGGTCCGGCGGCGGCGCGGGCAGCCGCTCGGCGAAGCGAGCCCAGGCCGGGCGCAGTGCGCCCGCGTCGTCGCGCAGCTCGTCCCACACGCCGGGCTCGGCCGGCAGTGCGCGGCGCAGCAGCGTGCGCGCCGCCTCGTCGCCGCCGGCCGCGGTCGGGTCGGCGTCGAAGGGCAGCGGGGTCTGCGACGACATCGTGGCGTTGCGGCCGTCAGCGCCGGCGCAGGTCCAGCGTCAGCGGCAGCTCCAGGCTGGGTGCCGCCGGCGTGACCTGCATCGCGCCGGGGGTGTGGCCGTGACGGAAGAAGCGCGCGAGGCGCCGGCTCTCGGCCTCGTAGGCGTTGACCGGGAAGGTCTCGTAGTTGCGCCCGCCCGGGTGCGCCACGTGGTAGCGGCAGCCGCCGAGCGAGCGGCCCAGCCAGCGGTCGACGAGGTCTATGGTCAGCGGCGCATGCACGCCGATCGTGGGATGCAGCGCCGACGGCGGCTGCCAGGCGCGGTAGCGCACGCCGCAGACGAATTCGCCGACGCGCCCGGTGGGCTGCAGCGGCAGCGCGTGGCCGTTGACGGTGACGACATGGCGGTTGCCGATCAGCCCGGTGGCCTTGATCTCCAGCCGCTCCAGCGAGGAATCCACGTAGCGCACGGTGCCGCCGACCGCGCCTTCCTCGCCCATCACGTGCCAGGGCTCCAGCGCGTTGCGCAGCGTCAGCTCCACGCCCATCGCGCTGACCTCGCCGACGAGCGGGAAGCGGAAGGCGAAGTGCGGCGCGAACCAGGCGGCGTCGAAGGCGAATCCGGCGGCGTCGAGCTCGGCGACGACGTCGTCGAAGTCCATCTGCACGAAGGTCGGCAGCATGAAGCGGTCGTGCAGCCCGGTGCCCCAGCGCGTCAGGCGCGTCGCCCCCTGGCCGCGGTAGGGCTCGCGCCAGAACCAGGCGACGAGCGCGCGCATCAGCAGCTGCTGCGCCAGGCTCATGCGCGCATGCGGCGGCATCTCGAAGGCGCGCAGCTCCAGCAGCCCCAGGCGGCCGGTGGGGCCGTCGGGCGAATAGAGCTTGTCGATGCAGAACTCGCTGCGGTGGGTGTTGCCGGTGACGTCCACCAGCACGTTGCGCAGCAGGCGGTCCACGAGCCAGGGCGGTGTCCGTCCCTCGCCGTGCAGCGCGGTCTGCCGCTCCAGCTCGGCCAGCGCGATCTCGACCTCGTAGACCTGGTCGTCGCGCGCCTCGTCGAAGCGCGGGTGCTGGCTCGTCGGGCCTATGAACAGCCCGCTGAACAGGTAGCTCAGCGAGGGGTGGTTGTGCCAGTAGGTCAGCAGGCTGGCCAGCAGGTCGGGCCGGCGCAGGAAGGGGCTGTCGGCCGGCGTCGCGCCGCCGAGCACGAAGTGGTTGCCGCCGCCGGTGCCGGTGTGGCGGCCGTCGAGCATGAACTTCTCGGTCGACAGGCGCGTCTGGTGCGCCGCCTCGTAGAGGAACTCGGTGTGCTCGACGAGCTCGTCCCAGCCCGCCGCCGGGTGGATGTTGACCTCGATCACGCCGGGGTCGGGCGTCACCGACAGCTGCTTGAGGCGGGGGTCGCGCGGCGGCGGGTAGCCCTCGAGCACGATCTTCACGCCCAGCTCGGCGGCCGTGGCCTCCACCGCGGCGAGCAGCTCGAGGTAGTCCTCGACGAAGCGCAGCGGCGGCATGAAGACGTAGAGCACGCCGCTGGCGCCGCCACCCTTCGCCGCGGCACGGGCCTCGGCCTTCGGGCCGTTGGCGCGCTGCGGGTCGCGCACCTCCACGCACAGCGCGGTGCGCACGACGTCGCCGGCGGACTCGAAACGCGCCGGCACC
>CAZUPH010000021.1:16958-30278 GCA_964621995.1 uncultured Rubrivivax sp. | reverse complement strand
GTCGTCAAGCCGGTGCCGCCCGGGGCCACCGCGGTGGGCAACCCGGCGCGCATCATCCAGGCCGAGACCGAGGCGCAGCGCGAGGCAGCAGCTGCGCGCATGGGCTTCTCGGCCTACGGCGTGACGCAGGGCGACGACCCGGTGTCGCTGGCGATGAAGGGCCTGATCGACAACGCCGCCGGCCACGAGCACCAGATCGCGCTGCTGTGGCAGGCGATCGAGAAGCTCTCGGCGCGCGCACGCGAGCTGCCCGCCGGCGACTGCGTGCCACAGGACGCGCAGACCACCGAGGCCTTCGACGCCGAGCGGCTGAACCGGCTCGTCAAGTAGCCGCGCGCGGCGCGCGCAACGCCGACTTCGGCCGGAAGGCCTTGCACACCGCCTCGTCGGTTTCCAGGTACGGCCCGCCGATCAGGTCGATGCAGTAGGGCACCGCGGCGAAGATGCCGTGCACCGGCGGTGTCGCGCGCGGCAGGCCCTCCAGCGTCTCGGCGATGGCCTTGGGCTGGCCGGGCAGGTTGACGATCAGCGCGCGGCCGCGGACCACCGCGACCTGGCGCGAGAGGATCGCCGTCGGCACGAAGGCCAGGCTGATCTGCCGCATCTGCTCGCCGAAGCCGGGCATCACCTTGTCCGCCACCGCCAGCGTGGCCTCGGGCGTGACATCGCGCGGCGCCGGGCCGGTGCCGCCGGTGGTGAGCACGAGGTCGCAGCGCTCGGCGTCCACGAGCTCGCGCAGCGTGGCGGCGATGCCGTCCTGCTCGTCGGGAATCAGCCGCTCGACCCAGGTCACGGGGTTCCTCAGCGCGCGGCCGAGCCAGCCTTTCAGCGCCGGCAGGCCCTGGTCAGCGTACACGCCGGCCGAGGCGCGGTCGCTGATCGAGACGATGCCGATGCGCACGGGGTCGAAGGGGGCGTCGCTCATGTCGGGGGCTGCAGCAGCGGCTTGAGAAACTGGAACAGTTCGCGGTAGCTCTTCGGCTGGCGCTGCTCGGGCGGCAGTGCCGCGGCGTCGCGGCGCGCCGCGCGCACCAGGCTGCGCAGCTGCTGCGCGTCGGTGTCGGGGTGGGCCTGCAGCCAGCGCGTCAGCGCGTCGTCGTCGGCGATCAGTTCGGCGCGCCAGCGCTCGGCCTCGTGCAGCGCCAGCGTCTCCTTCGCGCTGCCCAGCGTGGCGGCGGCCACCGCCTCGCGCAGCGCGGCCTCGTCGGCGCTGCGCATCAGCTTGCCCACGTACTGCATCTGGCGCCGGCGGCCCTCGTGCGAGCGCGTTCGCCGGTACTCGACGATGGCGTCGCGCAGCGTCTCGGGCAGGGCCAGCGCGGCCAGGCGCTCTTCGGACAGCGCGGCCACCGCCACGCCCAGCGCCTGCAGCTCGTGCGACTTCTGCTTGAGCTGCGTCTTGCTCGGCTCGGCGGGCGTGTCGCCGTCGCCGTCGCCGTAGTGGTGGTCGATGCCGCGGTGCGGGGCGGCGCGTCGGGGCATGGTCGGGGCAGGGCGCGGGCGCGCAAGGAGCAGGTGGGTCGGTGATTATCATCGGCGCGCTCCGCATCGGCGGCGCCTCGCGACCCTCCTGCCTCTGCCCCCATGAGCTCCCAGACCCCCGACCAGGGCTTTGCCTACCACCCGGACCAGTTCCGCCAGATCGTCGAGGACACCTTGGAGATCGCGCGCGGGCTCGGTGCCAGCGACGCCGGCGCCGAGGTCTCCGAGGGCGTGGGCCTGTCGGTGTCGGTGCGCAAGGGCGAGCTAGAGAACGTCGAGCGCAACCGCGACAAGTCGCTGGGCGTCAGCGTCTACCTCGGCCAGCGCCGCGGCAATGCGAGCACCTCGGACTTCTCGGCGGCGGCGATCCGCCGCACCGTGCAGGCGGCCTACGACATCGCGCGCTTCACCGCCGAGGACCCGGCCGCCGGCCTGCCCGACGCCGAGGACCTGGCCACGCCCGAGGAGGCGGCGCGCGACCTCGACCTGTTCCACCCCTGGGCGATCGATGCCGCCGCCGCGGCGGAGCTGGCGCGCCGCTGCGAGGACGCCGCCTTCGCGGTGGACCGCCGCATCACCAACAGCGAGGGCGCCGGCGTCTCGGCGCAGCAGGCGCACTTCTGGGCCGGCAATACGCGCGGCTTCCGCGGCGGCTATGCGAGCTCGCGGCACTACCTCTCGGTGGCGCCGATCGCCGGCCGCGGCCGCGACATGCAGCGCGACGCCTGGTACAGCTCGATGCGCGACGCACGCGAGCTCGCCGCGCCCGAGGCCGTGGGCCGCTACGCCGCCGAGCGTGCGCTGTCGCGGCTGAAGTCGCGCCGCGTCGCCACGGCCGAGGTGCCGGTGCTGTTCGAGGCGCCGGTGGCTGCCGGGCTGCTGGGCAGCTTCGTGCAGGCGGTCTCCGGCGGCGCGCTGTACCGCAAGGCCAGCTTCCTGGTCGGCTGCCTCGGCGAGCAGGTGCTGGCCGGGCACCTGGACCTGCACGAGAACCCGCACCTGCCCAGGGGCAAGGCCAGCGCACCCTTCGACGACGAGGGCGTGCGCACGCGGCCGCGCAGCGTGGTCCAGGGCGGTGTCGTGCAGGGCTATTTCCTGTCGAGCTATTCCGCACGCAAGCTGGGGATGAAGACCACCGGCCATGCCGGGGGCTCGCAGAACTTGGTGCTCAGGAGCCGCGGCACGGTGCCCGGCGACGACCTGCCGGCGATGCTGCGCCGGCTGGGGCGCGGGCTGTTCGTGACCGAGCTGATGGGGCAGGGCCTGAACCTGGTCACCGGTGACTATTCGCGCGGCGCCGCGGGCTTCTGGGTCGAGGGCGGGCGCATCGTGCACCCGGTGCACGAGGTCACGATCGCCGGCAACCTGCGCGACATGCTGCGCGGCATCGTCGCGGTCGGCGCCGACGCGTACACGCAGGGCGGCAAGACCGTGGGCTCGGTGCTCGTCGAGCGCATGAAGCTCGCCGGATCCTGAGCACCACGGGCCCGGCCTACGCAGTACTACGGCGGGGAAAACCCGCCCGAGTGGGGTCATGACCCCCCCCTAGAATTTTGCGCACCTCGGCTGCCCCATGCCAGGACCACAGGAGATTGATTACATGGAACGTCGTTCCTTTGTCCAAGGCGCCGGTCTGGCCGGTGTCCTTGCCGCCGGCGTCGCGCCGGCCGTCGTCCACGCCCAGGCCAACATCCGCTGGCGCCTGGCCTCCAGCTTTCCGAAGGCACTGGACACCATCTACGGCGCGGCCGAGGTGTTCTCCGAGCAGGTCAAGGCCATGTCCGGCGGCCGCTTCGAGATCTCGGTGCATGCCGGTGGCGAGCTGATGCCCGCGTTCGGCGTCGTCGACGGCGTGCAGGCCGGCACCGTGGAATGCGCGCACACGGCGCCCTACTACTTCTTCGGCAAGGACGACGCGTTCGCGATGGACTGCGCGATCCCGTTCGGCCTGAACAGCCGCCAGATGACCGCCTGGATGTACCAGGGCAACGGCATGAAGCTGTTCCGCGAGTTCTACGCCGCGTACAACATCGTCAACTTCCCGATGGGCAACACCGGCGCGCAGATGGGCGGCTGGTACCGCAAGGAGATCAAGTCCGTCGAGGACATGAAGGGCCTGAAGATTCGCATCGGGGGCTTCGCCGGCAAGGTGCTGGCGCGGCTGGGCGGCGTGTCGCAGAACATCCCGGGCGGCGAGATCTACCAGGCGCTGGAGCGCGGCACCATCGACGCCACCGAGTGGGTCGGACCCTACGACGATCTGAAGCTGGGCTTCAACAAGGTCGCGCCGAACTACTACTACCCCGGCTGGTGGGAAGGCGGTCCGCAGCTGTCGCTGTACATCAACACGGCCGCCTGGGGCCGGTTGAACGCCGAGCAGAAGGCCATCGTCGAGAACGCCGCCGCGCACGCGCACACCTTCATGCAGGCCAAGTACGACGCGCTGAACCCGGGTGCGCTGAAGCAGCTGGTGGCCGGCGGCACGAAGCTGTTCCGCTTCCCCAACGACGTGATGAACGCGGCCTTCCGCGAGTCGATGGCGCTGTACAACGAGCTCAGCGGCAGCAACCCGCGCTGGAAGAAGATCTACGACGACTACTCGAACTTCCGTCGCGACCAGAACCTGTGGTTCCGCTTCGCCGAGGGCGGCTTCGACAGCTTCATGCAGCAGCAGCGCCTGTGATGCATTGAACGCGGGGCGGCGTCGCCCGGCGCCGCTCCGCACCGCTCCGCAAAGCCCCGCGAGACCACCGGTCCGCGGGGCTTTCCACTTGTGGCCGGGCCGCCCCGGCCCCGCGCGCCTGCTAGTTGCGCTGGCCGTCCGCAGGCCCGGGCTGGTCGCGGAAGGCGTCCATCGGGTCGAAGTCCTTCGGGCGCTGGCGGCCGGAGGGCAGCTCCTGGAGCTGGTCGCGCAGCTGGTCGAGCTGCTCCATCACCTGCTCGGGTGCGATCTGCGGCCCCTTCTTGATGTTGCCGGTGACGATGGTCGGGAAGGCGATGATCACGGCCACCATGATCAGCTGCAGCCCGATGAAGGCGACCGCGCCCTTGTAGATCTGACCGGTGGTCACCGCGGAGATGCTCGCACCGGTGACGCGGTCGGTGTAGTCCTTGCGCGCGGCCACGCTGCGCAGGTAGAAGAGCGCGAAGCCGAAGGGCGGCGTCAGGAACGAGGTCTGCAGCGTCATGCCCAGGATGACGCCGAACCAGATCAGGTCGATGCCCATCTTCTCGGCCACCGGCGCCAGGATGGGCACCACGATGAAGGCGATCTCGAAGAAGTCGATGAACATCCCGAGCACGAAGACCAGCGAGGCGACGAAGATCACGAAGCCGAGCTCGCCGCCGGGCAGCTTGTCGAACAGGTGCTCGACCCAGATGTGCCCGTCCGCCGCGTTGAAGGTGAAGGCGAAGACGGTCGAGCCGATCAGGATGAACAGCACGAACACCGACAGCCGCGAGGTGCTGGCCAGCGCCTGCACCAGCACCGGCCAGGTCAGCCGGCGGCGTGCCCAGGCCATGATCAGCGCGCCGGTCGCACCCATCGCGCCGCCCTCGGTGGGCGTGGCCAGGCCCAGGAAGATGGTGCCCAGCACCAGGAAGATCAGGATCAGCGGCGGGATCAGCACGAAGGTCACGCGCTCGGCCAGCCGCGACAGCAGGTTCAGCCGCAGCAGCCGGCTCAGGCCGGCCAGCGTCACCGCCAGCATCGAGGCCACGGTCATCGACAGGATGAAGACCTCGTCGCCCGGCGCCTCGCGGGTGCGGGCGATCAGCGGGTTGACGACGGCCTCGTGCACCTGGGCCCAGGACCAGCCGGCGACCGTGCACACCGCCAGCAGCAGGATCAGCGAGATGTGGCCGCTGGCGCCGTTGTCCTCGCGGTAGATGCGGGCTTCCGGCGGCAGCGCCGGCATCCAGCGCGGGCGCACGACGGCGATCGCCGCGACGAAGGTCAGGTACAGCCCGACCAGCATCAGCCCGGGAATCAGCGCGCCGGCGTACATGTCGCCGACCGAGCGGCCGAGCTGGTCGGCCAGCACGATCAGCACCAGCGAGGGCGGCAGCGCCTGCGCCAGCGTGCCCGAGGCCGTGATGACCCCGGTGGCCATGCTGCGGTTGTAGTTGTAGCGCAGCATGATGGGCAGCGAGATCAGGCCCATCGAGATGACCGCCGCCGCGACCACGCCGGTGGTGGCGGCCAGCAGCGCGCCGACCAGCACGACGGCGATGGCCAGGCCGCCGCGCACCGGGCCGAAGACCTGGCCGATGGTCTCGAGCAGGTCCTCGGCCATGCCCGAGCGCTCCAGGATGATCCCCATCAGCGTGAAGAACGGGATCGCCAGCAGCGTGTCGTTCTGCATGATGCCGAACACACGCAGCGGCAGGGCCTGGAACAGCACCGGCGGAAACAGCCCGACCTCCATGCCGAGGAAGCCGAAGGCCAGCCCGGTGGCGGCGAGCCCGAAGGCGACCGGAAAGCCGGTGAGCAGGAACAGGAACAGCCCCGCGAACATCAGCGGGACGAAGTTGGCGCTGATGAAGGCGGTCATCGCGGCGCCCCCTTGGTCAGCGCGGCCTCACGCGCCTCGGCCTCGGCCTGCAGTTCCTCGAGCAGACGCTGCTCCTCGGAACGCTCGTGCGGGTCGCGGGTGATCGGCTCCTCGGCATGGCCGGCGAGGAAGGCGATGCGCTTGATCAGCTCGGAGACCCCCTGCAGCAGCAGCAGCGCGAAGCCCGCCGGGATCAGCAGCAGCACCGGCCAGCGGATCAGGCCGCCGGCGTTCTGGCTCGTCTCGCCGCTGACCCAGGCGCGGTGGAACAGCGGCCAGGACAGGTCGATCATCAGGATGCAGAAGGGCGCCAGCACGAGCAGGATACCGACGATGTCGATGATGGTGTTCGTGCGCTTGGACAGCCGCGCCGATATGAAGTCGATGCGCACGTGGCCGTTGCGCAGCAGCACGAAGCCGGCGCCGAGCATGAACACGGCGGCGAACAGGTACCACTGGATCTCGAGGTAGGCGTTCGAGCCGATGCTGAACGCCTTGCGCATGATCGCGTTGCCGGCGCTGATCAGCACGGCGGCCAGCACCAGCCACATGATGGCTCGGCCCACCCATTCGCTGACGAAGTCGATCGCCCGCGACAGCCTCAATAGCAAGCTCAAGATGTCTCCTCGGTCGCCGGCCGCCGGGCGGCCCGCCGGAGCGGCATTCTCGCCGCTGCGCCGGTGCGCGGGCAGGGCACTTTCCCGCACCGCAGCAAGCCGGACCCGCCGTTCTTCGCCGAGGCGCTTCAGTCGCCCTGCGCCAGCGCGTACAGCCGCGCCGAGCGTGCGCCCGAGCGGCAGAACATCAGCAGCGGCCGCGGCAGCCCGGCCAGCAGCGCGGCCATCTCGGCGGCCTGGGCCGGCGTCTGGAAGCCGGACTCGACCGGCAGGTGGCGGTACTGCAGCCCGGCGGCACGCGCCGCCGCCTCGATCTCGGCGCTGCGCGGCTGCCCGGGTCCGCCTTCGCCGTCGGGCCGGTTGTTGACGACGCTGCGAAAGCCCAGGCGCGCGGCCTCGGCCATCGCCTCGGGGGTGAGCTGCGGCGCGACGCAGACGTCGTCGGCGATCGGGCGCAGCGGCAGCGGGGTGTGCATGGTGCGGGATGCGGCGGGGCGGGCTCAGCCCGCCAGGGCCTGCTTGACGGCCGCAGACACCAGCGCCATCTCGGCGCGGCCGCCCAGGCGCGTCTTCGCGGCGGCCATCGTGCGGCCCATGTCGCCCGGGCCCGCGGCACCGAGTTCGGCCACCAGCGCCGCCACCTCGGCGCGCACCTCGTCGGCGCCCAGGCGCTGCGGCAGGTAGGCCTGCAGCACCTGCAGCTCGGCGCTCTCCTTGGCCACCAGGTCGTCGCGGCCGGCCTGCGCGAAGGCGGCCACCGAGTCCTTGCGCTGCTTGATCAGCTTGTCCACGATGGCGACGACCGCGGCGTCGTCGAGCACGACGCGCTCGTCCACCTCGCGCTGCTTGATCGCGGCCAGCAGCATGCGCACGGCGGACAGCCGCGCGCCGTCCTTGGCGCGCATCGCGGCCTTCATGTCCTCGGTGATGCGGTCCTTCAGCGGGCTCATCGGGCGGCTCCTGAAAACGCCTCGAGCCCGCGGCGGCATGGGGTGGGCATGCGGCGCGGGCTCGTCGGGGCCGGGGCGGCGGGTGGCCGCCGGCCGGGGGTCAGTACAGCTTCTTGGGCAGCTGCATGCTGCGCACGCGCTTGAAGTGGCGCTTCACGGCGGCCGCCTTCTTGCGCTTGCGCTCGGCCGTCGGCTTCTCGTAGAACTCGCGCGCGCGCAGTTCGGTCAGCAGGCCGATCTTCTCGATGGTGCGCTTGAAGCGGCGCAGGGCGACATCGAAGGGCTCGTTCTCTTTGACGCGGATCGTGGTCATGTAGTGCGGTGTCCGTTGAGCGGGCGCCCGGATCGCGCCCCGACGCACTGCCTCGGAGGGCGTCGAGCGGCGCGGGCGCCCGGGCGGCGGGCGGTCTTCGCGTGGGCACCGAGCCCGGCGAAGCCTCCAAGTATAACCGGACGACAGCGCAGCGCTGCCACTTGCCGGCTGCGGCGGGCCCGGGGCGGCGGCGCGCGGCGAGGGCCGGGCGCCCCGCCGGCTCAAATTAGGGGCCGGACTGCCGAGAACCTTGATCAGCGCCCGAGGTGCCACCAAGATCGGGCCCACCGGCCTCAGGCTGGTGCATGGCGCCCACTAAACTCGACCCCCCACATGGCCGCCTCCCCGCACCCGGACCTGCCGCCGCCGCGCCCCGACCCCTCGCCCGGCGAGGTGGCGCGCGTGCTCGGCGCGCTGTTGCCGCCCGCCATGGCTGCGCCGGGTGGGCGGACGGCCTGGGTGGCCCTGCAGGAGATGCCCAGCGGCCGCTACGTGCATGCCGACGACGGCCTGGCCGAGCTGTTCGGCTGCGCGCCCGGCTCGCTGCGCGGGCGCACTGAAGGCGAGCTCTTCGACAGCGCCGCGGCCACCGCGCTGCGCGCCGCGGCGCAGACGGCGCTGGCGCAGGACGGGCCGCTGGTCAGCGAACACCGGCTGGACCGCGACGGACAGCGCCGTGAGCTCGAGGCCGTGCGTGTCGCCGGCCCGGCGGCGCCGGACGGCCGGCGCTGGCTGTGCAGCGTCTGGCGCGACCTCGGCCCCGAACGCCAGCGCGAGGCGCAGCTGCGCGCCGCGATGGAGCAGATGGAGCAGCTGCAGCGCGCCAACGACCTGCTGCGCCGCCAGCTCGGCGACCAGGCGCTGCGCGACCCGGCCTCCGGGCTGTACCGCCGCGCCCATTTCGACGACCAGCTGCGGCGCGAGGTCGACCTGTCCACGCGCGAGCACCGCGAGTTCGCGGTCGTGCTGATCGAGCTGGACCCGCCCGGCGACGCCGTGCGCGAGCTCGGCGAGGCTGGCACCCAGGCCGTGCTGGAGGCCATGGGCCGGCTGCTGCGCGGCGGCACCCGCGCGATGGACGCCTCCTGCCGCTACGACGATCGCCGTTTCGCGGTGCTGCTGTCGGGCGTGGGCCTGGCGACCGCCCATGCCCGCATGGAGGGGCTGCGCCGCAAGTGCGCGGCGCAGATCGTCGTGCACGAGGGCCGAGACCTCGGCTTCACGGTCGCGATGGGCGTGGCGAGCTTCCCGCACACCGCCAACACGCAGGAGGCGTTGCTGGCGGCCTGCGAGTCGGCGCTGGCCGAGGCGCGCCGCCGCGGCGGCAACCACGTCACGCTGGCGGCGATCCGCTTCGAGCCGGCGGGCTGAGCCGGCGTCCCGCCGGCGCACTCAGGCCGACCAGGCGCGCGACAGCATCGTACCCGCCAGCCCCAGCAGCAGCAGCGCGAACAGCCGGCGCAGCCAGGCCACGTCGATGCGTTGCGCGGTGCGCGCGCCCAGCGGCGCCAGCGTCACGCTGGCCACCGCGATGATCGCCAGCGCCGGCAGGAACAGGTAGCCGTAGGCGCCGGGCAGCGCCGCCGGCAGCGACCAGCCGCTGATCACGTAGCCGGCGGTCGCCGCGACGGCGATCGGGAAGCCCAGCGCCGCGCTGGTGCCCACCGCGTGGCGCGGCGGCACGTTGCACCAGATCATGAACGGCACCGACAGGAAGGCGCCGCCGGCGCCCAGCAGGCCCGACACGAAGCCGATCCCCGCGCCCACGCCGGTCTGCGCCGCCGGCCCCGGCAGCGTGCGCCCGGGCCTGGGCTGGCGGCCGCGCAGCATCTGCAGCGCCATCCAGCCGATGAAGAGCGCGAAGAAAAGCGCCAGCGCACGCCCCTTGAGCACCGCGAAGGCGCCGGCCCCGGCGGCCAGGCCGCCCAGCAGGATGCCCGGCGCCAGGCTGCGCAGCAGCTCCCAGCGCACGTTGCCCAGCCGGTGGTGCGCGCGCACGCTGGACAGCGAGGTGAAGAGGATCGTCGCCATCGAGGTGGCGATCGCCATCTTGACCGCCAGCCCGGTCTCCACGCCGCGCTGCGACAGCACCAGCGTCAGCACCGGCACCATCAGCATGCCGCCGCCGATGCCCAGCAGCCCGGCCAGGAAGCCGGCCACGACGCCCAGGGCCAGCAGTTCGGCGACCAGCGCCCAGCCGAGGTCCATGCGACGCCGCCTCAGCGGTCCAGCCGCGCCAGCACGGCCTGCCACTCCGCCAGCGTGACCGGCGTGATCGACAGCCGGTTGCCGCGGCGCAGCACCTGCATCGTCGCCAGCTCGGGGGCTGCGCGCATCTCGGCCAGCGGCAGCAGGCGAGTCTTGCGCTCGAGCGTGACGTCGATCTGCAGCCAGCGCGGCGCTTCGCGCGTGGACTTGGGGTCGAAGTAGGGGCTGGCGGGGTCGAACTGCGTCGCGTCGGGCTGCAGATGGCCGGCGATGCGTGCGAGGCCCGCAATGCCGGGCTCGGCGCAGGACGAGTGGTAGAAGAGCACGCCGTCGCCGGGCTGCATCGCATCGCGCATGAAGTTGCGCGCCTGGTAGTTGCGCACGCCGGTCCAGGGCAGCGTGCGCCGCGGTGCGCGCGCGAGGTCGTCGATCGAGGCCTCGTCGGGCTCGCTCTTCATCAGCCAGTAGGCCATCTCTGGGAGCGCCGGCGGGCGCGCTGGGTAAGGTGTCCGCCGTGAACCGTGGACCTCATTCCTGAACCCTCAGGGAAGTTCAGGTGGGCGAGGTCAGCCGGGCATCGGGTTCATCTGACGCGAGACGATCGCACCAGCCCGGCAATGTTCCAAGCCCTGGCTCGATGAGCATCGGTTCAAGGAAACTATCAGCCCACGCGGACACGACGGACGAGGTCATTCTAGACCCCGACGATGACCCTGCGGCGGGCAGCAATGCACGCCGCCCGGGGTGCCGCTTCAGAGCAGCTGGCCGTCGTCGCCGAGCGCGGTGTCGAGCTTGCGCACCAGCGCGTCGATCTCCGCGGTGCCGGTCGCATCCGCGGGTGCCGCAGAGGCGGCGGCCGGGGCCCCCTCGGCCAGCTGGTAGGCCAGGTTCAGCGCCGCGAGCACCGCGATGCGCTCGCGGGCCTTGACCTTGCCGGCGTCGCGGATCGCGGTCATCTCGCGATCCACGCTGTGCACGGCCGCGCGCAGCAGCTGCTCGCCGCCCTCCGGGCAGGCCAGCACGTAGACCTGGCCCAGGATGGACACCTCGAGCTGCTTCACGCGCCGCGCTCCGTGTCGCCGGCGGCCGCGGCCGGTGGCGGCTCGGGCGGCAGGCGCTCGATCAGCGCGTCGATGCGCGCGCGCGCGGCGGCCAGGCGCGAGCGCAGGCTGTCGCGCTCGGCGCTCACCGCGGCCAGCTGCTGCTCGATCAGCGCGCTCGTGCGCTGGAGCTCCTGGTGGCGCAGCACCAGGCGGTCCACCCGTTCGGCAAGGTCTTGCAGCGTGGCCATGTCGGTGTCTTCAGGCCATTGTAGGAGCCGCCCCGGCGCGCCCGGCGTCGCAGAATGCACGGACCGCGCACTCGCCGCAGCGCGGCCTGCGCGCCACGCAGACGTAGCGGCCGTGCAGGATCAGCCAGTGGTGCGCGTCCACGCGCCATCGTTCGGGCACGCGCTCGAGCAGCCGCTGCTCCACCTCCAGCGGCGTGCGCCCGGGCGCCAGCCCGGTGCGGTTGCCGACGCGGAAGATGTGCGTGTCCACGGCCATCGTCGGCTCGCCGAAGGCCACGTTGAGCACCACGTTGGCCGTCTTGCGGCCCACGCCCGGCAGCGCCTCCAGCGCCGCGCGCGAGCGCGGCACCTGGCCGCCATGCTGCTCCACGAGGATGCGGCAGGTCTGCACCAGGTTCTTCGCCTTGGTGCGGAACAGGCCGATCGTGCGGATCAGCTCGGTCACGCGCGGCTCGCCCAGCGCGAGCATCCTGCCCGGCGTCGGCGCCAGCGCGAACAGCCGCTTGGTCGCCTTGTTGACGCCCACGTCGGTGGCCTGCGCCGAGAGCAGCACCGCGGCCAGCAGCTCGAAGACGCTGCTGTACTCGAGCTCGCTGCGCGGCTCGGGGTTCGCGGCGGCCAGCGTCGCGAAGAAGGCGTCGATCTGCTCAGGCGTCATCGCGGGGCGGCGGTGCGGGCGTCGTGGGGTCGGCCAGCGCGGCGATGCGCGAGCGGACGCGCTCGAGTGCCGCGGCGACCACGGCGCGCTTGGCGTCCAGCACCGCCGGGTCGGTGTGGCGGCTGGCCGCCGCCAGGTCGGCCAGCTTGGCGGTGGCCTTGGCGGCCAGGCGCTCGTCGTTCTCGCGCCGCTCGCGCTCGACGCGCAGGCGGTGGAAGGCGTAGCGCGCGCGGGCCTCCTCGGCCTGCGCCGCGCTCCAGGCGGTCCAGCCGGTGGCCGCACCCGTCACCGGCACCATCGCAATGCAGTCCACCGGGCACGCCGGCACGCACAGCTCGCAGCCGGTGCACTGCGCGTCGATCACCGTGTGCATCAGCTTGGGCGCGCCGACGATGCAGTCCACCGGGCAGGCCTTGATGCACAGCGTGCAGCCGATGCACCAGGCCTCGTCGATGACGGCCAGCGCACGCGGGCCCTCGGCGCCGCAGTCGGGGTCCAGCGTCCGCGGCGCGCGGCCGGTGATCGCGGCCAGGCGCAGCACGCCCTCGCCGCCGCCGGGCGGGCAGCGGTTGATGTCCGCCCGGCCCTCGGCCATGGCCTCGGCGTAGCCGCGGCAGTCGGGGTAGCCGCAGCGCGTGCACTGCGTCTGCGGCAGCGCCGCGTCCAGGCGCCCGGCGAGGGAGGTGGTGGCGTCGGCGGCGGCAGCGGTCACGCGCCGATTATCGGGCGCGCGACCTCGGCCTGGCCGCGGCGCGCGGCTGGATCGCCTTGCCGCCGGTGGCCGCCTTCCCGGCCGTGCGCGGCGCGCCGGCCGCGGCGGGCGGCGCCTCGCCGTCGAAGCGCGCGATGAAGTCGCGCAGGTGCGGGTAGATCTGCTCGCGCCAGCGCCGGCCGGAGAAGATGCCGTAGTGGCCGGCGCCGATCGCGTCGTAGTGGAACTGGCGCGACTTCGGGATCCCGGTGCACAGCTCGTGCGCGGCCTTGGTCTGGCCGGCGCCGGAGATGTCGTCGAGCTCGCCCTCGATGGTCAGCAGCGCGCTGGTGGCGATGTCCTGCGGCCGCACCGGCTCGCCGCGCACGACCCAGGTGCCGTTGACGAGCGCGAAGTCCTGGAACACGGTCTTGATCGTGTCCAGGTAGTACTCGGCCGGCATGTCCAGCACGGCGTTGTACTCGTCGTAGAACTGGCGGTGCGCCTCGGCGCTCTCGCCGTCGCCGCGCACGAGGTCGCGGAAGTAGTCGTAGTGG
>CAZUPH010000021.1:0-16948 GCA_964621995.1 uncultured Rubrivivax sp. | reverse complement strand
GTCTGGAAAGGTGACGGTCCGGGTTCATCGCCACGAAGCCGCTGTGCTGCAGGAAGCCCGGGTAGACGCGGCGGCCGGCACCGGGGAAGTTGGGCGGCACGCGGTGGATGACGTTGGTCTCGAACCAGCTGTGGCTCTTGTTGACGGCGAGGTTGTTGACCGCGGTGGGGCTGCGGCGGGCGTCGATGGGGCCGCCCATCATCGTCAGCGTGCGCGGCGTGGTCTCGCCGCGGCTGGCCATCAGCGACACTGCGGCGAGCACCGGCACGGTGGGCTGGCACACCGAGATGACGTGCGCGCCGGCGCCTACGTGGCGGATGAACTCCTCCACGTAGGCCACGTAGTCGTCCAGGTGGAAGGGCCCCACGCTGGCCGGCACCATGCGCGCGTCGGTCCAGTCGGTGATGAAGACCTTGTGGTCGTGCAGCAGGCTCTTGACGGTGTCGCGCAGCAGCGTCGCGTGGTGGCCGGACAGCGGCGCCACCACCAGCACCGTCGGCTGCGACTTCATGACCTCCAGCGCCCTCGGGTCGTCGGTGAAGCGCTTGAAGCGCAGCAGCCGGCAGAAGGGCTTCTCGACCGCCACCTGTTCCTGCACCGCGACCTCCACGCCGCCCACGGTGGCGCTGGTGATGCGGAATTCGGGCTTCTCGTACTCCTTGGCCAGGCGGTGCAGCAGGTCGAAGGCGGCCGAGTAGCGTTCGGACATCGGCACATGCGCGAACGGGGACAGCGGGTGGCTGTAGAGCTTGGCCGTCGCGCTGGCAAATTCCGAGAACGGCGACATCATCGCGCGCTGGGTCTCGTACAGCTGATACAGCATCCGGGCGTCTCCAGTGGGTGGGCGGCGCCGGCTCGGGGCGCCGGCGGCCTTGTCATGCAATGTAACGCGTTTCTTGCTGCAGTGCAGCAATCGCGTGTGGAGCGATTTCCCCACCGGTTGATGTTGCCCGCGTGTCGAGCGCGGCGAATGCGCGAAAACACGGCCTGCAGGCGGCCGTATCCGCTGCCACTGTCGCCAGCGCGACAGTGACGCCCGGGCCGGTCAGGGCCTGCCGCCGTCCTTCATCACCTGCGCCAGTGCCGAGGCGACGGCCTCGAGGTTGCGGCCGTTGATCGCGGCCACGCAGATGCGCCCGGAATCGACGCCGTAGACGCCGAACTCGCTGCGCAGGCGCTGCATCTGCGCCGCCGACAGGCCGGAGTAGCTGAACATGCCCTTCTGGCGCGTGATGTACGAGAGGTCGCCCGTCACGCCCGCGGCCTGCAGCCGGCGCACCAGCGCATGGCGCGTGGTGCGGATGCGCTCGCGCATGCCGGCGAGTTCCTCTTCCCACATCGCGCGCAGTGCCGGCGTGGTCAGCACGGTGGCGACGACCTGGGCGCCGAAGGTGGGCGGGTTGCTGTAGTTGGTGCGGATGACGATCTTCAGCTGGCTCAGTACGCGCGCCGCCTCGTCGGCGCTGGCGCAGACCACGCTGAGCGCGCCGACACGTTCGCCGTAGAGCGAGAAGCTCTTGGAGAACGAGGTCGAGACGAAGAAGTCGACGCCTGCGGCGAGGAACTGCCCGACCACCGCGCCGTCCTCGGCGATGCCTTCGCCGAAGCCCTGGTAGGCCATGTCCAGGAAGGGCACCAGGCCGCGCTCGGCGCAGGCGGCCACGACCTGCTGCCACTGCGCGGGCTCGAGGTCGCAGCCGGTGGGGTTGTGGCAGCAGGCGTGCAGCACGACCACGGTGCCGGGCGCGGCGGCGCGCAGCGCGGCCAGCATCGCCGGAATGCGCACGCCGCGCGTCGCGGCATCGTAGTAGGGATAGGCGGCGACCGCGAACCCGGCATTCGTGAACAGCGCGCGGTGGTTCTCCCAGCTCGGGTCGCTGATCAGCACCGTGGCACCGGGGTTCAGCCGGTGCAGGAAATCGGCGCCGACCTTCAGCCCGCCGGTGCCGCCCAGCGCCTGCACGGTGGCCACGCGGCCTTCGCGCACCGCGGCGCTGTCGGCGCCGAAGACGAGCCCCTGGACCGCCTTGTCGTAGGCGGCGATGCCGTCGATCGGCAGGTAGCCCTTGGGCCGCGGCGACTGCAGCAACTGCCGCTCGGCCTCGGCCACGCACCTGAGCACCGGCAGCTTGCCCTCGTCGTCGAAATACACCCCCACGCCCAGGTTGACCTTGGCCGGGTTCGGGTCGGCGGCAAACTGCTCGTTGAGGCCCAGGATCGGGTCGCGCGGCGCCATCTCGACGGCATTGAACAGGGACATGGCAGGTCTTCCGGAAGCTGAGGTACGCTGAGGGTTTGCCCGGATTCTAGGATGCCCCCCATGAGCCCCGCCGCCCCGGTTGCCGATCCTGCCGCCACCGCCCCTGTCGGTGAGGCCGGCGATGCCGGCGCCACGGCCGGCCGTTTCGTCGGCTTCCCCGACTCGCCGTTTCAGCTGTTCTGCCCCTACGAGCCCGCGGGCGACCAGCCCACGGCCATCGCGCAGCTGGTGGAGGGCGTGCACGACGGCCTGGCCTACCAGACGCTGCTGGGCGTCACCGGCAGCGGCAAGACCTTCACGATGGCCAACGTGATCGCCCGGCTGGGCCGGCCGGCCATCGTCTTCGCGCCGAACAAGACGCTGGCGGCGCAGCTGTACAGCGAGTTCCGCGAGTTCTTCCCGAAGAACGCCGTCGAGTACTTCGTCAGCTACTACGACTACTACCAGCCCGAGGCCTACGTGCCGCAGCGCGACCTGTTCATCGAGAAGGACAGCGCGATCAACGAGCACATCGAGCAGATGCGGCTGAGTGCCACCAAGAGCCTGCTCGAGCGGCGCGACGTGGTGATCGTGGCCAGCGTCAGCGCCATCTACGGCATCGGCAACCCGGCCGACTACCACAAGATGGTGATGACGCTGCGCGCGGGCGACCGCATGGGCCAGCGCGACGTGATCGCGCAGCTGATCCGCATGCAGTACAAGCGCAACGAGGTCGAGTTCGGCCGCGGCAGCTTCCGAGTGCGCGGCGACACGATCGACGTCTTCCCGGCCGAGCACAGCGAGCTGGCGCTGCGCATCGAGCTCTTCGACGACGAGGTCGAGGGCCTGTCGCTGCTGGACCCGCTCACGGGGCGCGTGCGGCAGAAGATCCCGCGCTTCACGGTCTACCCGAGCAGCCACTACGTGACCCCGCGCGAGCGCGTCGTCGACGCCATCGCGACGATCAAGGAGGAACTGCGCGAGCGGCTGGACTTCTTCGTCAAGGCCGGCAAGCTGGTCGAGGCGCAGCGCCTGGAGCAGCGCACGCGCTTCGACCTCGAGATGCTGCAGGAGGTGGGCCACTGCAAGGGCATCGAGAACTACACCCGCCACCTCAGCGGCGCCGCCCCGGGCGAGCCGCCGCCGACGCTGGTGGACTACCTGCCCGGCGACGCGCTGATGTTCCTGGACGAGAGCCACGTGCTGATCGGCCAGTTCGGCGGCATGTACAACGGCGACCGCGCGCGCAAGACCACGCTGGTGGAATACGGCTTCCGGCTGCCCAGCGCGCTGGACAACCGGCCGCTGAAGTTCGAGGAGTTCGAGCGCAAGATGCGCCAGGCCATCTTCGTCAGCGCCACGCCGGCCGCCTACGAGCAGCAGCATGCCGGGCAGGTGGTCGAGCAGCTGGTGCGGCCCACGGGCCTGGTGGACCCCGAGGTCGAGGTGCGGCCGGCCGTCACGCAGGTGGACGACGTGCTGCAGGAGATCCGCGAGCGCGTCGAGAAGAACGAGCGCGTGCTGATCACCACGCTGACCAAGCGCATGGCCGAGCAGCTGACCGAATACCTGGACGACAACGGCGTCAAGGTGCGCTACCTGCACAGCGACATCGACACCGTCGAGCGCGTGGAGATCCTGCGCGACCTGCGGCTGGGCATCTTCGACGTGCTGGTGGGCATCAACCTGCTGCGCGAGGGCCTGGACCTGCCCGAAGTCTCGCTGGTGGCGATCCTCGACGCCGACAAGGAGGGCTTCCTGCGTGCCGAGCGCTCGCTGATCCAGACCATCGGCCGCGCCGCGCGCAACGCCAGCGGCAAGGCCATCCTGTACGCCGACCGCATCACCGACAGCATGAAGGCGGCGATCGGCGAGACCGAGCGCCGGCGCGCGCGGCAGATCGCGCACAACCTGGCCCAGGGCATCACGCCGCGCTCGGTGTCCAAGCGGATCCGCGACCTGATCGACGGCGTGGTCTCCGACAAGGCCGCCCAGGACGACCTGAAGGCGGCGCAGGCCGCCGCCGAGGTCGAGGCGATGAGCGAGAAGGACCTCGGCCGGCGCATCAAGGCGCTGGAGAAGCAGATGCTCGAGCACGCGCGCAACCTGGAGTTCGAGAAAGCCGCGCGTGTGCGCGACCAGCTCGCGCAGCTGCGCGAGCAGGCCTTCGGCGCCGCGGTGCACGACAGCACGGTGGTGCCGATCGCCGCCGCCAGGCCCGGGGGCACGCGCTGATGCGCCGCCTGCGCGAGTGGCTGCAGCGCGGCCGCGAAGACGGCGCCGGGCAGGGCGCCGCCACGGGCCCGGGCGTCGCCGGCGGCACCGGCAACGGCGGCGGCGCGTTGCGTGTGCTGATGGTCTGCACCGGCAACATCTGCCGCAGCCCCACCGCCGAGGCCGTGCTGCGCCACAAGCTGCGGCAGGCCGGGCTGCAGGACCGCGTGCTGGTGGACTCCGCCGGCATCCAGGGCTCGCATGTCGGGGAGGCGCCGGACCCGCGGGCGCAGCGCCACGCCGCGCAGCGCGGCTACGACCTCGCGCCGCTGCGCGCGCGCGCGATGCAGCCGGAGGACTTCGCGCGCTTCCATTGGCTGCTGGCGATGGACGACACGCACCTGCGCTGGCTGCGCCGGCGTGCGCCCGAGGGGCACGGCGCCCGCATCGAGCTGCTGCTGGAGCATGCGCTGCGCAGCGCCGGGACCGAGGTGCCCGACCCCTACTACGGGCCGCCCGAAGGTTTCGAGCTGGTGCTGGACCTGGTGGAGGACGCCTGCGACGGCCTGGTGCGCCGGCTGCAGGTGGAGCTGGCCGGCCGGGCGCCGCCGCCGGCACGCTGAAGCCCCGCCACCTGCCTGCCCGCAGGAGGGCAATGCCGAGCAAAACACTCGGCTTCCGCTATACTTGAGCAAATCGCTCGGGAACAGGGGTCCACCCGGTTTTCGGGCCGGCGCCCGGGTTCCGGGTGCCGCCACCGCAGGCGCCGCGCGCCAGGAGAAATGCCATGCGACTGACCACCAAGGGCCGCTTTGCCGTCACGGCGATGATCGACCTCGCGCTGCGCGCCAACACCGGCCCTGTGGCGCTGGCGGCGATCAGCCAGCGCCAGCAGATCTCGCTGTCCTACCTGGAACAGCTGTTCGGCAAGCTGCGCCGCCACGAGCTGGTCGAGAGCACGCGCGGCCCGGGCGGCGGCTACTCCCTGGGCCGCGAGGCCGACCAGATCACGGTGGCCGACATCATCGTCGCGGTCGACGAGCCCATCGACGCCACCGGCTGCGGCGGCAAGGAAAGCTGCATGGGCGAGGACAGCGGCAAGTGCATGACGCACGACCTGTGGGCCAGCCTGAACACCAAGATGATCGAGTACCTCGACTCGATCTCGCTGAAGAAGCTGGTCGACGACCAGCTCGCCAAGGGCGTGTCCATCGGCGAGGCGCCGGTCAAGCGCGCGATCTCCACCACGCCCGTGGTCAAGCCGATCAAGGTGACCGCGCCGAACTCGGTCTTCGCGCTCGGCAGCGCGATCACCAAGTGAGGCGCGAGCCGCCCGCCGCCAACGCATCCGCCAGCCCTTCCGCCAGCACGACATGACCCCGCACTTCCCGATCTACATGGACTACGGCGCCACGACGCCGGTGGACCCGCGCGTCGTCGACCAGATGATCCCCTGGCTGCGCGAGCACTTCGGCAACCCCGCCAGCCGCAGCCACGCCTGGGGCTGGGAGGCCGAGGAGGCCGTGGAGAAGGCACGCGCGCAGGTCGCGGCGCTGATCAACGCCGACCCGCGGGAGATCGTCTGGACCAGCGGCGCCACCGAGAGCAACAACCTCGCGCTCAAGGGCGCGGCGCACTTCTACGCCAGCCGCGGCAAGCACATCGTCACCGTCAAGACCGAGCACAAGGCGGTGCTGGACACCGTGCGCGAGCTGGAGCGCCAGGGCTTCGAGGCGACCTACCTCGATGTGCAGGAGAACGGCCTGCTCGACCTGGACCGCTTCAAGGACGCGCTGCGCAAGGACACCGTGCTCGTCTCGGTGATGATGGTCAACAACGAGATCGGCGTCATCCAGGACATCGCCACCATCGGCGCCATCTGCCGCGAGCGCGGCATCGTCTTCCACGTGGACGCGGCGCAGGCCACCGGCAAGGTGGCGATCGACCTCGCGACGCTGCCGGTGGACCTGATGAGCCTGGCCAGCCACAAGACCTACGGGCCCAAGGGCATCGGCGCGCTGTACGTGCGGCGCAAGCCGCGCGTGCGGCTGGAGGCGCAGATGCACGGCGGCGGCCACGAGCGCGGCATGCGCAGCGGCACGCTGCCCACCCACCAGTGCGTGGGCATGGGCGGGGCCTTCGCGATCGCGCAGGCCGAGATGGGCACCGAGATCGAGCGCATCCGCATGCTGCAGCAGCGGCTGCTGCAGGGCGTCTCGAAGATCGAGCAGGTCTTCGTCAACGGCGACCTCGAGCGCCGCGTGCCGCACAACCTGAACGCGAGCTTCAACTTCGTCGAGGGCGAGAGCCTGATCATGGGCATCAAGGGCCTGGCCGTCAGCAGCGGCAGCGCCTGCACCAGCGCCAGCCTGGAGCCCAGCTACGTGCTGCGCGCGCTGGGCCGCAGCGACGAGCTCGCGCACAGCAGCCTGCGCATGACCATCGGCCGCTTCACGACCGTCGAGCACATCGACTACGCGGTGGCCACGCTGCAGGACCGCGTGGCCAAGCTGCGCGAGCTCTCGCCGCTGTGGGAGATGTACCAGGACGGCGTGGACCTCAGCACGATCCAGTGGGCCGCCCACTGATCACCAACGACACAGGAGCACTCACATGGCCTACAGCCAGAAAGTCGTCGACCACTACGAGAACCCGCGCAACGTCGGCAGTTTCGACAAGGGCGACGAGACGGTCGGCACCGGCATGGTCGGTGCGCCGGCCTGCGGCGACGTGATGAAGCTGCAGATCAAGGTCGACCCCGCCACCGGGCTGATCCAGGACGCGCGCTTCAAGACCTACGGCTGCGGCTCGGCCATCGCGTCGAGCTCGCTCGTCACCGAGTGGGTCAAGGGCAAGAGCCTGGACGAGGCGCTGACCATCAAGAACACCCACATCGCCGAGGAGCTGGCGCTGCCGCCGGTGAAGATCCACTGCTCGATCCTGGCCGAGGACGCCATCAAGGCCGCGGTGCAGGACTACAAGGCGCGACAGGAGGCCCCCAAGCTCCCTCCGGTCGCTACCCCCCAGGGGGGCTCTCGCAGCGGCCCGGCAGAGCCGGTTCCGCGCGAGGGCTGGACGGGCTGAGCGTCGCGATGCCCGTCACGTTGACCGAAGCCGCAGCAAGGCATGTCACGCGCTACCTCGCCCGCCGCGGCAGGGGCGTGGGCGTGCGCCTGGGCGTGAAGACCACCGGCTGCTCGGGCCTGGCCTACAAGCTGGAGTACGCCGACGAGGTGGCGCCCGAGGACGTGGTCTTCGAGGGCCATGGCGTGAAGGTGCTGGTGGACCCGAAGAGCCTGCCCTACATCGACGGCACCGAGCTGGACTTCGTCCGCGAGGGCCTCAACGAGGGCTTCAAGTTCCACAACCCGCGCGAGAAGGACCGCTGCGGCTGCGGGGAGTCGTTCCGCGTCTGAGCCCCCCGCTGCGGCCCTGCACGAGGCGCGGCGACCCACCGCGCCTTCGTTTTTGACCACCGCCCCGAGCCATGAACCCGCCCGTCACGATCCAGCGCGAACGCCCGGACCACCCGCAGGTGGTCGCGGCGCTGGCCGCGCTGGACGACTACCTGGCGTCGCTGTACCCGCCGGAGGCCAATCACCTCCTCGACGTGCAGGCGCTGCTGGCGCCGCAGGTGCGCTTCTTCACGGCACGCGCCGGCGAGTCGCTGCTGGGCACGGCCGCGGTGCGGCTGATGCCCGGCGAGCCGGCCACCGGCGGCGCGCCCTACGGCGAGGTCAAGCGCATGTACGTGGACCCGGCCGCGCGCGGGCGGCGGCTCGGCGCGGCGCTGCTGCAGCGCCTGGAGCAGCAGCTGCGCGAGGAGGATGTCGCGCTGGCGCTGCTGGAGACCGGGGCCGAGCAGCACGCGGCCGTGCGCCTGTACGAGGCCGCCGGCTACGCGCGGCGCGGGCCCTTCGGCGGCTACCCGGACAACGGGCTGTCGCTGTTCCTCGGCAAGGCGCTGTGAGGCCATGAAGCTCGCCGACGACGACTTCACGCTGTTCGGGCTGCCCGAGCGCCACGCGCTCGACCGCGCCGCGCTGGACGCGCGCTGGCGCGACCTGCAGGCGGTGGCCCACCCCGACCGCCACGCGCACGAAGGCGCCGCCGCGCAGCGCCTGGCCGTGCAGTGGGCGGTGCGCGTCAACGAGGCCTACACCCGGCTGAAGGACCCGCTCAGGCGCGCCGCCTACCTGTGCGAGCGCCGCGGCGCGCCGATCGACGCCGAGCGCAACACCGCGATGCCGCCCGAGTTCCTGGCCCAGCAGATGCACTGGCGCGAGGCGCTGGACGAGGCCGACGATGCGGCCGACCCCGAGGCCGCGGTGCGCCGGCTCGACGACGAGGTCGCCGCCGCCGAGCGCACGCTGCTGGCGCGTGTCGCGCGCCAGCTCGACGACGAGGGCGACGCCGCCGGGGCCGCCGCCGGCGTGCGTGCGCTGATGTTCCTGAACCGCTTCCGCCAGGAGGTCGAGCGCCGGCTGGACGCGCTCGAATCCGGCCGCACCTGAACGACACGATGGCCCTGCTGCAGATCTCCGAACCCGGCGCCAGCCCCGACCCGCACCAGCGGCGCATCGCCGTGGGCATCGACCTCGGCACCACGCATTCGCTGGTCGCCGCGCTGCGCCACGGCCATGCCGAGTGCCTGCCCGACGAGCAGGGCCGCGTGCTGCTGCCCTCGGCCGTGCGCTACCTGGGCGGCGGGCGGCGGCAGATCGGCCACGAGGCGCTGGCCGCGCAGGCCGAGGACGCCGAGAACACCGTCGTCTCGGTCAAGCGCTTCATGGGCCGGCGGCTGGCGGACGTGGCCGGCGCGGGCCGGCTGCCCTACCGATTCGTCGACGCGCCCGGCATGCTGGCGATCGCCACGCGCGAGGGCGACAAGACGCCGGTGGAGGTCTCGGCCGAGATCCTGGTCACGCTGCGCCGGCGCGCCGAGGACAGCTTCGACACCGACGCGCTGTTCGGCGCCGTCATCACCGTGCCGGCCTATTTCGACGACGCGCAGCGCCAGGCGACCAAGGACGCCGCGCAGCTGGCCGGGCTCAACGTGCTGCGCCTGATCAGCGAGCCGACCGCCGCCGCGCTGGCCTACGGGCTGGACCATGGCAGCGAAGGCCTGTACGCCGTGTACGACCTGGGCGGCGGCACCTTCGACATCTCGCTGCTGCGCCTGGCCAAGGGGGTCTTCGAGGTCGTCGCCACCGGCGGCGACGCCGCGCTGGGCGGCGACGACATCGACCACGCGCTGGCCGACTGGGCGCTGGCGCAGTGCGGCGCCGTGGCCGCCACGCCGCAGGACAAGCGCGCGGCGCTGGTGGCCGCGCGCGCCACGAAGGAGGCGCTGTCCGGCGCCGAGCGCGCCGAGTGGCAGGCCGCGATTGGCGGCCGCGAGCGCCGCGTCGGCGTGGACCGCGCGCAGCTCGAGGCGCTGGCGCGCCCGCTGGTGGACCGCACGCTGGCCGCGGTGCGCAAGGTGCTGCGCGACGCGAAGGCCACGCGCGACGAGGTGCAGGGCGTGGTGCTGGTGGGCGGCAGCACGCGCATGCCGCTGGTGCGCACGGCGGTGGGCGAACTCTTCGGCCGCGAGCCGCTGGCCGACGTCGACCCCGACGAGGTGGTCGCCATCGGCGCCGCGATCCAGGCCAATGCGCTGGCCGGCAACAGCGCCGAGGGCACCCTGCTGCTGGACGTGATCGCGCTGTCGCTGGGCCTGGAGACCATGGGCGGGCTGGTCGAGCGCATCGTCGAGCGCAACACCACGATCCCGGTGGCCAAGGCGCAGGACTTCACCACCTTCAAGGACGGCCAGACCGCGATGGCCATCCACGTCGTGCAGGGCGAGCGCGACTTGGTCGCCGAGTGCCGCAGCCTGGCGCGCTTCGAGCTGCGCGGCATCCCGCCCATGGTGGCCGGCGCGGCGCGCATCCGCGTCACCTTCCAGGTCGATGCC
Source organism: uncultured Rubrivivax sp. (assembly GCA_964621995.1). GTDB lineage: Bacteria > Pseudomonadota > Gammaproteobacteria > Burkholderiales > Burkholderiaceae_C > Rubrivivax. The sequence goes on along the minus strand of CAZUPH010000021.1, from coordinate 6,536 downwards.
GACGGACTGCTCAGCGTGTCGGCGCGCGAAGCGGGCTCGGGCGTGGAGGCCGCGGTGACGGTCAAGCCCAGCTACGGGCTGGCCGACGAGCAGATCGCGCAGATGCTCAAGGACGGCTTCGCGCATGCCGAGCAGGACATGGCCGCGCGCGCGCTGCGCGAGGCGCGCGTGGAGGCCGAGCGCATGGTGCTGGCCACGCGCTCGGCGCTGGCCGCCGACGGCGCACTGCTGGAGGCGGGTGAGCGTGCGGCGATCGAGTCGCTGGTCGCCGCCTGCGAGAGCCAGGCCCGGAGCGACGATGCCGGCGCGATCGACGCCGCCGTCAAGGCGCTGGCCGACGGCACCGAGTCCTTCGCCGCGGTGCGCATGAACGAGGGCATCCGCGCCGCGCTGGCCGGCCGCCGCCTGGACGAGGTGTGAGCGAGGCCCGCATGCCCATCATCAAGATCCTTCCCCACGCCGAATACTGCCCGCAGGGCGACACGATCGAGGCGCCGCGCGGCACCTCCCTCTGCGAGGCCCTGCTCGAGAACGGCATCCCGATCGAGCATGCCTGCGAGATGGCCTGTGCCTGCACGACCTGCCACGTCGTGGTCAAGGAGGGCTTCGCTTCGCTCGGCGAGATGGACGAGGCCGAGGAGGACCTGCTGGACCGCGCCTGGGGGCTGACGCCGACCTCGCGCCTGTCCTGCCAGGCCATCCTCTCCGACCAGGACGTGACGATCGAGATCCCGAAGTACTCGATCAACCACGCGCGCGAAAAGCACTGACTTCGTGCGCAGGCTGGTGCACCACGCACCAGCCGCGGGAGGCTCCCGGCAAAAAAAGACCTCCCTGCCTTGCGGCAGGGAGGCTGGACCAGGGCTGCTTGCCCCTGCTGAGGAGATAGACAGACACCGGACGTTGGTGTCACCTCTTCACCAGCAATCGCCGTGCCCGCTTCGCCGCGCCGCCCCGGACCCGCCGCCTACACTTGCCGCCCGTGAACGTTCTCGGCTTCGAATCCTCCTGCGACGAGACCGGCGTGGCGCTCGTGCGCACGCGCGCCGACGGGCCGCCGCAACTGCTGGCCGAGGCGCTGCACACCCAGGCCGCGATGCACGAGGCCTACGGCGGCGTGGTGCCCGAACTGGCCTCGCGCGACCACATCCGCCGCGTGCTGCCGCTGGCGCGCGGCGTGCTGGGCCAGGCCGGCCTGGGCGTGGCCGACGTGGACCTGGTGGCCTATACGCGCGGCCCCGGGCTCGCCGGCGCACTGCTGGTCGGGGCCGGTGTCGCGGTGGCGCTGGCGGCGGCGCTGGACGTGCCGGCGCTCGGCGTGCACCACCTGGAAGGCCATCTGCTGTCGCCCTTCCTGGCTGCGGGCCAGGCAGGCGAGGGTGGCGAGGCACCGGCCTTCCCCTTCGTCGCGCTCTTGGTCAGCGGCGGCCACACGCAGCTGATGCGGGTGGACGGCGTCGGCCGCTACGAGCTGCTCGGCGAGACCATCGACGACGCTGCCGGCGAGGCCTTCGACAAGAGCGCCAAGCTGCTGGGCCTGGGCTACCCCGGCGGCCCGGCGCTGGCGCGGCTGGCCGAGTTCGGCGACGACAGGGCCTTCGCACTGCCGCGGCCGCTGCTGCACAGCGGTGACCTCGACTTCTCGTTCGCCGGCCTGAAGACCGCGGTGCTGACCGCGCAGCGCAAGCTGGGGCCCAACGTCTGCGAGCAGGCGAAGGCCGACCTCGCTGCGTCCACGCAGGCGGCCATCGTCGACGTGCTGGTCGCCAAGTCGCTGCGCGCGCTGAAGGCCACGGGCCTGCAGCGCCTGGTGGTGGCCGGCGGCGTGGGCGCCAACCGGCGCCTGCGCGAGCGGCTGGACGCCGGCGCTGCGAAGCTGGGCGTGCGCGTGAGTTATCCGCCGCTGGCGCTGTGCACCGACAACGGCGCGATGATCGCGCTGGCCGCCGCGCTACGCGTGCAGGCCGGGCTGGACGCCGGCACACGCGCCGGCGCCTTCGACGTGCGGCCGCGCTGGCCGCTGGCCGAGTTGTCGGCGGCGGCGCCCGGGCCCGGCTGACGGCGAGCGGGCGGCCGGTCCGGCCGGCGCGCTCGCGCCCGACGACGCCGTCGATGGGGGCGGGCGGCATGGGCCTCCTACAATGCGGTCTGCCTCGTGTGCCCTGCGACCGGCGCAGCGCGCAAGTGCGGCGCGGCGCGCAGCCGCATCGCCAAGGCCCGCGGCGGCACCGCCGCAGCCCCGATCCGAACCCAATCCCGCGCCGGACCCGGCCGCCGACCTGCTGGTGCGCCGGCACGGCCCCGTCATCGAAATGCATCAAGCCCTGATCCCGCGCCGTGCGGCGCTCGCGCTGGCCGCGACCTGGCCCTTCGCGGCGCGCGCACAGCCGGCCGCCGAGCCGATCCGTCTGGCGCTCATCGAAGGCCTGTCCGGCCCCTTCGCGAATGCCGGCGAGGCGGTGTTCCGCAACCTGCTGTGGGCGGTGGAGCGCATCAACGCACGCGGCGGCGTGCCGCTGCCGGGCGGTGCGCGGCCGCTGGCGCTGCTGCGCTTCGACAGCAAGGGCCAGACGGAGGAGGCGCTGTCGCTGCTGAAGAGTGCGCTGGACCAGCGCATCGGCTTCGTGCTGCAGGGCAACAGCTCGGCCACCGCGGCGGCGCTGGTCGAGGCGCTGAACCGCCACAACGAGCGCGAGCCGGCGCGCCGCGCGCTGTTCCTGAACTACTCGGCGGTCGAGCCCTCGCTGACCAACGAGCGCTGCAGCTTCTGGCACTTCCGCTTCGACGCCCATGCCGACATGCGGCTGGCGGCGCTGGTGGCGGCGCTGCGCGAGGACCGCGAGGTGCGGCGCGTGTACCTGATCGGGCAGGACTACAGCTTCGGCCAGCACGTCAACCGGCAGGCGCGTGCGCTGATCGCCGCGCAGCGCCCCGACGTGGCCATCGTCGGCGACGAGCTGCACCCGCTCGGCCGCATCCGCGACTTCCTGCCCTACGCGGCCAAGATCAAGGCCGCCGGCGCCGACACGGTGCTCACCGGCAACTGGGGCAACGACCTGACGCTGCTCGTGCGCGCGCTGCGCGAGGTGGGCTCCACCGCGCGCCTGTATACCTTCTACGGCAATGCGCTGGGCGCGCCGGCGGCCATCGGCGAGGCCGGGGTCGGCCGCGTGCTCGCGGTGGCGGAGTGGCACCCGAACCTGGGCGGTGCGGCCTCGGACGCCTTCCGCGCCGCCTTCGTTCAGCGCTTCCCGGACCCGCGGGACGACTACGTGCACGTGCGCATGCAGGTGCTGGTGGAGATGCTGGCCGCGGCCATCGCGCGCGCCGGCGGCACCGAGGCCGCCGCGGTGGCGCGCGCGCTGGAGGGCGCGCGCTTCGACGGCCGCGTGCTCGGCGGCCTGCACGAGGCCTGGATGCGCGCCGAGGACCACCAGCTGCAGCAGCCGCTGGTCGTGAGCGTGATGGAGCGCGCCGGCAGCCCGGGCGTGCCGCACGAGGTCGAGGGCTCGGGCTTCGGATTCCGCACGCTGCGCCGGCTGGACGCCGCGGCGGTGGTGCAGCCGCACCAGTGCCGCATGCCGCGGCCGGATTGAAGGAGGGATTCGATGAGGGACGCCATCCGTGCGCTGCCCGGCTCGCTGATCCGCGAGGTCGCCAACGCGGGCCTGGGCCGCGACGACGTGCTGGCCTTCTGGTTCGGCGAGAGCGACGAGCACACGCCGCAGCCGGTGCACGACGCCGCCGCGGCCTCGCTGGCGCGCGGCGAGACCTTCTATTCGCACAACCTGGGCCTGCCCGAACTGCGCGAGGCGATCGCTGCCTACTGCAGCGGCCTGCACGGCCGCGTGGAGGCCGCGCGCATCGCCGTCACGCCCAGCGGCGTCAGTGCGCTGATGATGGCGATGCAGCTGCTGGTGGGCGCCGGCGACGAGGTCGTGGCGGTGGTGCCGGTGTGGCCCAACCTGACCGCGCAGCCGGCCATCCTGGGCGCGCAGGTCACCCGCGTCGCGCTGCGGCCGGACGTCGCCGGCGCCTGGCGGCTGGACCTGGACGAGCTGCTGGCCGCGGTGACGCCGCGCACGCGCGTGCTGCTGGTCAATGCGCCGAACAACCCCACCGGCTGGACCCTCGCGCGCGGCGAACAGGCCGCGCTGCTGGCGCATTGCCGGCGCACCGGCACCTGGATCGTCGCCGACGAGGTCTACGAACGCCTGTACTACGCCGGCGCGCCGGGCGAGGCGGCACCTTCGTTCCTGGACCTCGCGGAGCCGGCAGACCGTCTCGTCGTGGCCCAGAGCTTCAGCAAGAGCTTCCTGATGACGGGCTGGCGGCTGGGCTGGCTGGTGCTGCCGGGCGGCGACCCGGGCGGCTCCGGGGAGGGTGCCGAGGCGATGGCCGCGCTGGGCAAGCTGCTGGAGTTCAACAGCTCGTGCACTCCGGTCTTCGTGCAGCGCGGCGGCCTGGCCGCGCTGGCGATGGCCGCTGCCTTCGTGCCCGGCCTGGTGCAGCGGCTGCAGGCGGGCCGCGACCGCCTGGTCGCCGGGCTGCAGGCGTTGCCCGGCGTGCAGGTCGCGTCACCGCCGGGCGGCATGTATGCCTACTTCCGCGTGCCGGGGCAGGACGACTCGCTGGCCTTCGCGAAGCGGCTGGTGGCCGAACACGGCCTGGGCCTGGCCCCGGGTGCCGCCTTCGGCCCGGAAGGGCAGGGCTGGCTGCGCTGGTGCTTCGCCTCGCGCGACCCGGCGCGGCTGGACGCCGGGCTGGCGCGCCTGGCGCAGGCGCTGCGGCTATAATGCCGGGTTCCTGCGTGGTTTTGCCGTGCAGGAGCACAGCACGGCACCGGTCGGTTTCACTGGTGACCGCAAGTCCACCCGGAAACCTGCGTTCGCGCATTGCAGCCCGCCCTGGGCCGCGCGCCCGCGGTTTCCATGCATCGCAGGAAATCGCATGCCCCTGACCACCACCGCCAAGGCCGAGATCGTCTCGGCGCACGCCCGCGGCACCGCCGACACCGGCAGCCCCGAGGTCCAGGTCGCGCTGCTGACCGCTCGCATCAACGAGCTGACGCCGCACTTCAAGACCCACGCCAAGGACCACCACGGCCGCCGCGGCCTGCTCAAGCTGGTCAACCAGCGCAAGCGGCTGCTGTCCTACCTGAAGGACAAGGACGCCGAGCGCTACACGGCGCTGATCGGCAAGCTGGGCCTGCGCAAGTGATCACCGCGCCGGCGGCCGCCGCGTGCGGCCGCCGGCGCACCCACCCGGGAGCCCTGGTCCCGCATCGAGCACCTGCTGTGTCATTCCAACGAGGCCTGCGCAAGGGCGGCGCTGGAATGGCATGGTTGCCTCGGTCGGCCGGCTCCGCCACCCAACGAGGAGCAACCGCATGAGCATGTTCAACAAGGTCACCAAGACGTTCCAGTGGGGCCCGCACCAGGTCACGCTGGAGACCGGCGAGATCGCGCGCCAGGCCACCGGCGCGGTGGTCGTCAACATCGACGACACCGTGGTGCTGGCCACCGTGGTCGCGAAGACCGAGGCCAAGCCGGGCCAGGACTTCTTCCCGCTGACGGTGGACTACACCGAGAAGACCTACGCCGCCGGCAAGATCCCCGGCAGCTTCTTCAAGCGCGAGGGCCGCCCCAGCGAGGCCGAGATCCTGACCTGCCGGCTGATCGACCGCCCGATCCGGCCGCTGTTCCCCGAGGGCTTCTACAACGAGGTCCAGGTCATCGTGCACGTGCTGAGCCTGAACCCCGAGGTGCAGGCCGACATCGCCGCGATGATCGGCACCAGCGCCGCGCTGGCGATCAGCGGCATCCCCTTCGCCGGCCCGATCGGCGCGGCGCGCGTGGGCTACGTCAACGGCGAGTACGTGCTCAACCCGGGGCAGACGCAGCTGGCCGAGAGCAAGCTTGACCTCGTGGTCGCCGGCACCGAGGCCGCCGTGCTGATGGTCGAGTCCGAGGCGCAGGAGCTGCCCGAGGACGTGATGCTCGGCGCCGTGGTCTTCGGCCACGAGCAGGGCAAGGTCGCCATCGCCGCGATCAACGAACTCGTGCGCGAGGCCGGCAAGCCCGAGTGGAACTGGCAGCCGCCGGCCAAGGACGAGGCCTTCATCGCCAAGGTCGGCGCGCTGGCCGAAGGCCCGCTGCGCGCGGCCTACCAGATCCGCAGCAAGCAGGCGCGCACGCAGGCCTGCCGCGACGCCTATGCCGCGGTCGCCACCGCGCTGAAGGACGAGGGCGCCGAATTCGACGCCAACAAGCTGAACGAGCTGCTTTTCGAGATCGAGTCGCGCATCGTGCGCAGCCAGATCCTCTCCGGCGAGCCGCGCATCGACGGCCGCGACACGCGCACCGTGCGCCCGATCGAGATCCGCTCCGGCCTGCTGCCGCGCACGCACGGCAGTGCCCTCTTCACGCGCGGCGAGACGCAGGCGCTGGTGGTGGCCACGCTGGGCACCGAGCGCGACGCGCAGCGCATCGACGCGCTGGCCGGCGAGTTCGAAGACCGCTTCATGCTGCACTACA
>CAZUPH010000020.1:7431-30301 GCA_964621995.1 uncultured Rubrivivax sp. | reverse complement strand
TGCACGTATTCCACCGCGGTGGGTGCACAGAACTGGCAGGACCACTGGCAGCAGGCGGTGCAGGCCCGGCGTGCCGCGGCGCCCTGGCTGCGCGCGGCGGCGGCGCAGCCGGCTGGCAGCCCCGCTGCATGACGCTGGCCTCGCGTTGCGGCCTGGCCGGGCCGGCGCGCGAGGCCGCGCTCGCGGCGCTGCTGGCGCGCCTGCGCGACGAACGCATCGAAACGCTGCGCGTGGCCTGGTGCGACCTGCACGGCGCGCTGCGCGGCAAGACGCTGGTCGTCGGCGGCGACCCGGCCTGGCTGCGCGGTCCCTTCGCCGAAGGCATCGGCATGGTCAGCACGGTGCTGCTGAAGGACAGCGCGGACCGCACCGCGTTCAAGGTCTTCGAGCCCGGCGCGCTGGGTGCGCTGAGCGGCTTCGGCGCCGCCAACAACCTGCTGCTGCTGCCCGACCCGGCGAGCCTGCAGCTGCTGCCCTGGGCGCCCGGCGCGGCCTGGGTGCGCGGCGAGACCTGCTGGGCCGACGGCACGCCGGTGGCCGCCGACCCGCGGCGCGTGCTGCAGCGTGCGCTGGCCTCGCTGCACGAGGCCGGCTATGGGCTGCGCTGCGGGCTCGAGCTGGAGTTTCACGTCTGGCGCATCGTGGACGACGGCGGGCCGGCCGACCGGGCCGCACAGGCCGCGTGGCCTGCCGAGCCGCCGGCGCTGGCGCACGTGCACCCCGGCTACCAGCTGCTGTCGGAGGCGCATGCCGACCGCGCCGACGAGGTGCTGGCGCTGGTGCGCCGCACCGCGCTGGGGCTGGGCCTGCCGCTGCGCTCGCTGGAGATCGAGCTCGGCCCCAGCCAGTTCGAGGCCGTCTTCGCCGCCACCGACGCGCTGACCGCGGCCGACCAGGTGGTGCTGTTCCGCAACGGCGTGCGCCAGGCGCTGCGCCGCGCCGGCTTCCACGCCAGCTTCTGCTGCCGGCCGCCGCTGCCGCACGCGGTGGCCAGCGGCTGGCACCTGCACCAGTCGCTCGTCGATGCCGACGGGCGCAATGCGATGTGCCGCGACGCCGCCACCGGCGCGCGCCTGGACGCCCGCCAGCTGCTGTCCGACGCCGGCGTGCACTGGCTGGGCGGCCTGCTGGCCCATGCCGCGGGGGCCAGCGCACTGGCCGCGACGACGATCCCCGCCTACGGCCGCTACCGCCACAGCCCGATGGCGCCGCAGGCGGCGGTGTGGGGGCGCGACAACCGCGGCGCGCTGCTGCGCGTGATCGGCGGCCCGGGCGACGCCGCCACGCGCATCGAGAACCGCGCCGGCGAGCCGGCGGCCAACCCCTACCTGTACATCGCCGCGCAGGTCTGGGCGGGTCTCGACGGCCTGCGGCAGGCGCTGGACCCCGGCCCGGCGACCGAGTCGCCCTATGCCGAGGGCGCGCCGCCGCTGCCCGGCGCGCTGGCCGACGCGCTGGACGCGCTGGCGGCGGACGCCGTGCTGATGCAGGGCCTGGGCGCCGAGATGGCCACCGTGCTGCTGGCCGTGCGCCGCAACGAGCTGGCGCGCCACGCGGCGGCCGAGGACCCCGCGGCCTGGGAGCGGCGCGAGTACCTCGCGCGCAGCTGAGCCTCATGCCCACCGTGCACTTCCGCACCCCCGAAGGCCGCGTGATCGACGTGCCGGCGCGCGCCGGCCGCAGCCTGATGCGCACCGCGGTCGACGCCGGCATCGACGGCATCGCCGCCGATTGCGGCGGCTGCCTGAGCTGCGCGACCTGCCACGTCATCGTCGACGAGGCCTGGTCGGGCCGCCTGCCACCGCCCGGCGCGGATGAACGATCGATGCTCGAGATGACCGCCGCCGAGCGCCAGCCCACGAGCCGCCTGTCCTGCCAGATCGTCGTCGACGCGGCGCTGGACGGCTTGACCGTCACGCTGCCGGACACCCAGTACTGACGATGCCCGCCCGCGAGGACCCCGCTTGATGTTGATGAAGCTGCTGGAAGCGCTTGCCAAGGCCAGCGCCGTGCTCGCCGGGCTGCTGCTGACCGGCATCACGCTGATGACCTGCGTCAGCCTGGTCGGGCGCAACACCACCGGCTGGACGCTGGTCGGCGACTTCGAGCTGACGGGCTATGCCGCCGGCGCGGCGATCGCGCTGTTCCTGCCGATCTGCCAGTTTCGCCGCGCCAACATCATCGTCGACTTCTTCACCGTGAAGGCGCGCCCGGCGACGCGGCATGCGCTGGACCGGCTGGGCGCCGCGCTGCTGGCCGCCGCGATGGGGCTGATGGCCTGGCGCAGCGCGCTCGGGCTGGCCAATGCCTGGAGCACGCAGACCGGCTCGATGATGCTGGGCGTGCCCGACTGGTGGGTGTACGTGTGCATCGTGCCCGGGCTGGCGCTGACGGCGGTGATCGCCGCCGCGCAGGCCTGGCTGGGCTTCGGCGACGAGGGGCGGTCATGACCCCGATCGAGCTGTCGCTGCTGATCTTCGGCGTGATGCTGGCGCTGATGGCCGTGCGCGTGCCGATCGCGATCGCGATGTTCGCCGCCGGCACGCTGGGCTACGTGCTGCAGGCGGGCTGGGCGCCGCTGAGCTTCTTCCTCAACACGCAGGCCTTCGCGCGCTTCGCGAGCTACGACCTCAGCGTGATCCCGCTGTTCATCCTGATGGGGCAGTTCGCCACCCACGGCGGCATCTCGCGCGCGCTGTTCGAGTTTGCCGCCGCGCTGATGGGCCGCTTCCGCGGCGGCCTCGCGATGGCCTCGGTGGTGGCCAGCGCCGCCTTCGGCGCGATCTGCGGCTCCTCGGTGGCGACCGCGGCCACGATCACCTCGGTGGCGCTGCCGGAGATGAAGCGCCACGGCTACAGCGGCCGGCTGTCCACCGGCGCGCTGGCCGCCGGCGGCACGCTGGGGATCCTGGTGCCGCCCTCGGTGCCGCTGGTCATCTACGCCATCCTGACCGAGCAGAACATCGCCAAGCTCTTCGCCGCGGCGATGATCCCGGCGCTGATCGCGGTGGCCGGCTACATCACCGCCATCGCGGTCTACGTGCGCCTGGTGCCCGGGCAGGCGCCGGAGCACGACGAGGCACCGCCGCTGACCTGGCGGCTCACGCGCGGCGTGCTGCCCATCGTGACCATCTTCGGCATCGTCTTCGGTGGCATCTACGGCGGCTGGTTCACCCCCACCGAGGGTGCGGCGGTCGGCGCCGCGGCCACCTTCGTCGCCGCGCTGCTGCGCCGCGAGCTGACGCTGCGCAGCCTGGCGCAGTGCTTCTACGGCACCGCCACCGCCTCGGCGATGATCTTCATGATCTTCCTCGGCGCGGACCTGATGAATTCGGCGCTGGCGCTGACGCAGGTGCCGCGCGAGCTGGCGGCCACCGTGCAGGGCTGGGGGCTGCCGCCGCTGGCCGTGGTCGGCGGCATCGTGGTGATGTTCGTCGTGCTGGGCATGGTGATGGACGAGCTGTCGGTGATCCTGCTCACGGTGCCCATCCTGTTCCCGCTGGTCATGGGGCTGCCGCTGGGCCTGCCGGCGGAGGGGCAGGCGATCTGGTTCGGCATCCTGGTGCTGATGACGGTGGGCTTCGGGCTGCTCTCGCCGCCGGTGGGGCTCAACGTCTACATCGTCAACTCGATGGCCAAGGGCCTGCCCATCGCCGAGAGCTACCGCGGCGTGATGCCCTTCCTGGTCAGCGACGCGCTGCGCACGCTGCTGCTGCTGCTGGTGCCGGCGGTGTCGCTGTGGCTGGTGGGCGTCATCTACGACTGACCCGGCGCGCGGGCCGTTCTACGGGAAAACCGGGTCGCGGCAGGTGGAACGGCCGCGGAAACTTCGAGGTCCAAACGAGCTTCGTCCGACACCGCAGCAGGAGACCATTCGATGAAGAGACGCACCCTGATCCAGGGCGCCGCCGCCGCGGCCGCGCTCGGCGCCCCGCACCTCAGCGGCTTCGCGCAGCAGAGCGTGACGCTGAAGTTCCACACCTTCATGGCGCCGCTGTCCAACGTCTGGCTGACGATGCACAAGCCGTGGATGGAGAAGGTCGAGAAGGAGTCCGGCGGGCGCATCAAGTTCGAGGCCTACCCGGCGATGCAGCTCGGCGGCACGCCGCCGCAGCTCTACGACCAGGTTCGCGACGGCGTCGTCGACGTGATGTGGAACGTGGCGGGCTGGGCGGCCGGGCGCTTCCCGCGCATCGAGGTCTTCGAGCTGCCGTTCACGATGAACAACGCCGAGGCCACTTCCAAGGCCTACTGGGAGTACTACCAGACGAAGTGCCCGGACGAGTTCAAGGAGGTCCAGACCATCGCGCTGCACGTGCACGGCCCGGGCATGTTCCACTCGGCGACCAAGCCCATCCTCTCGGCCGCCGACCTGCGCGGCATGAAGGTGCGCGGCCCGACGCGCATGGTGACCAAGATGCTGGCGGCGGTGGGCGCCACGCCGGTGGGCATGCCGCTGCCGCAGATCCCGGATTCACTGTCCAAGCGCGTCATCGACGCCTGCGTGATTCCCTGGGAGGTGGTGCCCTCGGTGAAGGTGCACGAGCTGACGAAGTTCCACAGCGAGTTCGACCGCAGCGGTCCGGCGCTGTACACCACGGCCTTCGTGATGGCCATGAACAAGGCCAAGTACGAGAGCCTGGCGCCGGACCTGAAGAAGGTCATCGACGCGAACTCCGGCATGGCCACCTCGGCCTGGCTGGGCAAGACGCAGGAAGGCAACGACCCCGACGGCCGCAAGCAGGCGGTGGACCGCGGTAACCAGATCCACACCTTCACGGCGGCGCAGCGCGCGGAATTCGTCAAGCTGTCCGCCGGTGTCGAGGACGAGTGGGTGGCCGACATGAACAAGCGCGGCTTCAACGGCCGCGACCTGCTGGACAGCGCGAAGGCGCTGATCGCCAAGCACGGGCGCGGTTGACGGTTCGTTCGCGCTGACGCGCCGGCGGGCGGGGTGATGCCTCTCGCCGGCCGGCGCGTACTCGTTTGGGGTTGCCGATCTGCCTGCCGCAGGCCTGACGTTTGCCGGGGGCGTCAGCCTGCCGGCGGCCCGCAGTGCCCATGGCCGCCCTCGGCGGCCAGCGCGAAGACTCAGACCTCCTGGCGCCCCAGCCAGGCCGCGCCGCGCACGCCCGAGGCATCGCCATGCACCGCCGGCACGAGCCGCGTGCGCACCGGCCCGTCCACGCCAGCGCCGAAGACCCAGCGTGCCCACAGCGCCGGCACGCGCTCGTACAGCGCGGCCACGCGCGAGAGCCCGCCGCCGAGCACGATCACGTCCGGGTCCAGCAGGTTGATCACCGCGGCCAGCGCGCGCGCCAGCCGCGAGGCGTGACGCTCCAGCGCCGCCACGGCGGCCGCGTCGCCGGCTGCGGCGCGCGCGGCGACCTCCGCGGCATCGATGTCCGCGCCGCCGTGCGCCGCATGGTCGCGCGCCAGCGCCGGGCCTGAGAGCCAGGTCTCCAGGCAGCCCGCCTGGCCACACCAGCAGCGCGGCGCCGGCCGGTCGCCTTCGTCGGCCCAGGGCAGCGGGTTGTGGCCCCACTCGCCGGCGGTGCGGTTGGGGCCCTGCAGCAAGCGGCCGTGCGCGACGACACCGGCACCGACGCCGGTGCCGAGGATGGCCGCGAAGACGACCGCCGCGCCTGCCCCGGCGCCATCGGTGGCCTCGGACAGCGCCAGGCAGTCGGCGTCGTTGGCGATCGCGATCGGCCCGCCGATGGCCGTGCGCAGGTCGGCCGGCAGCGGCTGCTCGTTCAGGCAGGTGGAGTTGCAGTTCTTCATCAACCCCTGCGCGGTGACCGCGCCCGGGGTGCCGATGCCGATGGTGGTGTCGCCGCCCGCCGCCTGCTGCGCCTGCCGCACCAGTGCCGTCACCGCCTGCACCGTGGCGCTGTAGTCGCCGGCCGGCGTGGCCACGCGCCGGCGCCAGTGCTCGCGGCCGTCGTCGGCCAGCACGACGGCCTCGATCTTGCTGCCGCCGAGGTCGACGCCGATGCGCTTCATCGTGCGCCGCGGAGCAGGGCCCTCAGACCGGCTGCGTGCGGGCCAGCAGCCAGGCCAGCGCGTCGCCGCTCACCCGCGGCGCCAGGCGCTCGCGCACCGTGGCGTGGTAGGCGTCGAGCCAGGCGATCTCGTCCTCGCGCAGCAGGCTGCGCTGCAGGCAGCGCGTGTCGATCGGGCACAGCGTCAGCGTCTCGAACTCGAGGAACTCGCCGAAGAGCTCGCTGTCGGCCGTCGCGGCCGGCACCGCGAGCACCAGGTTCTCGATGCGCACGCCCCAGCGGCCGGGACGGTAGACGCCGGGCTCGATGCTGGTGATCATGCCCCGCTGCATGGCCATGTGCTCGGTCGGCACCGCCTTGCTGATGCTCTGCGGGCCCTCGTGCACGGCGAGGAAATAGCCCACGCCGTGGCCGGTGCCGTGACCGAACTCGATGCCCTCGGCCCACAGCGGCGCGCGCGCCAGGCTGTCGAGCATCGGGCTCGGCGTGCCGCGCGGGAAGCGTGCGCGGCTCAGCGCCATCGTGCCCTTCAGCACCAGGGTGTAGTCGCGCCGCATCGCGTCGCTGACCGTGCCCACGGGCCACACGCGCGTGATGTCGGTGGTGCCGCCGAGGTACTGGCCGCCGCTGTCGATGAGCAGCAGCCCGTCGCCCTCGACCACGGCGTGGTGCTCCTCGGTGGCGCGGTAATGCGGCATCGCGCCGTTGGCGTTGAAGCCGGCGATGGTGGAGAAGCTCAGGCCGACGAAGTTCGCACGCTTCGCGCGCTCGGCGCTCAGCCGCTCGTCGACGGTCAGCTCGGTGATGCGCTCGCCGCGTGCCAGCGCGGCCTCGAACCAGGCGTAGAAGGCGCACATCGCGGCGCCGTCCTCGGCCATCGCCTCGCGCACGTGCGCGGCCTCGGCTTCGCTCTTGCGGCTCTTGAGCAGCGTGCTCGGGTTGATCTGCTCGACGACGCGGCAGCCGGCGCCGACTCGTTCGCGCAGGCCGTGGGTGATGCGTCTGGGGTCCACCAGCAGCACCTGCCCGGCGCCCAGCGCCGCGAGCGCGGCGCCGGCCTCGGCATAGGGGGCGAGGCTCAGGCCGTCGGCCGCCAGGGCGGCGGCCAGCGCCTGTGGCACCTTGCCCTCGCCGACGAACAGCCGGCCGGACAGGCGCTCGCCCTCGCGCGCCAGCAGCAGGTGCGCCATGAAGACCGGGTTGTAGCTGACGTCGCGGCCGCGCAGGTTGGTGATCCACGCGATGTCGTCCACGGTGGAGACGAAGTGGTGCGTGGCCCCGGCCGCGGCCATCGCGTCGCGCAGGGCGGCCAGGCGCTCGCTGCGCGGCACCGTGGCGTGCGGCGGGCGGTGTTCGTACACCGGCGCGTCGGGCAGCCCGGGGCGCTCGGGCCAGATGCTGTCCAGCAGGTCCAGGTCGGTGCGCAGCCGCACGCCGGCGGCGTCCAGCGCGGCCTGCAGCGCCTGCGCGCTGGCCAGCCCGAGCACCTGGCCGTCCACCGCGACGGTGGCGCCGCGCGGCACCTCGCGCGCCAGCCAGTCCACATGCGCCGGCGAGGTGCCGGTGGCGATCTTCACCAGCTCGATGCCGGTGCCGGCGAGCTCGGTCTCGGCCTGCACCCAGTAGCGGCTGTCGGCGAACAGCGCCGCGCGGTCGAGCGTGACGACCAGCGTGCCCATCGACCCGGTGAAGCCCGACAGCCACTCGCGGCCCTGCCAGCGCTCGGGCAGGTATTCGCTGAGGTGGGGGTCGCTGGAAGGCACCAGCAGCGCATGCACGCCCTCGCGGGCCAGGACCTCGCGCAGCTGCGTGACGCGAAGGCGGATCGGGGAGGTGCGGGTGTCCATCGCGGGGGCTCCGGCCCGGGGTTCGGGCAAGCCCGGAATTCTAGGTGGCCGCCGGCCTGTGTGCAGGCACGGGGCGGCCCGGTTGACGGGGCCCCACAGGCATGTGACGCTGATCGCACGGCGGCGCAGACTGCCGTGCCCCGTGACCCCGGAGGAGACGACGATGGCCGACCCGCAAGCCGCCGTGCTGACCCAGCTGCGCAACATCCAGACCCGGACCGGCAAGCCGCTGGCCGAACTGCTGGCCGCCGTGAAGGCCAGCGGGCTGGCCAAGCATGGCGAGCGCCGCAGCTGGCTGATGGAGCAGTACACGCTGGGTTACGGCGACGCCAACACCCTGGCCTACTTCGTCGTCAAGCCGCTGCCCGACCTGGGCGCCGGCATGCCGGCCGCTGCCGCCGCGCTGCCGCCGGCGCACGAGGGCGACCCGCTGGACGGCATCTACACCGGCGCCAAGGCGCACCTGCGGCCGTTGCACGAGGCGATGATCCAGCGCATCGAGGCCTTCGGCGACTTCGAGCGCGCGCCGAAGAAGAGCTACGTCAGCCTGCGCCGCAAGAAGCAGTTCGCGATGCTGGGCCCGGCGACCAAGGACCTGCTCGAGCTGGGGCTCAACGCCAAGGGCCTGCCGGACCATCCGCGGCTGAAGGCGCAGCCGCCGGGGGGCATGTGCAGCCACACGGTGCGCTTCGGCAGCGCTTCCGAGATCGACGCCACGCTGCTGGGCTGGGTGCGCGCGGCATACGACGCCGCCGGCTGATAAGCTGCCGCGCATCCGTCTTCCGCTTCCAGGAGCCCGCATGCCCGGCCTGCGCCCCGACGTCGACCCCGACGGCCTGCTCGAATATTCGGTCGTCTATACCGACCGCGCGCTGAACCACATGAGCGCGCGCTTCCAGCGCGTGATGCAGGACGTCTCGGCCACGCTCAAGCAGGTCTACGGCGCCACCAGCGCCATCGTCGTGCCCGGCAGCGGCACCTTCGGCATGGAGGCGGTGGCGCGCCAGTTCGGCGGCGGCAAGCGCGCGCTGGTCGTGCGCAACGGCTGGTTCAGCTACCGCTGGAGCCAGATCTTCGAGATGAGCGGCATCGCCGGCGAGGTGACCGTGCTGAAGGCGCGCACCACCGGGCCGGGCCCGAAGGCGCCGTTCGCGCCCGCGCCGGTCTCGGAGGTCGTCGAGGCGATCCGTCGCACGAAGCCCGACCTCGTCTTCGCGCCGCATGTCGAGACTTCCGCCGGCATGCTGCTGCCCGACGACTACCTGCGCGCCGTCGCCGACGCCGTGCACGCGCATGGGGGCCTGTTCGTGCTGGACTGCGTGGCAAGCGGCGCGGCCTGGGTGGACATGCGCGCCACCGGCGTGGACGTGCTGATCAGCGCCCCGCAGAAGGGCTGGAGCAGCACGCCCTGCGCCGGCCTGGTGATGCTGGGCGAACGGGCGCGCGAGGCCATCGCCGGCACCACCAGCAGCAGCTTCTCGATGGACCTGAAGAAGTGGCTCGCCATCATGGAGACGCACGAGCAGGGGGGCATGGCCTACCACGCCACGCTGCCCACCGACGGCCTGGTGCACCTGCGCGACGCCATGGCCGAGACCGCGGCGCTGGGCTTCGAGCAGGCCAAGGCGGCGCAGTTCGAGCTGGGCCGGCGTGTGCGTGCGCTGCTCGAAGCCAGGGGCATCCCGAGTGTGGCCGCCGCCGGCTTCCAGGCGCCGGGGGTCGTCGTGAGCTACACCGACCATGCCGACTGGCAGAACACGAAGGCCTGGGCGGCGCAGGGCCTGCAGATCGCCGCCGGCGTGCCGCTGGCCTGCGACGAGGGCCCGGACTTCCGCAGCTTCCGCATCGGACTGTTCGGGCTGGACAAGCTCAAGGACGTCGACGGCGCGGTGGCGCGCTTCGAGCGCGCGCTGATTGCGCTGAGCTGAGGCCGGCCCCGCGGGGCGCTTGCGGCTACAGGTCCGTGCGCAGCTTCCAGATCTCCGGAAACAGCACCACGTCGAGCATCCTGCGCAGGTAGCTCACGCCGCCGGTGCCGCCGGTGCCGCGCTTGAAGCCGATCACCCGTTCGACCGTCGTGACATGGCGGAAGCGCCACAGGCGGAAGGCGTCCTCCAGGTCGGTCAGTTCCTCGCCGAGCTGGTAGAGGTCCCAGTGCTGCTGCGGTGCGCGGTAGACCTGCAGCCAGGCGGCCTCGACCTCGTCGCTGGCGGTGTAGGGCTGGGTCCAGTCGCGCGCGGTATGGCTGGCCGGCACTGGCAGGCCGCGGCGCGCCAGCAGGCGCAGCGATTCGTCGTACAGGCTGGGTGCGCGGTACGCCGCCTCGACCTCGGCCAGGCGCGCCGGGCTGTGCGCGTGCGGCTTGAGCATCGCGGCATTCTTGTTGCCCAGGCTGAACTCGATCGAGCGGTACTGCCAGCTCTGGAAGCCGCTGCTGCTGGCCAGGTAGGGCCGGATCGCGCTGTATTCCGGCGGCGTCATCGTCGCCAGCACGTCCCAGGCGTGCACCAGCTGCTCCATGATCTTCGAGACCCGCGCCAGCATCTTGAAGGCCGGCGGCAGCTCGTCGCGCGCGATGCAGGCGATGGCCGCGCGCAGCTCGTGCAGCATCAGCTTCATCCACAGCTCGCTGGTCTGGTGCTGCACGATGAACAGCATCTCGTCGTGGTGCGGCGAGAGCGGGTGCTGCGCGCCCAGCACCTCGTCCAGGTGCAGGTAGTCGCCGTAGCTCATGTCGGCGCTGTAGTCCAGCTTCGCGCCGTGGTGCTCTGGGGTGGCCATCGGGCGGGGCCCTCGTCGGTGGACGCTCAGGTCACGGCCTGGCGGCGGTTGAACTCGGGCCGCCGCCACTCGCCGCTGTCCAGCACCTGCTGCACGTGCACCGCGGCGTCGAAGGCGTCGACGAAGCGGGTGTACAGCGGCGTGAAGCCGAAGCGCAGCACGTCCGGCGCGCGGAAGTCGCCGATCACGCCGCGCGCGATCAGCGCCTGCACCACCGGGTAGCCCAGTTCCGCGTGCGCGAAGCAGACCTGGCTGCCGCGCAGCGCATCGTCGGTCGGCGAGACCAGCGCCAGTTTCGGGCAGCGCATGCGCACCTCGTCGGCGAAGAGGCGTGTCAGCGCCAGCGACTTGGCGCGCAGCGCGGCCATGCCCCCGAAGGGCTCTGCCGCGAGCAGCGTATCGACGCCGCATTCCAGCGCCGCCATCGACAGCACCGGCGGCGTGCCGCACAGGTAGCGCGCGATGCCGGGCGCCGGCCGGTAGCCGGGCGTGAATTCGAAGGGCGCGGCATGCCCCATCCAGCCGGCCAGCGGCTGCCAGAAGCGGTCGGCGTGGCGCGGGTGCACCCACACGAAGGCCGGCGCGCCGGGGCCGCCGTTGAGGTACTTGTAGCCGCAGCCCACCGCCATGTCGGCGCCGTCGCCTTGCAGGTCCACCGGCAGCGCGCCGGCGCTGTGTGCGAGGTCCCACACCGCCAGCGCGCCGGCCTCGTGCGCCGCGCGCGACAGCGCGGCCATGTCGTGCAGGCGGCCGCTGCGGTAGTTGACCTGCGTGAGCATCAGCACCGCCGTCTTGTCGTCCAGCAGCGCGGGGATCTGCTCGGGCGCATCGGCCAGCCGCAGCTCGCAGCGGTGCTGCCCGGCCAGCGCCTCGGCGATGTAGAGGTCGGTCGGGAAGTTGCTGCGCTCGCTGACGATCACCCGCCGCTGTGCGCTGCCTGCGCGCACGAGGGCCAGCGCGGCACTCAGCACCTTGAACAGGTTGACGCTGGTCGAGTCGGCGACGACCAGCTCGCCCGGCCCGGCGCCGACCAGCCGCGCGATCTTGTCGCCGATGCGCTGCGGCAGGTGGATCCAGCCGGCGGCATTCCAGCTGCGGATCAGGTCCTGCCCCCATTCGGCCTGCACCACCTGCTGCACCCGCGCCGCGGTAGCCTTGGGCAGCACGCCGAGCGAATTGCCGTCCAGGTAGATCAGGCCCGGGGGCAGCTCGAACAGCTCGCGCAGGGGGCCCAGTGCATCGGCGGCATCCAGCGCCAGGGCGTCGTCTCTGGTCATCTCGGCAACTCCCTCAACACCGCGCGAACGGGCGACGCGCAGGCCGTCGTCAGCTTCAGCGGCAGCGCGATCAGTTCGTAGTCGCCCTCGGGCACCGCGTCGAGCAGCAGGTTCTCCAGCACGCGCAGGCCGCGGCGGCGGATGACCTGGTGCGCGTCCAGCGTCTTGCTCGCGGCGGGGTCGATGCTCGCGGTGTCGATGCCGACCAGCACCACGCCGAGGTCGGCCAGGCGCTCGATGGTCTCGGGCGCGAAGGCCGCGAGATCCGGGTCCCAGCGCTCCGCGGGCATGCGCTCGTAGGTGCGCACCAGCAGGCGCGGCGGCAGGTCGGCCAGCGCCTGTTCGAGGTGCTGCCAGCGCACCAGCGGCCCGCAGCCGATGGCATGCACGACGCGGCAACGGCCCAGGTAGGGCGCCAGGTCCAGCGCGCCGGCGGCGGCGCCGGCGTCGTCGTAGTGCAGCGGCGCATCGGCATGCGCCCCGGTGTGCGGGCTCAGCGTGATCGTGCTGACGTTGACCGGGCAGCCGGAGCCGATGCGCGCCGCCCACTGCTGCACGTAGGGTGCATCGCCGGGAAAGACCGGCGAACCCGCATGCACGGGCGGCGAGATGTCCCACAGGCGCGGCGCGGCGTCGACGACCATGGCGCGATCATAGTGGCCGGCGGCAAATAGTTGACAACTAAACTATCTGCCCGAAGAATGCCCGCCATGGCTGCGGCTGCCACTCCCACACCGGCTGCGACCGCGCATGTCGACACCTACGCGCGCGACCGCCTGCCGCCGCCCGGGGCGCTGCCCGAATTCCTCTTCGAGCTGCCCGAGCTGCAGTTTCCGCCGCGCCTGAACTGCGCCACGGAACTGCTGGACCGCCACGTGCAGGCGGGGCAGGGCGGCCGCCCCTGCGTGATCGGCAGCGACGGCACCTGCTGGAGCTATGCCGAGCTGCAGGAGCGGGCCGAGCGCATCGCGCGCGTGCTGGTGGAGGACCTCGGCCTCGTGCCCGGCAACCGCGTGCTGCTGCGCGGGCCCAATTCGCCACAGATGGCGGCCTGCTGGTTCGGCGTGGTCAAGGCCGGCGGCATCGTCGTCGGCACGATGCCGCTGCTGCGCGCACGCGAGCTGCAGGCGATCATCGACAAGGCGCAGGTCAGCCACGCGCTGTGCGACGCGCGGCTGGCCGACGAGCTGGCCGCGGCGCGCGCGCAGTGCCCGTCCTTGCGCCAGGTGCTGCACTTCGGCGGCGAGGCGCGCGAGCTGGAGACCCGCGCCGCGGCCAAGCCGGCCGGCTTCGCGGCCGTCGACACCGCGGCCGACGACATCGCGCTGATCGCCTTCACCTCCGGCACCACCGGCGTGCCCAAGGGTACGCTGCACTTCCACCGCGACGTGATGGCCTCGGTGCACTGCTGGCCCCCGCATGTGCTGCGCGCGCGCGCCGACGACGTCTTCATCGGCAGCCCGCCGCTGGCCTTCACCTTCGGGCTGGGCGGGCTGCTGGTCTTTCCGCTGGCCATCGGCGCGGCCACGGTGCTGCTGGAGAAGGCCACGCCCGAGCTGCTGCTGCCGGCCATCGAGCGCCACCGCGCCACGGTGTGCTTCACCGCGCCGACCAGCTACCGCGCGATGGCCGGCGCCATCGCCGCCGCGCGTGCCGGGGGGCAGGCGCCGGACCTGGCCTCGCTGCGCAAGTGCGTCAGCGCCGGCGAGGCGCTGCCGGCCGCCACGCGGCTGCTGTGGCGCGAGACCACCGGCATCGAGATCATCGACGGCATCGGCTCGACCGAGCTGTTCCACATCTTCATCAGCGCCGACGAGGCCCATGCCAAGCCCGGCGCCACCGGGCTGCCGGTGCCCGGCTACCGCGCCGCGGTGCTGGGCGAGGACGGCCGCGAGCTGCCGCGCGGCCAGGTCGGCCGCCTGGCCGTGAAGGGCCCCACCGGGTGCAAATACCTGGACGACCCGCGCCAGTCGGCCTACGTGCAGGGCGGCTGGAACATCACCGGCGACGCCTACCTGGTGGACGAGGACGGCCAGTTCGTCTACCAGGCGCGCACCGACGACATGATCATCTCCGGCGGCTACAACATCGCCGGCCCGGAGGTGGAGGGTGCGCTGCTGCTGCACCCGGCGGTGGCCGAGTGCGGCGTCGTCGGCGTGCCCGACGAGGCGCGCGGCATGCTCGTCAAGGCCTTCGTCGTGCTCAAGCCCGGCCACGAGGCCGGCGACACGATGGCGCGCGAACTGCAGGACTTCGTCAAGCGGACCATCGCGCCGTACAAATACCCGCGCGCGGTCGAGTTCCGCGCCAGCCTGCCGCGCACCGAGACCGGCAAGCTGCAGCGCTTCCGGCTGCGCCAGGCATGAACCCGCAGGCCCTGGCGCGCCCGGGTCCGGCCGCTGCGGCCGCGCCTGCACCGCACGCCGCGTCCGGCCGGCCGGCATGAGCTTCACCGCCGCGCGCACCGTGCGCTTCGCCGACTGCGACCCGGCGGGCATCGTCTTCTACCCGCAGTACCTGGTGATGCTCAACGACCTCGTCGAGCAGTGGTTCGACGAGGGCCTGGGCCTGCGCTACGAGCAGATCATCGGCGAGCGCCGGCTGGGCCTGCCCACGGTGCGGCTGGAGGCCGACTTCACCGCGGTCAGCCGCCATGGCGACCGGCTCGCGCTGACGCTCTCGCTGGTGCACCTGGGGCGCAGCTCGCTGCACACCGCGGCGCGCTTCCATGGCGAGGACGGCGTGCTGCGCATGCGCACGCGCAGCGTGCTGGTGTGCACCTCGCTGGCCAGCCACCGCCCGGTCTCGCTGCCCGAGGACCTGCGCGCGGCGATGCTGCCGCATCTGGAGAAGGAGAGCGCATGAAGCTGCTGCAACCCGCCGGCTGGCTGCCGCCGCGCGGTTATGCCAACGGCGTCGCGGTGGCCGGCGGCACGCAGGTCTTCGTGGCCGGGCAGATCGGCTGGAATGCCGAGTGCCGCTTCGACAGCGACGACCTCGTGGCCCAGGTGCGCCAGGCGCTGGCCAACGTGCGCGCGGTGCTGGCCGAGGCCGGCGCCGAGCCGCGGCACATCGTGCGCATGACCTGGTACCTGACCGACAAGCACGAGTACCTGGCGCGCGCCCGGGAGATCGGTGCCGCCTACCGCGAGACCATCGGCCACTATGGCGTGGCGATGTCGGCGGTGCAGGTGGCGGCGCTGATGGAGGACCGCGCGAAGGTGGAGATCGAGGTCACGGCCGTCGTGCCGTGAAGCCCTCAGCGCGGCGGCAGCCCGAACAGTTCCGTCAGCGCCTGCCGGTACAGCGGCTGGCCCAGTGCGTTGGTGTTGTGGTGCGAGCCGCCCTCGACGAGCACGAAGCGCTTCGGTGCGGCGGCCTGCTCGTACAGCCGCTGGCCGAGCTCCGGCCGGATCAGCCGGTCCTCGCTGCCGTGCACCACCAGCACCGGGGCGCCGACACGCGCGATGCGCGCCGCGGCGTCGAAGCGCTGCGTGATCAGCGGCGACACCGGCAGCCAGCCCCACTTGAAGGTGCCGACGACCTCGGCGATGGACGGGAAGCTGCCCTCGACGATGAGGCCGGCCTCGTCGCCCACCTCGGTGGCCAGGTGCACCGCGATCGCGCCGCCCAGCGAGTGGCCGAATACGAAGCGCGGCACCTGCGGGTGGCGCGCCGCGAGCCAGTCCCAGGCCGCGCGGGCGTCCTCGTAGGCCATGGCCTCGGAGGGCAGCCCGGCGTCGCTGCGCCCGAAGCCGCGGTAGTCCACGCCCAGCACCGCGAAGCCGAGTTCCTGCATGCGGCGCATGCGGTGCGCGCTGCCGCGCACGTCGTAGCGCGCGCCGTGCAGGTACAGCAGCACCGGCGCGCGCGGGTCGCTCTGGGCGGCGAACAGCCCGTGCAGGCGCACCGGGCGGCCGGTCTCGCGCGAGTCGAACTCGATCCACACGTCCTGCATGCCCTCGGCGGCGGCCAGGCCGCCCCACCAGGTGCGGTCGCTGGGCTGGAAGATCCAGCGCCGCTGCTGCTCGTCCAGCACCGCGCAGCCGGCCAGTAGGCCGGCTGCGAGCGCCAGCGCCAGCAGCAGCCGCCAGGGCCGCAGCAGCCGGGACAGGGGCGAGGGCGCAGCGTTCATCAGGCCGCGAATGCTGCCACGGAGCGCCGCACCGTGCAGTCCGGGGTGCAGGACGCTTCCAGCCGGCGCGGGCTTTGTGTAGTCTTGACGCCTACGAAGCCGACGAGGGGCGACGATGAAGCCGGTTTCCGAACTGCTGCGCAGGCGCGACGGGGTTGCCGAAGGGGCGCCGATCACCACGCTGTGGCACGTGCGCCCCGACGACACGGTCTTCGTGGCGCTGGAGACCCTGGCGCGCCACGAGGTGGGCGCGCTCGTCGTCATGGAAGGGGGCCAGCTGGTGGGCATCCTCTCCGAGCGGGACTACACGCGCAAGGTGGCGCTGCAGGGCCGCAACTCGCGCGAGACGCGGGTGGCCGAGATCATGACCCGCGGCGTCGTCACGGTCTCGCCGCGCACCGGCACCCACGAGTGCATGGCGCTGATGCGCGACCGCAAGATCCGCCACCTGCCGGTGGTCCAGGACGGCACGGTGCTGGGCATGATCTCGATCCGCGACCTGATGGACGACATCATCGCCGAGCACGAGGCCACGATCGCCCAGCTCGAGACCTACATCAGCTCCTGAGATGTCCGGCGTGCCCCGGGCGACGCCGCTGGACGGCGCGCGGCACCGGGGGGCCGACGCCCCGCCAGCGGCCGTGCCGGCCACTCGCGCCGCGCCCGGCGCAGGATATGCTCGCGCCTTCATGACCGAAGCCGACGGCGTCGCCACCGCCATCCAGCGTGAAGTGCTGCAGGTGGCGCTGCGCAATTCCGCTCGCAGCGTGCCCTTGCTGGTGGCCGCCGTGCTGTTCGTCGGCTGGCTGGGCTGGGAGGCCGGGGCCGAGGGCGCGGCGATCGCGGTCGTGGTGGTCGGCTGCATCGGCGCGGCCTGGCGCTGGTGGATCTGCCACCGCAACGACGGCCAGCAGCGGCTGGACGGCGATGCGATCGCCGGCGTCGTGCGCCAGCTCGAGGCCAACGCCGCGCTCGCCGGGCTGACCTGGGCGCTGGCCACCTTCACGATCTACCCGCTGCTGCAGGGGCCGACGGCCACCGCCTACTTCGCGATCCTGTTCGGCTCGGTCGTCACCGCGGCCTTCTTCATGTCGATGACCGGGCGCGCCTTCGTCGTGCTGGCGGTGCTGCAGATGGGCAGCGTGTTCATCGTCTCCCTGATGTCCGGGCCCGTGCACTCGGCGCCGCTGGCCGCGCTGGTGCTGATCTTCGGGGCCACGATGTTCCGCGCCACGCAGGAGTTCCGCGAGACCACACTGCGCTCGATGCGCCACAGCCACGAGGCCGACGAGGCCAACGCCTCGCTGCTGCGCGCGAAGGAGGCCGCCGAGGCCGCCAACCTGGCCAAGAGCCAGTTCCTGGCCACGATGAGCCACGAGATCCGCACGCCGATGAACGGCGTGCTCGGCGCGCTGGACCTGCTGCGCCAGACCAGCCTGGACCTGCGCCAGCGCCGCCTGGTGCGCACCGCGGCGGCCTCCGGCGAGTCCTTGATGGACATCCTCAACGACGTGCTGGACCACAGCAAGATCGAGGCCGGCAAGCTGGTGCTGGCAGCCACGCCGATGTCGCTGCACTCGGTGGCCGCGGCGGCCACCTCGCTGTTCCGCGCCAATGCCGAGAGCCGCGGCCTGACGATCACGCTGCAGATGGACGACGGCGTGCCCGACGGCGTGGTCGGCGACGCGCCGCGCCTGAAGCAGGTGCTGCTGAACCTGCTGGGCAACGGCGTCAAGTTCACCGAGCAGGGCGGCGTCACGCTGCGCCTGAGCGCCCGGCCCGACGGCGACGACGCCTGCCTCGTGCACTTCGAGGTGGAGGACAGCGGCATCGGCATCCCGGCCCATGCGCTGCAGGCCGTCTTCCAGCCCTTCCACCAGGTGGACAGCACGCGCTCGCGGCTGCGCGGCGGCACCGGGCTCGGGCTGGCGATCAGCCAGCGCATCATCGAGGCCATGGGCGGCCACATCGAGGTCGCCAGCCGCGTCGGCGCAGGCTCGCTGTTCAGCTTCACGCTGCGCATGGAGCGCGCGCACAACGTGCCGGCGGCGCCCAGCGACAGCGAGATCGGCGCGCTGGACCCCGGGGCCTCGCTGCAGGGCATCGTGCTGCTGGTGGAGGACAACATCGTCAACCGCATGATCGGCGCCGAGATGCTCAAGTCCTTCGGGCTGGACGTCATCGAGGCCGAGCATGGCGCGCAGGCGCTGCAGGTGCTGGAGCAGCAGCGCGTGGACCTGGTGCTGATGGACATCCAGATGCCGGTGATGGACGGCTATGCCGCCACCCGCCAGGCGCGCGACCGCGAGCAGCGCCTGCGCCTGCCGCGCGTGCCCATCGTCGCGCTGACCGCCAACGCCTTCGACGAGGACGCCGCGCAGTCGATGGCCGCGGGCATGGACGCGCACCTGGCCAAGCCCTATTCGCGCGAGCAGCTGCGCGAGCTGCTGCAGCGCTGGCTGTAGCTCCGGGCGACGACACGCCTCGCGGCGGCGCCTGCAGCGCCAGCCGATGCGGATCAGCAGTGCACCGCCTGGCGCCTGCAGCGCCAGCCGATGCGGATCAGCAGTGCACCGCCTGGCGCCTACAGCGCCAGCCGATGAGACTGCATCACCAGCAGCCCCTCGAAGATCAGCGTATCGACGGTCTCGAAGGGCAGGTCGGTGATCGGCGCCAGCTTCACGGCGGCGCCGCCGGTCATCAGGAGCATCGGCTCGGCGCCGCAGCGCTGCTGCAGCCGGCGCACCTGGCGCTCGACGGCGCCGGCGATCGCATTGGCGCCGCCGCTCATCAGCGCGTCGCTGGTGTTGGTCGGGAAGTCCACCACCTCGCCGGTGGGCACCCGCAGCCCCGCCGTGCCCTGCTCCAGCGCACGCAGCATGAGCCCGAAGCCGGGCAGGATCAGCCCGCCGAGGAAGTGCCCGCTGGCGTCCAGCGCATCCACGGTCACCGCGGTGCCGACCATCACCACCAGCGCCGGCCGCGGCGGCTGCCCGGCGGCGGTGGCCGCAGCCAGCACGCGCGCGCGCGCGCCGGCCAGCGCCACCCAGCGGTCCGCGCCCAGGCGCGTGGGGTGGTCGTAGCCGTTGCCGATGCCGGCCTCGTGCAGCGAGGGCACCACCCAGCGCGGCGTCAGGTCCCAGAGTTCCAGCTGTTCCTCGACGCGGCGGCGCACCGCGTCGCCGGCCACCGCGCAGCCGAGCATGCTGTGCGGCTCGGGCAGCTGCCGCCACTGCTTCTCGGCCAGCTCGTCGATGGTCTCGAGGAAGCTCGCGCCGTGCTGCAGCATCACGGCGCCCGGGTGCGGGGCGGCATACAACGCCCATTTCAGGCGCGTGTTGCCGATGTCGATGGCGAGGAAGCTCATGGGGCTGCAGGCAGGAAGCGGGCGCGAGCCTAGCAGCCGCAGCGCCATGCCGGCCGTCCTTCGGGGAATACCATGAGCGCATCGCCGGCCGACGCCCGCTGCGCCGCGCCGGCAGCCTGCATGGCATCATTCACGGTTGACGTTTACGTAAACGTCAGCTGCCGCCGATCCCGCCACCCTCTGCCGCGAGCGCTGCCGCCATGACCGAGCTGTCCGCCGAGTACAAGGCCCTGGCCGACTACCGTCCCACGCACAAGGTGCGCTTCGTCACCGCCGCGAGCCTGTTCGACGGCCACGACGCGGCCATCAACATCATGCGCCGCATTCTGCAGGGCATGGGCGCGGAGGTCATCCACCTGGGCCACAACCGGTCGGTGGACGAGGTCGTCACCGCGGCGCTGCAGGAGGACGTGCAGGGCATCGCCGTCAGCAGCTACCAGGGCGGGCATGTCGAGTATTTCAAGTACATGGTGGACCTGCTGCGCCAGCGCGGCGGGGCACACATCCGCGTCTTCGGCGGCGGCGGCGGCGTCATCGTGCCGGCCGAGATCCGCGAGCTGCAGGACTACGGCGTGGCGCGCATCTACAGCCCCGAGGACGGCCAGCGCATGGGCTTGGCCGGCATGATCGGCGAGATGGTCATGCGCTGCGACCACGACCTCTCGCCGCATGCGCCGAAGGACGTGGCCGCGCTGCAGGGGCATGGCGACGCCGCCTGGCGCGCGCTGGCACAGGCCATCACGGCGCTGGAGAACGGCGCCGCCGACCCCGGCTTCAAGGCCGCGCTGGCCGCGGCCGCCGCGGCGCGCCCGGTGCCGGTGCTGGGCATCACCGGCACCGGCGGCGCCGGCAAGAGCAGCCTCACCGACGAGCTGATCCGCCGCCTGCGCCTGGACCAGGACGACCGGCTGCGCGTGGCCGTGATCAGCATCGACCCCAGCCGGCGCAAGAGCGGCGGCGCGCTGCTGGGCGACCGCATCCGCATGAATGCGCTGGGGCCGTGGCAGCAGGGCCCGCGTGTCTTCATGCGCAGCCTGGCCACGCGCGACTTCGGCAGCGAGATCAGCCAGGCGCTGCCCGACGTGCTGGCCGCATGCAAGGCCGCGGGCTTCGACCTGATCGTCGTCGAGACCTCGGGCATCGGCCAGGGCGACGCCGCGATCGTGCCGCTGGTGGACGTGCCGCTGTACGTGATGACGCCGGAGTTCGGTGCCGCCAGCCAGCTCGAGAAGATCGACATGCTCGACTTCGCCGAGTTCGTGGCCATCAACAAGTTCGACCGCAAGGGCGCGGCCGACGCCCTTCGCGACGTGGCCAAGCAGGTGCAGCGCAACAAGGAGGCCTTCGCGAAGCGGCCGCAGGACATGCCGGTCTTCGGCACCATGGCCAGCCGCTTCAACGACGACGGCGTGACCGCGCTGTACCAGGCGCTGGCCGTGCGCCTGGCCGCGTTGGGCCTGCCGCTGCAGGAGGGCCGGCTGCCGAAGGTGGCCACGCGCCACAGCACGCACCAGACGCCGGTGGTGCCGGCGGCGCGCGTGCGCTACCTGGCGGACATCGCCGACACCGTGCGCGGCTACAAGAAGCGCGCGCGCGAGCAGGCGCGGCTGGCTCGCGAGGTGCAGCAGCTGCGCGCCAGCGCCGCGATGCTGCAGACCGACAAGCCCGAGCGCCACCGCGCGGTGGAGGCCGTGCACGACCTCGCGGCGCAGCGCGAGGCGAAGCTGGACCCCGCCGCGAAGAAGCTGCTCGCGATGTGGCCGGACATGGTGCGCGCCTATGCCGGCGACGAGTACGTGGTGAAGATCCGCGACAAGGAGATCCGCACCGCGCTCACGCACACCACGCTCAGCGGCAGCAAGATCCGCAAGGTGGCGCTGCCGGCCTGGGAGTGCCACGGCGAGCTGCTCAAGTGGCTGCTGCTGGAGAACGTGCCGGGCAGCTTCCCCTACACCGCCGGCACCTTCGCCTTCAAGCGCGAGGGCGAGGACCCCACGCGCATGTTTGCCGGCGAGGGCGACGCCTTCCGCACCAACCGGCGCTTCAAGCTGCTCAGCGAGGGCCTGCCCGCGAAGCGGCTGTCCACCGCCTTCGACAGCGTCACGCTCTACGGCCACGACCCCGACCTGCGGCCGGACATCTACGGCAAGGTCGGCAACAGCGGCGTGAGCATCGCGACGCTGGACGACATGAAGGTGCTGTACGGCGGCTTCGACCTCACGCACCCGGCCACCAGCGTGAGCATGACGATCAACGGCCCGGCGCCGACGATCCTGGCGATGTTCATGAACACCGCCATCGACCAGAACCTGGACAAGTTCCGCGCCGACAACGGCCGCGAGCCCACCGACGACGAGGCGGCCAAGATCCGCGCCTGGACGCTGGCCAACGTGCGCGGCACCGTGCAGGCCGACATCCTGAAGGAGGACCAGGGCCAGAACACCTGCATATTCAGCACCGAGTTCAGCCTCAAGGTGATGGGCGACATCGCCGAGTGGTTCGTCCACCACGACGTGCGCAACTTCTACTCGGCGAGCATCAGCGGCTACCACATCGCCGAGGCCGGTGCCAACCCGATCAGCCAGCTCGCCTTCACGCTCAGCAACGGCTTCACCTTCGTGGAGGCGTACCTGGCGCGCGGCATGCACATCGACGACTTCGCGCCCAACCTGAGCTTCTTCTTCAGCAACGGCATGGACCCGGAGTACACGGTGCTGGGCCGCGTGGCGCGCCGCATCTGGGCCGTGGCGATGCGCGACCGCTACGGCGCCAACGAGCGCAGCCAGAAGCTCAAGTACCACATCCAGACCAGCGGGCGCAGCCTGCACGCGCAGGAGATCGCCTTCAACGACATCCGCACCACGCTGCAGGCGCTGATCGCGATCTACGACAACTGCAACAGCCTGCACACCAACGCCTACGACGAGGCGATCACCACGCCCACCGAGGAGAGCGTGCGCCGCGCGATGGCGATCCAGCTGATCATCAACCGCGAGTGGGGGCTGGCGAAGAACGAGAACCCCAACCAGGGCGCCTTCGTGATCGACGAGCTGACCGAGCTGGTCGAGGAGGCGGTGCTCGCCGAGTTCGAGAAGATCGCCGAGCGCGGCGGCGTGCTCGGTGCGATGGAGACCGGCTACCAGCGCGGCAAGATCCAGGAAGAGAGCATGCACTACGAGATGCTCAAGCACACCGGCGAGCATCCGATCATCGGCGTCAACACCTTCCGCAACCCGCAGGGCGACCCGGTGCCCGAGACCATCGAGCTGGCGCGCAGCACCGAGGACGAGAAGAAGAGCCAGCTCGAGCGCCTGCAGGATTTCCACGCCCGCCACGCCGCCGCGGCCCCGGCGATGCTGCAGCGGCTGCAGCAGGCGGTGATCGAGAACCGCAACGTCTTCGCGGTGCTGATGGACGCGGTGCGCGTGTGCTCGCTGGGCCAGATCACGAACGCGCTG
>CAZUPH010000020.1:5314-7421 GCA_964621995.1 uncultured Rubrivivax sp. | reverse complement strand
GCAGTACCGGCGCAGCATGTAGCCGCCGCGCGGCGCGGCGGGATCAGCGCGGCCGCGCCGGCTTGCGTCCTGGCCGGGCGGGGGCCTTGCGCGCCGGCGCCTGGCGACCCGGATCGCAGACGAAGCGCGCCCGCTCGACGCCATCGGGGTCGAGCAGCGTGGCTACGTCGCCGGTGTTGTTCCACACCGCCTGCCGGCGACCCCAGTAGCGGTCGGACGGCCCGTCGCTGCCGCGGCCGGTCCACAGGCGCAGCGTGGCGCCGGCGGGCAGCGGCGTCGGCACCGGGAAGGTGTAGCGGTGCGGTCGCGCGGCGGCGTCCTGCAGCGTCCAGCCGCCGAGGTCGATCGCGGCCGCGGTCGCATTCGTCAGCCGCACGTGTTCGCGCGCCAGGTCCGGGCCTTCGGGGTCGAAGACGACCTGCAGCGCGGGCGCCGCGGCGGCATGGGCCGGCAGCCGCCGCAGCCCGCCGGGCTGCGCCAGGCGCAGGTGCAGGAAGCCGGCCAGGCGCAAGGTGAGGGTGACCACGTGCAGCAGCACGCCTTCGTGCGCCAGCGTGCGCGACTCCACGGCCTGCAGCGCCGGCCGGTGATCGGCGAAGACCAGGCGCAGCCAGGGCTCGGCCGGGTCGGACAGCGTGGCCTCGCGCAGCGTGCGCAGCGCCAGCAGCGCCGGCGCGGCGACGACGGCCGCCAGCGACTGCGCCTGCGCGTGGCCCCCGCAGACGCAGTGCAGCCGCAGCGTGACGGCGCCGGGGCGGGCCTCGACCTCGCCCGCGGCCTTGTCGCCATAGGCCCAGGGCTGCGACGCGACCACGGCGCCGTCGGCCGTGCGGCCGCCGTCGTCGTCGTAGCGCTCGGCGTGCACGAAGACCTCGGGCCGCAGACCGCTGGCCGCACCCGGCAGCAGCGGGCCCGCGTGCAGCGCCGGGCCACCGCGCAGCAGCGGGCCCAGGGTGCGCAGCAGCTGCGCCTCCAGCACGCCGAGGTTCATGCGCTCGCCGCGGCCGCGTTCAGCCGCGCTCGATCTTCTCGACCGCGAGCTCGAGCTCCTCGACCAGCGTGCCGGGCTCGTCGGCGCGCAGCACCAGGCTCTTCCAGCGGCAGGGCCAGGCCTCGAAGAAGTTGTAGCGGTAGATCTCGCTGCCGTCGTCGCCGCAGACGATGACGGACCCCGCGCGGCGCTCGATCTGCCCGTCGGTGACGGCCTTGAACCAGTCCCAGAGCTCGTGGCTGCGCGTCACGCCGCGCCGCAGCACGATGTTGGCGTAGCGCGCACGGCCCGGCCGCTTGCGCTCGCCGTTGAGCTTGTCCGAGCCGTCGGCGAAGCGCACGACGTCGACGCTGGCCTCCAGCCCGTCGCAGGCGGTGAACGCGCCCTGCGTGACGCCTTCGATCTCGATTAGGAAGCGGCCATTGAACAGGTGGTCGAACGATCGGCTGTTGGGCATCGGGGTCTCTCCTCGTCCCGTGCAGCGCGCGGGCTGCCGCGCACTCTAGCGGCAGCGCAGGCGGCCGGCCATCCCCAGTCCCCACGCCGGCGGCGGCCCGCCCGCCGGCAGGGCGGCCAGGGCGCGGACTGGACAAGATCTATTTGTGCAAATACAATACCGCCTCTTCATTCGACGCGTCGGCCGCGCCCCATGCGCAGATCCAGGCCGCCGCACCCCGGAAGCCGGGCCTGCGCCGGACTCGAAGGCGAGTCGAGCGCGCATGGCCGGTCCCCGGTCACCGCCAACCCCGAGAAAGGCCCGACATCCCATGTGTGGATTTGCCGGAGAACTCCGCTTTGACAAGGCCGCCGCCGACGTGGCCGCCGTCGCCCGCATGGGCGAGCAGCTCGCGCCGCGCGGGCCCGACGCCGCCGGGCTCGTCCAGCAGGGCGCCTTCGCGGTGGCGCACCGGCGGCTGAAGATCATCGACCTGTCGGAGCAGGCGCAGCAGCCGATGGTGGACCGCGAGCTCGGCCTGACGCTGGTGTTCAACGGCTGCATCTACAACCATGCGGCGCTGCGCGCGGAACTGCGCGAGCGCGGCTACCGCTTCGTCAGCGAGGGCGACACCGAGGTCGTGCTCAAGGCCTACCACGCCTGGGGCGAACGCTGCGTCG
>CAZUPH010000020.1:0-5304 GCA_964621995.1 uncultured Rubrivivax sp. | reverse complement strand
AGCGCTTCCACGTCATGTTCGCCTTCGTCGTGCACGAGCGCGACAGCGGCCGCCTGGTGCTGGCGCGCGACCGCTTCGGCATCAAGCCGCTGTACCTGGCCGAGGTGCCGGGCGGCCTGCGCTTCGCGTCCACGCTGCCGGCGCTGCTGGCCGGCGGCGGCGTGGACAGCGGCATCGACACCACCGCGCTGCACCACTACCTGAGCTGGCACGCGGTGGTGCCGGCACCGCGCACGCTGCTGCGCGGCGTGCGCAAGCTGCCGGCGGCCCACCTGATGCGCGTGGCGCGCGACGGCCGCAGCGAGACCGCGCCCTGGTGGTCGCTGCGCGTGGCCGCCGACCCGGCGCTGGCCGGGCTGGCCGAGACCGAGCGCGAGCAGCTCGTCGAGGCCGCGCTGCGCCGCGCCATCGAGCGCCGCATGGTGGCCGACGTGCCGGTGGGCGTGCTGCTGTCCGGCGGCGTCGACTCCAGCCTCATCGTCGCGATGCTGGCCGAGGGCGGCGCGAAGGACCTGCAGACCTTCTCGGTCGGCTTCGACGCCGCCGGCGGCGAGGCCGGCGACGAATTCCGCTGGTCCGACCTCGTCGCCCAGCGCTACGGCACGCGCCACCACCGCATCCACGTGCCGACCAGCCAGCTGATGGACGCGCTGCCCGGCACCATCGCCGCGATGCACGAACCCATGGTCAGCTACGACAACGTCGCGTTCTGGCTGCTCTCGCGCGAGGTCTCGCGCCACGTCAAGGTGGTGCAGAGCGGGCAGGGCGCCGACGAGGTCTTCGCCGGCTACCACTGGTACCCCAAGCTCGCCGGCCTGGCGCCCGCGCGTGCCGCCGACGCCTACCGCGAGGTCTTCTTCGACCGCGACGCGGCGCAGATGGACGCCCTGCTCGAGCCCGCCGCGCGCTGCGACGGCGACCCCAGCCGCGCCTACGTCGAACGCCACTTCGCGGGCCTGGCCGGCAGCGACGCGGTGGAGCGCGCGCTGCACCTGGACACGACCGTGATGCTGGTCGACGACCCGGTCAAGCGGGTCGATGCGATGACCATGGCCTGGGGCCTGGAGGCGCGCGTGCCCTTCCTGGACCACGAGCTGGTGGAGCTGGCCGGCCGCTTGCCGGTGGCCGACAAGCTGGGCGACCCGGCGCGGCCCGACGACGGCAAGCGCGTGCTCAAGGCCATCGCGCGGCGGCTGCTGCCGCGCGAGGTGGTGGACCGGCCCAAGGGCTACTTCCCGGTGCCCATCCTCAAGCACATCGACGGCCCGGTGCTGGACCTGGTGCGCGAGACGCTGTCCAGCCGCGCCGCGCGCGAGCGCGGCCTGTTCCGTCGCGCCGAGCTGGAGCGGCTGCTGGCGCAGCCCGCGCAGCACCTGACGCCGCTGCGCGGCTCGATGCTCTGGCAGGTGGCGCTGCTGGAGCTGTGGCTGCAGGCACGCGGGCTGTGACCGCCGACGAGACGCCCGAGAGGAGACACCCATGACCCGCACCGCCCGCCCCGCCGTGCTGATGGCCCCGCTGCCGTCGCAAGGCGCCGCCGACCCGCTGGACCCGCGCACGATGAGCTCGCTGCGCCACTGGTGCACGCCCGACGACGGCGCCGCGCGCGGCCCGGTCGCGGTGGACTGCGGCTGGGGCCGCCTGCTGCTGGGCCAGACCTGCAGCGACCCGCAGGCGCTGGTGCAGGCGCTGGCGCAGGAGTCCGACGGCCGGCGCGACGTGGCGATGTACGTGCGCGACCCGCATGTCGTGGTCGCGCTGTCGCCGCAGCAGCTGTTCCTGGACCCCTCGCACAGCTTCCGGCTGCCGCTGCGGACGGCGCCCTCCGGGGCGCCCGCCGCGGGCTGGCGCGTGCGCGACGCGCGGCCCGAGGACGAGGGCGCGATCAACCGCATCCTGCGCGCCCGCGCCATGCTGCCGGTGGCCGAGGGCTACCTCGCGCGCATCGCCGGCGACGAGCGCGTGACCCTGCTCGTGGCCGAGGAGCCGCGCGACGGCGGTCGCGAGGTGGTGGGTGTCGTCACCGGCGTGGACCACGTGCGCGCCTGCGCCGACCCCGAGGGCGGCTGCAGCCTGTGGGGCCTGGCCGTGGACCCGCAGTGCCTGCGCCACGGCGTCGGGCAGGCGCTGGTGCTGGCGCTGGCGCAGCGCTACCGCGACGCCGGGCGCGGGTACATGGACCTGTCGGTGATGCACGACAACGAGCCGGCGATCGCGCTGTACCGCAAGCTCGGCTTCGAGCGCGTGCCGGTCTACTCGGTCAAGAACCGCAACCCGATCAACGAGCGCCTGTACGTCGGCCCCGGGCAGGACGACGGGCTGAACGTCTATGCGCAGATCCTGGTGGACGAGGCGCGCCGGCGCGGCATCCTGGCCGAGGTGCTGGACGCCGAGCACGGCTACTTCCGGCTCAGCCTGGGCGGGCGCAGCGTCGTGTGCCGCGAGTCGCTGTCGGAGCTGACCAGCGCGGTGGCGATGAGCCGCTGCGACGACAAGCGCGTCACGCGCCGCGTGCTCGACGCCGGCGGCCTGCGCACGCCGGCGCAGATCACCGTGGGCCGCGGCGCCGACGCCGAGCTGACGCTGGCCGCCTTCCTGCACCAGCACCGGCGTGTCGTCGTCAAGCCGGCGCGCGGCGAGCAGGGCCACGGCATCAGCGTGGACCTGGACACGATGGACGCCGTGCAGGCGGCCATCGCGCGCGCGCGGCAGTGGTGCGACGACGTCGTCGTCGAGGAACTGGTGCCCGGGCAGGACCTGCGCATCGTCGTCATCGACCACCAGGTCGTCGCCGCGGCCACGCGGCGGCCGGCGCAGGTGGTGGGCGACGGCTCGAGCGACCTGCGCACGCTGGTGGAACGCCACAGCCGGCGCCGCGCCGCGGCCACGCGCGGCGAGAGCCGCATCCCGCTCGACGCCGAGACCGAGCGCTGCATCCGTGCCGCCGGCCACACCTGGGCCAGCGTGCTGCCGCGCGACGCGGTGCTGGCCGTGCGCAAGACCGCCAACCTGCACACCGGCGGCACCATCCACGACGTCACCGCGCAGCTTCACCCGAGCCTGCGCGCGGCGGCCGAGCGGGCCTCGCGCCTGCTGGACATCCCGGTCGTCGGGCTCGACTTCATGGTGCCGGCGGTGGACGGCGAGGCCTATGCGGTGATCGAGGCCAACGAGCGCCCGGGCCTCGCCAACCACGAACCGCAGCCGACGGCCGAGCGCTTCGTCGACCTGCTGTTCCCGCAGACGCGGAGCGCGGCATGACGGTGCACCTCGCCCCGCCGATCCGCCGCGACTACCTGCTGGACACGCTGCGCCGGCTGCTCGAGACGCCCAGCCCCTCGGGGATGACCGATGCCGTCGTGCACCTGGTCTGCGGGCTGCTGTCCGAGCTGGGCATCGAGCCGCAGCTCACGCGCCGCGGCGCCATCCGCGCGCGGCTGCGCGGCCGCACCGGGCGGCCCACGCGCGCCATCGCAGCGCACCTGGACACCCTGGGCGCCATGGTCAAGGGCCTGAAGCCCAACGGCCGGCTCGAGGTGGTGCCGATCGGGCACTGGTCCTCGCGCTTCGCCGAGGGCGCGCGCGTCACCGTCTACGCCGACCACGCCAGCTTCCGCGGCACGCTGCTGCCGCTGAAGGCCTCGGGCCACACCTACAACAAGGGCATCGACACCCAGCCGGTGGACTGGACGCAGATCGAACTGCGGCTGGACGAGCGCGTGCACGACCTCGCCGGGCTGCAGGCGCTGGGCCTGCACGTCGGCGACACGATCGCGGTGGATCCACAGCCGGAGTTCGGCCCCAACGGCTTCGTCACCTCGCGCTACCTGGACGACAAGGCCGGTGTCGCCTCGCTGCTCGCCGCGGCCGAGGCGGTGACGCGCGCGCGCGCCGAGCTGCCGCTGGACGTGCTGCTGCTGTTCACGATCTCCGAGGAGGTCGGCGTCGGCGCCTCGCACGTGCTGCACGGCGGCGACGTGGCCGAGATGATCTCCATCGACAACGGCACCATCGCGCCCGGACAGGCCACCTGCGAGTACGGCGTGACGGTCGCGATGATGGACAGCGCCGGCCCCTTCGACTGGCACCTCACGCGCCACCTGCTGCAGCTGTGCCGCGAGCACGGCATCGAGCACGCGCGCGACGTCTTCCGCTTCTACCGCAGCGACGCGGCCTCGGCGCTGGAGGCGGGCAACGACATCCGCACCGCGCTGCTGTGCTTCGCCTGCGACGCCAGCCACGGCTGGGAGCGCACGCACGAGGACTCCCTCGTCGCGCTGGCGAAGCTGCTGGCGCTGCAGATGACCAGCGCGCCGCTATTCCAGCGCGACCGCCATGCCATCGGCCCGCTGGCGGACTTCCCGCCCGGCGAGCTGCAGGTGGCGCCGGACGGCGTGCCCGCGGACTGAGCCGGCGCTACATCTCGAGCTCGTCGCGGATGGCGGCGATGCCGGCCTTCGCGCAGGCGTCGTCGGCGGCGCCGTTGGGCGCGCCCGAGACGCCGACCGCGCCGACGATGCTGCCGGCGGCCTCCACCAGCACGCCGCCGCCGACACCCACGAAGCGCGGCAGGTGGCGGATGCCCGAGCTGGGCTGGCCGGCCTGCGTGGCCGCTGCGAGCTCGGTCGTGCCGGTGCGGAAGCTGACCGCGGTCCATCCCTTGTCGATGGCGGTCTGCGGCGTGTGCGGGCCGGCGAAGCGGTCGCGCAGCATCGCCTGCGCT
The DNA here is from genome assembly GCA_964621995.1 of uncultured Rubrivivax sp. GTDB lineage: Bacteria > Pseudomonadota > Gammaproteobacteria > Burkholderiales > Burkholderiaceae_C > Rubrivivax. The sequence goes on along the minus strand of CAZUPH010000020.1, from coordinate 581 downwards.
ACGCCGAAGCGGTCCACCACGGCCACCGCGACCTGGTAGCCCTGGTTGCGGCAGGCCAGCAGCGCGGCCTGCGCGGCCTTGGTCGCGGCCTCGGGCGTGAGCACGCGCACGTTGTGCAGCGCGCTCTGCGCCGCGGCCGGGCCGGCGGCGAGCAGCGCGGCACCCAGCATCGCGGCGCAGGCGGGGGCGGTCAGGCGCTTCATCGTTCGTCTCCTGAGGGTTGTCGACGCGGCGATCGTCGCCCGCGGCGCCGTCGCCGGCCTTGAGGTGGGTCAGTGACGGCGGCCGATAATGCGCCGCATGCCTTCACAGACCGCCGGCCGTGTCGCGAAACCCGCCAGCGGCGCCGTGCGCCTGGGCCGCCAGGCCTGGCGCGCGCTGCACCAGGACTCGGCGCGAGCGCAGGCGCTGGCCGAGCGTGCGCTGGCGCTGGCGCTGGCGCGCGGCGACGACGAGGGCGCGGCCTGGGCGCGGCTGGCGCGCGGCTTCCACCGCCTGTACTTCGCGGCGCCCGCCGAGGCCGCCGAGGACCTGCGCGCCGCGGCGTCCGGCTTCGCGGCGCTGGGCCAGCGCGCCGGCGA
>CAZUPH010000019.1:14277-30594 GCA_964621995.1 uncultured Rubrivivax sp. | reverse complement strand
TGGTGGCGGCCGCCGATGCCGCCGCTGCCGCGCGGTGCGCGCGGGGGCGGAGGCAGGCTCGCGGCACGAGCGGCACGAGCGGCGCTGGCATGCGTGGCATTGTACGAAGCGCCCCGGCACGGGGCGGCGGGGCGGGGCGGCGCCGGCTCAAGTTCCGCACCCCGGGGCCGAAAGTCCGTCCACTGGGCGGGCAGCGGCCGCCGGCCGCACCGCCGGGCCTCGGGCGCTGAGGAGCCGATCTGCCGCGTGTGCTGCCCGCGCCCCGTGCCCCTGTGTTCCCTGTGATTTGCTCGCGCCTGCCACGATTGCCGCCCCCGCCTGCCGATGAACAGCGTCCGCCCCGCCCCGATGTTTCCTCGCTTGACGCCGCGGGGTGCGATCATCATCCTGCCGGCGCCGCGGCGCGCGGGGCACGCCGCCACTGCCGCACGCACCGAACCACGATGAACGCCCCCCAGCCAGGCCAGGCCCCCCCGCCCGCGGCGACCGCGCTTGCCGAACTCGACGCCGCGGCGCTGGCGCGCCTGCGCGAACTGGACCCCGACGGCCGCCAGGGCATCGTGCAGCGTGTGCTGAACGCCTTCGACAGCTCGCTGACGCGCATGCTGGTGCAGCTGGGCAGCGAGCCCGACCGCAGCGATCCCGCCGCGGTCGCGGCGCTGGCGCACCAGATCAAGTCCTCCGCGGGCGCGGTGGGGGCGATGGCGCTGTCGGCGACCTGCGCGGAGATCGAGCGCCGGCTGCGGGATGGCCTGCCCGGCGACCTGGGCGCCGACGTGCGCCGCCTGGTCGCCGAAGGCGAGGCAGCGCGCGAGGCGGTTCGGGCTATGCTGCGAGCCTGAGCGTGGACGAGCGCGCCGCGACGACCCGACGCGCCGCATCGCTGCGCCCGGTGCCCGCGTTCCTGACCCCCCGATGACCCCCAGCCCGCCCGCCGCCGACGCCGACCTGCCTTTGCAGCCCGAGGTGCTGCTCGTCGACGACGACGAGGTCAATCTGCTGCTGACCGCGCTGGCGCTGCGCGAGCGCGGCTTCCGGCTGGTCGAGGCCGGCAGCGGCGAGCAGGCGCTCGCGAAGCTGCGCGACTGGACGCCCGACGTCATCGTGCTCGACGCCATGATGCCGGGGCTGGACGGTTTCGACACCTGCCGCGCCATCCGCCGCCTGCCGGGCTTCGAGAACCTGCCGGTGCTGATGCTCACCGGGCTCGAGGACGACGCCTCCATCACGCGCGCCTACCAGGCCGGCGCGACCGACTTCTTCGTCAAGGCCACGCAGTGGAGCCTGCTCGCCGGACGGCTGCGCTACATGCTGCGCGCCTCGCGCGACCGCATCGAACTCGAGCGCAGCAAGGCCAAGCTGGCGCGCGCGCAGGACCTGGCGCGCATGGGCAGCTTCGACTGGCGGCGCGCCGAGCGCGGCGACCGCGCCGATGCCGGCGGGCTGCTGCTGCTGCCCGAGGCGCTGCGGGTCTTCGGCTTCGCGCCGCAGGACACCGTGGGCCTGCGCACGCTGCTGCGCATGGTGCCGCAGGACGACCGGCGCGCGCTGCTGCGCCGGCTGCACGAGGCGCTGCGCCACTCGTCGGTGCTGGCCACCGACGTGCCGCTGGTGCTGCTGGACGGCCGCCAGCGCATCATCCACGTCGAGGCCGAGCCGGAGTTCAACGAGCACGGCGACAACATCGGCTACACCGGCATCGTGCAGGACGTCACCGACCGCCGCACCGCCGAGGACCAGATCAAGCAGCTGGCCAACTTCGACCCGCTGACCGGCCTGCCCAACCGCCGCCAGCTGATCTGGCGCGCCGAGCGTGCGCTGGAGCAGGCGCGGCGGCTGCAGCACCAGTTCGCGCTGCTGCTGATCGACCTGGACCGCTTCAAGATCATCAACGACACGCTGGGCCACGGCGCCGGCGACGAGCTGCTGGTGGAGGTGGCGCGCCGGCTGCGCGCCTGCGTGCGCCACAGCGACCAGGTGGTCGAGGGTGCGCTGGAGGCGGCCGGCGTGCGCTCGCACCGCTCGCTGGAGGCCGTCGGCCGCCTGGGCGGCGACGAGTTCGTCGCGCTGCTGCCCGAGGTGGCCGCCGACCGCGACGCCGAGCGCGTGGCGCAGCGCATCCTGGAGTCGCTGCGCGAGCCCATCTTCGTCAGCGGCCAGGAGTGTTTCGTCACCGCCAGCGTGGGCGTGGCGATCTACCCGCGCGACGGCGCCTCGGTCGTGGACCTGCTGCGCAGCTCCGACGTCGCGATGTACTCGGTCAAGGCGCAGGGCAAGAACTCGGCCGCCATCTACAGCCCGCAGCTCGCCGGGCGCGGCCGCGAGAAGCTGGAGCTGGAGACCGCGCTGCACAAGGCCATCGAGCGCGACGAGCTGGTGCTGCACTACCAGCCCAAGATCGACGTTCGCGGCGCGCGCATGGTCGGCGCCGAGGCGCTGATGCGCTGGCAGCGCGGCGCCACGCTGGTGCCGCCGGGAGAGTTCATCCCGCTGGCCGAGGACACCGGGCTCATCGTGCCGCTGTCCGAATGGGCGCTGCGCGAGGCGGCCAGGCAGGCGCGGCAGTGGCAGCAGGCCTTCGGCTTCTCGGACTCGATCGCGGTCAACCTGCCGGCGCGCATGTTCGAGCGCAGCGACCTGGTGGAGCACATCCACCAGTGCGTCACCGCCGCCGGCGTGCCGCACCGCGTGATCCAGCTCGAGATCACCGAGGACAACCTGATGAAGGAGCCGCAGAACGTCGTCCCGTCGCTGCTGCGCCTCAACGAGATCGGCGTCGAGGTCTCGATCGACGACTTCGGGCGCGGCTATTCGTCGCTGTCCTACCTGACGACGCTGCCGATCTCCGAGCTCAAGATCGACCGCCTGTTCGTGCACGACCTCGGCGTCACGCCGCAGAGCAGTGCGGTCGTCACCGCGATCATCGCGCTGGCGCGTTCGCTGGGCCTGCGCGTGGTGGCCGAGGGCGTGGAGACGCTGCGCCAGATGGAGGTGCTGCACCGCCTGGGCTGCGGCCTGATGCAGGGCTTCCTGTTCAGCCGCGCGGTGCCGGCGCACGAGCTGCAGCGCTGGCTGGAGCAGACCGTGCTGCCGCGCAAGGCGCCGTGGATAGGCAGCGCCGTGGACGGCCTGGGTGCCGGGGGTGCCGACGGCGACCTGGCCGCGCGCGCGGCCGGCGCGCGGCCGCTGCGCTGAGACGTGGCCGTGTCCGGCGGTCCTGCTGTGACGGCCTCACCGGCCGCACCGGCCGCGCCCGCCGCCCTGGCCAAGGGCGCGCTGCGCCGCCTGGCGCAGGCGCAGGCCGAGCCGACGCCCGAGAACTACGCCCGTGCCTATGCCGAGGAAGCCGGGCAGCCGCTGCCGGCGGCCGCGGCCGCAGCGGCGCCGACGGCTGGTGAGGATCTGCGCGCCTGGGCCGCGCTCGTCGAGCGGCTGGCGCGCAACCTGGACCGCGGCGGCCGGCAGTGGACCGCGGCGCGGCGCAAGGACAGCCTGAAGCGCGTCTTCGACAGCAGCCGCAGCGACCCGCAGCGGCTGCTGCAGCGCCTGCAGTCGCTGCAGCAGGCCTGGGAGAGCGACGGCGACGCCGGCGCCGTGTCGGAGCTCGGTGCCCTGGACGAGGCCGCGCCCGCGGCCGCGGCGCCCGCCGCGCCGGCGAGCGAGGCCGTGGCCTCCGGCCACTGGCCGCCGCTGGTGGCGGCCCTGCAGGACACGCTGCACGCCGCGCTGCCGGCCGGCGAGCCGCGGGCCGCGGCGCTGGCCGGCCGGCTGCAGGCGGTGGCCGACCGCATCGCGGCCGAAGGCGCCACGGGCGCGCTCGTGGAGGAGGTCGCCGCGCTGTGCGAGCAGGCGCGGCGCTGGCTCGGCCACCGTCACCACCTGGTGGACGAACTGGCCGCGCTGTGCCGCGAGATGGGCGCCGGCCTGGCCGAGCTGGCCGAGGACGACAGCTGGGTGCGCGGCCAGTGCCAGGCGCTGGCGCAGCAGCTCGACGGCGAGCCCAGCGTGCGTGCGCTGCGCGCCGCCGGCACGCTGCTGGCCGAGACACGACAGCGCCAGCAGCAGCTGCGCGAGGAAAGGCGCGCCGCGCGCGATGCGCTCAAGCGGCTGATCCAGGACATGCTGCGCGAGGTCGGCGACCTCGACCAGCAGGCCGGCCGCTTCAGCGACGCCACCGCGGCGCATGTGCAGGCCATCGAGGGCGCCGAGTCGCTGGACGGACTGGCCGGAGTGGTGCGTTCGCTGCTCGCCGACAGCCGTGCGCTGCAGCAGGCGGTGGGCCGCTCGCGCGAGCGGCTGCAGGCCGACCGTGCACGCGCCGACCTGCTCGAGACGCGCGTGCGCGAGCTGGAGTCCGAACTGCGCCGGCTGTCCGACGAGGTCTCCACCGACGCGCTCACGCAGGTGGCCAACCGGCGCGGACTGGAATCGGCCTTCGCGGCCGAACGTGCGCGCGCCGAGCGCGACCCGGCGGCGACGCTGGCCGTGGCGCTGATCGACATCGACAACTTCAAGAAGCTCAACGACAGCCTGGGCCACGCCGCCGGCGACCAGGCGCTGAAGGCGCTGGCCGCCACGGTGCGCGAGCGGCTGCGCCCGGTGGACCACCTGGCGCGCTTCGGCGGCGAGGAATTCGTCGTGCTGCTGCCCGCCACGCCGCTGGCCGACGCGCAGCAGGCGCTGACCCGGCTGCAGCGCAGCCTGACCGAGTCGCTGTTCCTGCACGAGGGGCGCGAGGTCTTCGTGACCTTCTCGGCCGGCGTCACGGCCTGGCGGCCCGGCGAGGCGCTGGCCGTGGCGCTGGAGCGCGCCGACGAGGCGCTGTACGAAGCCAAGCGCACGGGCAAGAACCGCACCTGCGCCGCCTAGCGCGGCGGCCGGGCGCCTGGCGCGCATCGTCGCCGCCAGCCCGGCATCGACGCGCGGCGGTGACGCTTTTCGTCACAACGACGGCTCAAGCCCGCCCCGGACTGGCCGAAACCCTGTCCATGGGCCGGCACCAGCCGGCCGCGAGCCAGCCGCTGCCATGTCTGCCTTCCTCAAGCTGTTCGACCCGCTGCGGCAAGCGGCCGCGGCCTTCTTCCGCCACGACCTGAAGCTCGAGCGCGACGAGGGCGGCGTGCGCGTGGTGCTGGAGGAGCGTCCGGCGCCGGGCAAGCCGCGCCCGCAGACGCGGGCCGAGGCCGCCGCCGCGAAGGAGCAGGCGGAGCTGGCGCTGATCCGCGCGCAGCTCAAGGACCTGCTGGACGAGCTGCCGGAGACGCGGCAGACGATGCGCCACCTGGTCTTCGTCGAGCAGGCGCTCGCGAAGAAGGGGCTGAAGGCCCTGCGCAAGGTGCCGCTGGACGTGCTGCAGCGTGCCCTGGACCAGTTCGAGGGCCTGGTGACGAACTGGTCGCCCGAAGGCCTCGCCAGCCTGCGCTCGAAGATGGCGGTGACCATCATCGACCGCGAGCACCAGGACGCCGAGGACGACAACGACGCCCATCGCACCGCCGCCGTGCTGGACCACGCGCCGCCCTCGCTGCCGCCGGAGCCGCTGCCCGACCGCAGCGAGGACGAGGCGCTGGCCGCGGCCTACGCGGCGCTGGGCAACGCCGCGCCGGTGGCGGTGGAGGTCGAGATGCAGGGCGAGCTGGGCTCGCGCTCGGCCAAGGCGCTGGCCAAGCCGTTGCCGCGGGCCGGCGGCCGCTCACCCGAGATCCGCATCCGCGAACTGCAGTCCTGAGCGCGCCCGGCGCGGCGCGCGCGCAGCCCCGGCATTCCCGGCGGCCGAATAACGGCCGATTAACGCCGCCCTCCTAAGGTGTCCCCACGCACCGGCTGCACGGTGCGCGAGCCCCGGCCCCCGGGGCCAGGAGGAGACCGCGATGACCACCGTGGACCTGGTTGGCTGGCTGGCCGCCACCCTCACGCTGCTGACCTTCGTGTGCTGCGACATGCGGCGGCTGCGCGTGCTGGCGATCTGCGCCAACATCGCCTTCGCCGCCTACGGCGCCAGCGCCGGGCTGATGCCGGTGCTGGCCTTGCACCTGATGCTGGCGCCGGTCAACATCTGGCGTCTGCGCGAGCTGCACAAGCCGCCCGCCAGCGAGGCGGAAGACGCCAAGGCCGCCGTGCCGGCGCGCGCGCCGCGCTGACGGCAGCGCCTGAAGGCCGCGGCATCATTGCGCCATGTCCTCCCGCAGGCCGCCCGCCGACGCGCCGTGCCGACTGCGCCTGCACGGCGCGCCGGCCTGGTCCGCGGGCGGGCCCTGGCAGCCGATGGAGCGCAAGGCCGCGGCGGCCCTGGCCTGGCTTGCGCTGTCCGGTCCGGCCTCGCGCCAGCGCCTGGCCGACCTGTTGTGGCCGGCGGCCAGCGGCGAGGCCGCGCGCAACAGCCTGCGCCAGCTGCTGTTCAAGCTGCGCAAGGCAGCCGACCCGCCGCTGGTCGAAGGCACCGACCCGCTGCGGCTGGGCGCGGCCTCGATGCTGGAGCTGGCCGAGGGCGAACTGCTGGCCGGCTGGGCGTACGACGACTGCCCGCCCTTCGACGAGTGGCTGGCCCAGGCACGCGCCGAGTCCACGCGGCTGCGTCTGGCGCAGGCGCTGCAGGCCATCGACGGCGACCTCGCCGCCGGCGAATTCGAGCGCGCGCAGGCGGCCGCCGCCGCGCTGCTGGCGGCCGATGCGCTGTGCGAGCCGGCCCACCTGCGCCAGGCGCAGGCGCTGTACCTGGCCGGCCGCACGCACGAGGCGCTGGCCGCCGCGCGCCGCAGCGCCGCGCTGTGGCGCGAGCGGCTGGATGTCGAGCCTTCGGCGGACCTCCTGGAGCTTCTGACCACGCTGGAGCAGGCGGCAGTCCAGGCACGGCCGCCGCAGGTGCCGGTGGCGGTGCTGCGCCCGCCGCGCCTGGTGGGGCGCGCGCGCGAGCTCGCGCTGCTGGCCGAGGCGCGCGCCAGCGGTCGCGTGGCGCTGCTGACCGGCGAGCCGGGGCTGGGGAAGTCGCGCCTGCTGGCCGAGCTGGAGGCCGCCGCGCCGGGCCTGCGCGTGCTCGGCTGCCGGCCTGGAGACGCCGGCGTGCCCTTCGGCGCGCTGGCGCGCTGGCTGCGCACGCTGCGCGCCGACTTTCCCGCGGCACTGGAGCCGCTGCCGCCGGCGCTGGCCCACGTGCTGCCCGAGTGCGCCAGCGCCGGCGCCGGCCGCGGCGGCGACGTCGCGGCCGCCTTCGGCACCGTGCTGGCCAGTGCCGCGGGCGCCGGGCTGGACGGCCTGGCGCTGGACGACCTGCACTTTGCCGATGCCGCGAGCCTGGAGGCGCTGACCCGCTGTCTCGAAGCCCCGGCGACGGAGGCCCTGCACTGGACCCTGGCGCGGCGCCCGGCCGAAGGAGCCCCGGCGCTGGACCGCCTGACCGATCTGCTGCTGGACGACGGCCGCCTGGTGCCGGTGCGGCTGGAGCCGCTGGACCTGGCCGGCATGCGCGAGCTGCTCGACGCGCTGGCGCTGCCCGGGCTGGCCGGCGACGAGCTGGCCGCCGAGCTGTGGCGCGCCACCGGCGGCAACCCGATGTTCGCGCTGGAGACGCTGAAGGCGCTGCTCCAGCAGGGCGTGCACACCGGCGGGCAGGGCGCCGCACGGCTGCCGCGGCCACCCAACGTGGCTGCGCTGGTCGAGCGCCGGCTGCGGCAGCTGTCGGCCACCGCGCTGTCGCTGGCCCGCGTCGCGGCGCTGGCCGGTCCGGACTTCGACGCCACCCTGGCCGCGCACGTGCTGGCGCTGCCGGTGCTGGCGCTGGCCGACGCCTGGCAGGAGCTGGAGGCGGCGCAGGTGCTGAAGGACCAGGCCTTCGCGCACGACCTGATCCACGAGGCCACGCTGGCCTCGGTGCCGCCGGCGGTGCAGCGTCACGCGCGCCGCGCCATCGCCGAGCACCTGGCCGAGCGCGGCGGCGAGCCGGCGCGCATCGCGGCGCACTGGCTGGCCGGCGGCGAGCCGGCGCGCGCGGCGCCGCACTTCATGGCCGCCGGGCGCCGCGCCGAGGCGGCGGCGCGCTACGGCGAGGCGAGGCAGCTGCTGGAGCAGGCCGCACGCTGCTACGAGCAGGCATCCGACCCGGGCGCCGCCTTCGACACCCGGCTGGCGCTGGCCGACCTGCTGATGGAGGCCGCCGAGTTCGGCGCCGCGCACGAGGTGCTGGACGCGCTGGCGCAGCAGGGGGGCGACCCCGACCAGCGGCTGCGCCAGGCCATGCAGCGCATGCACGTGCTGTCGCGCGAGCGCCGGCTCGACGACGCCGTGGCGATGGGCGAGGCGACGCTGGCCGACCCGGTGCTGCTCGAGGACGCGACGCCCCGGCGCGTGGCCGAGATGCGCTGGACGCTGGGCACCTGCCTGCGCGACGGCGGCCGCGCCGAGGCGGCGCTGGTCCAGCTGGCACTGGCCGAGCCGCTGCTGGCGCAGTCGCCCGACGCCACCTGGCGCTGCTGGTTCCACAGCCAGCACGCGATGACGCTGTCGCTGCTGGGGCGGGTCGGCGAGGCGATGCACAGCCAGGCGCAGTCGGTCGAGGCGGCGCGGGAGGTCGGCCGCAACCGGATGCTGGCCGGCTGCCTGCAGAACGGCGCCACGCTGGCCACCACCGCGGGCCAGATCGTCGAGACCCTGGACCTGCTGGACGAGTGCCTGTCGCTGATGGCCGAGACTGGCGGCGCCGATGCCTTCACGCTGCATGTGCGCGTGCAGAGAGGGCGCGCGCTGGTCTGGCTGGGCCGCTACCGCGAGGCACTGGCGGTGCTGGAGCCGCTGGCCGAGGACGCACAGCCGCTGCAGCCCTACAACCGCGTGCGTGTCAGGGCGGCGCTGGCCGAGCTGTGGTCGCACCTCGGGCAGGCGGCGCGGACCGAGCGCATGCTGGCGGCCCTGGCGGCGATGCCCATCGACGACTTCGGCCGCCAGATGAACGCGCTGCTGGAGGAGGAGGTCGCCTGGCTCGGCGGCCGCCCGCAGGTGCCTGCGCTGGCCAGCGCCTTCGAGCCCGCGCGCAGCCCCACCGCCACCCACCTGGCGACGGCGCGGCTGCTGGCCTGGCGGCGGCAGTCAGAGCCCGGCGATCTCGGTGAACTGCAGCGCGCCGCCGACGGCTGGCGCAGCCGCGGCGACATGGGGCACGCGCTGCTGGCCGACGTCGTCGCCGCCGGCTGGGCGGCGCGGCAGGGCGATGCCGAGGCCGCCGCCGCGCATGCCGACCGCGCGCTGGCGGACCTGCGCCGGCTCGGGGTGCCGGGCGTCTACCGGCCCGCCCTGCACCTGGCGCTGGCCCGGGCCACCGGCGACGCCCCCGACCTGCGCGAGCGCGCGCTGCGCGGCGGAGCCGAGTGGGTGCACAACGTGGCGCGCTACCAGGTGCCCGAGGCCTACCGGTCGAGCTTCCTGCACGACAACCGGGTCAACCGGGAACTGATGGAACTGCTGGAGAGCGGGGGCTGAGCGGGGCAGGGGCGGTGCGCCCGCGCGGCGGCGTCATGCGGGGGCTGGCGGAAGCGCTGGGATTGCCTGCACTCACGTCGCTGCGCGACATGAGTTTCGGCGCTGCGCTGCGCTGAGCGAACCCTGCGGGGACTGGCGGAAGCGGCGAGATTCGAACTCGCGAACCCTTGCGGGTTGCCGGTTTTCAAGACCGGTGCCTTCAACCACTCGGCCACGCTTCCCCTGGAGGCGGCATTGTCGCTGCTGTGGCGGTTTTGCCTGCGTTCACGTCGCTGCGCGACATGAACTTCGGCGCAGCGCATGCGCGCTGAAGCCTGCGTTCACGTCGCTGCGCGACATGAACTTCGGCGCAGCGCATGCGCGCTGAACAAGACCGGTGCCTTCAACCACTCGGCCACGCTTCCTGACCGGGCATTGTGCCCTCAGGTGGCTGGTCGCTGCGCCTGCGCACACGGCACCTGAAGCACCTCGCGCCGGCCGCCGTCCACGCGCACCGCGGTTAGCGGGCCGCCCCAGACGCAGCCGGTGTCCAGCGCCAGCAGGTCCGGGCGCTCGATCAGCCCCAGCGTGCTCCAGTGTCCGAAGGCCATCGGCACGCCGGCCGTGCGGCGCGTCGGTATCTCGAACCAGGGCCGGTGGCCGGGGGGCGCCGCTGCGGCGCCTTCCTTGGCCTTGAAGTCCAGCGTGCCGTCGTCGGTGCAGAAGCGCATGCGCGTCAGCGCGTTGATCACGAAGCGCCAGCGGTCGGCAGCGGCCAGCGCCTCGTCCCAGCGCCGCGGTTCGTTGCCGTACATGCGCGGCAGGAAGTCCGCGAGGCCGGGTCCGCGCAGCATCGCCGAGACCTCCTCGGCCAGCGCCAGCGTCTGCGCGGCATCCCATTGCGGCGGCACGCCGGCGTGCACGCACAACCAGCCCGCGAAGCGGGTGGCCAGCGGGCGCGCGCGCAGCCAGTCCAGCCAGGCCTCGCGATCGGGCGCGTTCAGGATGTCGGTGACCGTGTCGCCGCGGTGCAGCGGGCGCACGCCCTGCGCCACGGCCAGCAGGTGCAGGTCGTGGTTGCCCAGCAGGCAGGTCGCCGCGTCGCCCAGCGCGGCCAGGCGCTTCAGCACCGCCAGCGAGGCCGGGCCGCGGTTGACCAGGTCGCCCAGCATCAGCACGCGGTCGCGCGAGGGCGAAAAGTCCGCCGCGGCGAGCAGCCGCGCCAGTGCGTCGTCGCAGCCCTGCACGTCGCCGACCAGGTAGTCCATGCGCCATTCTGAGGGCAGCCCCGCCGGCCCGCGCGGGGGGGTCTGCTAACCTTGATCCTGTTGCAACAGCTCCCGGCCCTAGGCGCCGGGGGGTCGATGGACATAGCCTTGCTCGTCTTCCTGATCCTCCTCAATGGCGCGTTCGCCATGGCGGAGATGGGGCTCACGGCCGCGCGCAAGGCGCGCCTGCAGGTGATGGTGGAGGCCAGGGAAGGCGGCGCGGAGGCGGCGATGGCGCTGCACGACGACCCCACGCGCTGGCTGTCCACGGTGCAGATCGGCATCACGTCGATCGGCCTGCTCAACGGCATCGTCGGCGAGGCGGCGTTCGCGAGGCCGCTGGCGGACTGGATGGTCGAGCGCTTCGCGATCGGCGCGCAGGCGGCCAACATCGCGTCCACCGCGGGCGTGGTGGTCCTCATCACCTACTTCACCATCATCTTCGGCGAGCTGGTGCCCAAGCGCATCGGCCAGATGTTCCCGGAGCCGGTGGCGCGCATGGCGGCGCGGCCGATGATGTGGCTGTCCACCGCGACCAAGCCCTTCGTGGTGCTGCTGTCGGCCTCGACGCAGGCGATCCTGCGGCTGCTCGGCCTGGGCGGCAAGTCGCCCGGGAACAGCGTGACCGAGGAGGAGATCGCCGCGCAGCTCGAGGAGGGCCTGGACGCCGGCGTGATCGAGGCCCAGGAGCACCAGATGGTGCGCAACGTATTCCGCCTGGACGACCGCCAGATCGGCAGCATGATGATCCCGCGCGCCGAGATCGTCTGGCTGGACACCAGCGACACGCTCGAGGAACTGCTCGCGCGCATCGCCGAGAGCGGCCACACGCGCTACCCGGTGTGCCGCGGCTCGCTGGACGACGTGCAGGGCGTGCTCAGCGCGGCCAGCCTGCTGCAGCCGCTGGCACGTGGCGAGCGGCCGCTGCTGGCCGACCACATGCAGCCGCCGGTCTTCGTGCCCGAGACCCTGTCGGGCATGGAGCTGCTGGAGCACTTCAAGCAGTCCGGCACCGACCTCGTCTTCGTGGTGGACGAGTACGGCGCGGTGCAGGGCGTGATCACCGAGCGCGACCTGCTCGAGGCCATCACCGGCGAGTTCGGCGCGCCCAGCGACGAGGACGCCTGGGCCGTGCGCCGCGAGGACGGCAGCTGGCTGATGGACGGCCTGATCCCGGTGCCCGAGCTCAAGGACCGGCTCGAGCTCAAGGAACTCCCGGAGGAGGATCGCGGCCGCTACAACACGCTGGCTGGCATGATCATGCTCCTGCTGGGCCGCCTGCCGCGCACCGCCGACGCGGTGGAATGGGCGGGCTGGCGCTTCGAGGTCGTCGACCTCGACGGCAAACGCGTCGACAAGGTGCTGGTCAGCACCTTGCCCCCTTCCGGAGAAGAAACTTGATCAACCAGAACCTGCATCGCCAGCCGCTCGCGCTGGACAGCGTCCAGCACCGCAACCTGAAGCTGCGCGTGCCCGTCACCGACTGGTCGCTGGCCGCCCACCTCAACGCGATGTTCGTCGCGGTCAGCGAGTTCGGCGACACCTGCCGCGAGTTCCCCATCGTCTTCGTGCGGGCCGGCAAGGACCTCGAAGGGCACGAGCAGGTCGCCCCGGTGGCGGTGCTCGGGCTGACGCAGAACCAGAACCTCTACGTCACCGGCGAGCGCTGGCGCGCGCAGTACGTGCCGACGGTGCTGCGCGTGTACCCCTTCTGCCTGGGGCGGCTGAACGAGGACCGCTTCGCGGTCTGCGTGGACATGGCCTGGCCGGGCGTCAACCAGGACGAGGGCCGCGCGCTGTTCGAGCCCGACGGCAAGCCCACCGAGCTGCTGGGCTCCATGCAGCAGCACCTGGAGGCCATGGAGGCCGACATCCAGCGCACGCGGCTGGTCGGCCGCCGCCTGCTGGAGCTGGACGTGCTGCGCGACATGCGCTTCGATGCCACGCTGCCCGACGGCAGCAAGCACAGCGTGGACGGCTTCCTGACGGTGGACGACAAGAAGATGACCGAGCTGCCCGACGCGGTGGTCGGCGAACTGCACCGCAGCGGCGTCCTGGGCCTGGTGCACCTGCACTGGGTGTCGCTGGGCAACATGCGGCGGCTGATCGACTGGCACGTCGAGCGCGCCGCGGCGGCGCCGGCGGCACCGGCGGCGCCGGCGGTGACGGCGCCCGCCGCCTGAGCCCGCGGGCCGGCGGCCGCGGCGCCGCCTCAGGCGGCGCCGTCGATCACGTCGGCGCGCTGGCGCGGCGATCTCACGATCTCCAGCACCTGCGCCGCCTTGGGCTGGGTGCGCTGCACCCAGTCGTCGAACTGCCGCTTCGCGTCGTCGCCCCAGCGCTTCCAGACCCAGCGGCCCACCAGCGCCACCAGGGCCAGCACGAAGAGCGTGCGCGCCGCGCGCGCCCAGGCCACGAGCACGGCGATGCCCATGCCCAGCGCGACCCACTTGACCCACCACACGCCGGCGTAGGTCATGCTGTTGATGATCCAGCACAGGCCGACGACGAAGACGGCGCGCAGCGGCATCACGACCGCCTCGGTGAGGTCGCGGACCGGGCGCAGCAGGGTGCCGAGCAGGCTCATGGGGGTTCTCTCCTGGGCGGGTGACTGTTTGACGGGCTCGACTGTGCCGGCCGCCGCCGCGCAGTGCCAGCGGGATGCGACGAACCGCCGCTGCGGCGCGTGAATCGACACGCCGGCGGGGCGTGCTGTCGGCCCGGCGCCACGCACCTTGCGGCGGCGGCCGCGACAATCGCGGCCTGCGGCCCAGGTGCCGCCCCTCCCGAGAACCCGCAAGGACCTTTCCCGCATGAGCGTCGAGCTTTCCCGTCCCGGCCGCGGCAGCGTGCCCATCCACGTCATCGACCGCGCCGGCTTCGCCGCCTGCCGCGACCGGCTGGACGACACCCAGCGCCGCTGGCTCGCCACCCAGGGCTTTGCCGGCGCGGCCGACAGCCATGTGCTGATGCCCGCCAGCGACGGCGGCCTGGCCGCCGTGTGGGCCGGCGTGCATGCCGCTGACCACCCCTGGGCCCTGTCGGCGCTGCCGCGTGCGCTGCCGGCCGGCCGCTACCACCTGGGCGAAGGCGGGCTGACGATGGACCCGGCCGCCGCGGCGATGTCCTGGGAGCTCGGCAGCTACCACTACGACCAGTACCGCAAGGCCCCGCGCGAGGCGGCGGCGCTGCACCTGGCGCCGGGCGAGGCGGCGCAGCGCGGCCTGCTGGTGGCCAACGTGGTGGCCTCCACGCGCGACCGCGTCAACACCCCGGCCGAGCACCTGGGCCCGGCCGAGCTGGCCGAGGCGGTGCGCCTGGTCGCCCGGCAGCATGGCGGCACGTTCAAGCAGGTGGTCGGCGACAAGCTGCTGGCCGCGGGCTTCCCGGCCATCCACGCGGTGGGCCGTGCGGCGACGCGCGCGCCGCGGCTGATCGAGCTGAACTGGGGCTCGCCGAAGCACCCGAAGCTGGTGCTGGTGGGCAAGGGCGTGTGCTTCGACAGCGGCGGCCTGGACATCAAGTCCGCCGACGGCATGCGGCTGATGAAGAAGGACATGGGCGGCGCCGCGCACGCGCTGGGCCTGGCGCAGCTGGTGATGGCGCTGGAGTTGCCGGTGCGGCTGCAGCTGCTGATCCCGGCGGTGGAGAATGCGATCGCCGGCAACGCCTTCCGCCCGGGCGACGTCTTCCGCACGCGCAAGGGCCTGCACATCGAGATCGGCAACACCGACGCCGAGGGCCGCGTCATCCTGTGCGACGCGCTGGCCTACGGCGCCGAGGGCAAGCCGGCGCTGATGATCGACATGGCCACGCTGACCGGGGCGGCGCGCATCGCGCTCGGGCCGCAGCTGCCGGCGCTGTTCTGCCGCGACACGGCCACCGCGCGCGCGCTGGTGGACCGCGGCATGGAACTGCTGGACCCGCTGTGGCACCTGCCGCTGTGGGCGCCGTACCACCGCGCGATCGAGAGCGACATCGCCGACATCGTCAACACCGGCAAGGGCGGGCTGGGTGGCGCCATCACCGCGGCGCTGTTCCTGCAGGACTTCGTGCCGGCCGAGCTGCCCTGGCTGCACCTGGACCTGTTCGCCTGGAACGACGCCGCACGCCCCGGCCGGCCGGTCGGCGGCGAGGCGCAGGCGCTGCGCACGCTGCTGGCCTGGCTGGAGGAGCGCTACCCGCGGCCGGCCTGAGGCGCGGTGGCCGCGCATCCGCGGGAATGGGGGGGTCGGCCGGCGCTGTTTGTCGCGACACCGTCATCGAAGGCTGGCACAGTACGCAGCACGACAGGCGAGAACCGACCGCAGCACTGGGCGGAGTACCGGAACCCGTGACCGGCGCCTGAAGTATCCCGACGCCCGCAGCAGCCGCTGCGGGCGTTTTCCTTTCTGCAGGCGCCCGTCCCGGCTCCCCGGGCGCGCCGCCGCCACGGCGGCCGTTGCCTCGAGCCGCCCAGGCCCGCTAGAATTCTTCGACCGAGCGGTCGAGGAATTTCCCTCGCGACCGCGATCCGGTGCAGCCGGGCCCGCAGGGCCATCCGGGCCAGGAGGGCCGATGTCCGAGACGACCATCCTCGTCGCCAGCGACGGCGCAGTGCGCACGCTGACGCTGAACCGCCCGGCGGCGCTGAACAGCTTCACCGCGCAGATGCACGGCGAATTGCTGCCCGCGCTGGACGCCGCGGCGGCCGATCAGGCCGTGCGCGCCGTCGTCATCACCGGCGCCGGGCGCGGTTTCTGCGCCGGGCAGGACCTCTCGGACCCGGCGATGGCCGGCGCCGGCGACGTGGGCGCGGTCATCGAGCGCTGGTACCGGCCGCTGGCGATGCGCGTGCGCACGATGCCGGTGCCGGTGCTCGCCGCGGTCAACGGCGTGGCCGCCGGGGCCGGCGCCAATTTCGCGCTGTGCTGCGACCTCGTGGTGGCCACGAAGAGCGCCAGCTTCATCCAGGCCTTCAGCAAGATCGGCCTCGTGCCCGACTGCGGCGGCACCTGGCTGCTGCCGCGCCTGGTGGGCCGCGCCCGCGCGCTGGGCCTGGCGATGACGGGCGACAAGTTGCCGGCCGAGGAGGCCGAGCGCATCGGCCTGATCTGGAAATGCGTGCCCGACGAGGCCTTCGCGGCCGAGGTGCAGGCGCTGGCCGCGAAGCTGGCGCAGATGCCCAGCCGCGCGCTGGCCGAGACGCGGCGCGCGCTGGACGCCGCGATGGCGATGGATTTCGCCGATGCACTGACGCTGGAGGCCGACACGCAGCGCGAACTGGGTCGCGGTGCCGACTTCGCCGAGGGCGTGGCCGCCTTCCTGGCCAAGCGGCCGGCCGTCTTCAGGGATCGCTGATGGACGTCGCCGCCACCAGCCCGCAGGCCGTGGCCGAGGCCACGCGCGACGCGATGTGGAAGGACGACCGCGCGTCGAGGTGGCTGGGCATCGAGGTGCGCGCCGTCGGCCCGGGCAGCGCGACGCTGGTCATGACGGTGCGCGAGCACATGCTCAACGGCCACGACATCTGCCACGGCGGCCTGGTCACGACGCTGGCCGACAGCGCCTTCGCCTTCGCGTGCAATGCCTACAACGAGATCACGGTGGCGGCCGGCTTCGA
>CAZUPH010000019.1:4261-14267 GCA_964621995.1 uncultured Rubrivivax sp. | reverse complement strand
CTTCGACGTCAACCTGATGCTCGCGGCGCGGCTGGGCGACGTGCTGACCGCCAGCGCGACCGAGCTGGCCAAGACCGGCCGCACCGGCGTGTACGACATCGTCGTGGACAACCAGCGCGGCGAGCGCGTGGCCGTCTTCCGCGGCCGCAGCGTCACGATGAAGGGCAAGCCGCTGGTGCCCGGCCTGCCGATGGGCAAGCAGCCCGCGCCGGCGCGCTGAAGCGCCCGGCCCGCAGCAGGAGACGACCCGATGCCCGTGAAGAGCCCGAAGCCCGGCGAGCTGGAACCCATCGAGACCGCGAGCCGCGACGAGCTGCAGGCGCTGCAGCTCGAGCGGCTGCGCTGGACGCTGCGCCACGCCTACGAGAACGTGGCGCACTACCGCGCCGCCTTCGACGCCGCCGGCGTGCACCCCGACGACTGCCGCACGCTGGCCGACCTGGCGAAGTTTCCGTTCACGAGCAAGGCCGACCTGCGCGCGAACTATCCGTTCGGCATGTTCGCGGTGCCGCGCGAGCACATCGTTCGCATCCACGCCAGCTCGGGCACCACCGGCAAGAGCACGGTGGTGGGCTATACGCAGCGCGACATCGACGTGTGGGCCGACCTGGTGGCGCGCAGCATCCGCGCCAGCGGCGGGCGCGCCGGCGACATCGTGCACGTGGCCTATGGCTACGGCCTGTTCACCGGCGGGCTGGGCGCGCACTACGGCGCCGAGCGGCTGGGCTGCACCGTGGTGCCGATGGGCGGCGGGCAGACCGAGAAGCAGGTGCAGCTGATCGAGGACTTCCGCCCCGACATCATCATGGTCACGCCCAGCTACATGCAGGTGATCGTCGAGGAGTTCCGCCGCCAGGGCAAGGATGCGCGTCAGATGTCGGTGAGCGTGGGCATCTTCGGCGCCGAACCCTGGACCGAGGCGATGCGCCGCGAGATCGAGACCGGCGCCGGGCTCGACGCGGTGGACATCTACGGCCTGTCCGAGGTGATGGGCCCGGGGGTGGCCAACGAGTGCATCGAGTCCAAGGACGGCCCGGTGATCTGGGAGGACCATTTCTACCCGGAGATCATCGACCCCGAGACCGGGGCCGTGCTGCCCGAGGGCAGCGAAGGCGAGCTCGTCTTCACGACGCTGACGAAGGAAGCGCTGCCGGTCGTCCGCTACCGCACGCGCGACCTCACGCGCCTCCTGCCGCCCACCGCGCGCAGCATGCGCCGCATGGGCAAGATCGTCGGCCGCAGCGACGACATGCTGATCATCCGAGGCGTCAACCTGTTCCCCACCCAGGTGGAGGAGCTGGTGCTGCAGGACGGGCGGCTCTCGGGCCAGTACCAGCTGGTCGTCACGCGCGAGCACCTGCTCGACGAGGTCACCGTGCGCTGCGAGCTCGTGCCGGCGCAGCAGCATGCCGACCGCGACGCCATCGCGCGCGAACTGCAGCACCGCATCAAGACGCTGATCGGGGTCAGCGCGCGGGTGGACGTCGGCCTGCCCGATTCGATCGAGCGCACGCTGGTCGGCAAGGCGCGCCGCGTCATCGACCAGCGACCGAGATAAGGAGCCCACGATGTACACGCAAGCCATGGACCTGGCGCCGAAGGAAGAGCGCAAGGTGGTCCGCACGGTGGAAGAGGCCGAACTCGAGGCGCGCTTCGAGGCGCGCATCGACGCCGGCGACTTCATCGAGGCCAAGGACTGGATGCCCGAGCACTACCGCAAGACGCTGGTGCGCCAGATCAGCCAGCACGCACACAGCGAGATCGTCGGCATGCTGCCCGAGGGCAACTGGGTCACGCGCGCGCCCACGCTCAAGCGCAAGGCCATCCTGCTGGCCAAGATCCAGGACGAGGGCGGCCACGGCCTGTACCTGTACGCCGCGGCGGAGACGCTGGGCACCAGCCGCGACCAGATGGTCGACGCGCTGCACGCGGGCAAGGCCAAGTACAGCAGCATCTTCAACTACCCGACGCTGACCTGGGCCGACATCGGCACCATCGGCTGGCTGGTGGACGGCGCGGCGATCATGAACCAGGTGCCTCTGACGCGCTGCAGCTACGCGCCCTACGCGCGCGCGATGGTGCGCATCTGCCGCGAGGAGAGCTTCCACCAGCGCCAGGGCTTCGACAGCCTGCTGGTGATGATGAAGGAGGGCACCGACGCGCAGCGCGCGATGGTTCAGGACGCGGTCGACCGCTGGTGGTGGCCGAGCCTGATGATGTTCGGCCCGCCGGATGCCGAGAGCCCCAACAGCGCGCAGAGCACGCGCTGGGGCATCAAGCGGCTGTCCAACGACACGCTGCGCCAGAAATTCGTCGACGCCTGCGCCGAGCAGGCACAGGTGCTGGGCGTGACGCTGCCGGACCCGGACCTGAAGTGGAACGCCGAACGAGGCGAGAAGGGCCATTGGGACTTCGGCGCCATCGACTGGGCCGAGTTCTGGCGCGTCGTCGGCGGTCACGGACCGTGCAACAAGGAGCGCCTGGCGGCGCGCGTGAAGGCCTGGGACGACGGTGCCTGGGTGCGCGAGGCGGCGCTGGCCCATGCCCGCAAGCAGGCAGTCGAGGAGCAGGCAGCATGACGACGAGCACTCACGCCAGCGCGACCGAATGGCCGCTCTGGGAGGTCTTCGTGCGGCCCAAGGCTGGCCTGGACCACAAGCATTGCGGCAGCCTGCACGCTGCCGACCCGAAGATGGCGCTGCAGCTGGCGCGCGAGGTCTACACCCGGCGCCAGGAAGGCACCAGCGTGTGGGTGGTGCGCAGCAGCGACATCACGGCCAGCGACCCGGGCGACAAGGCGATGCTGTTCGACCCGATGGAGGACAAGGTGTACCGCCACCCGACCTTCTACCCGCTGCCCGACGAAGTGAACCACATGTAAGTCATGGCGCCCCCAGGCTCGCTACGCTCGCCACCCCCCGAGGGGGCTCCGCACCGGCCGGGAGACCCGTCCGGCGCGGGGGCCGCTTCGATCGGCATCGTGATGTCACCGCCCGTCGAGTACGTGCTGCGCATCGCCGACACCTGCCTGATCCACGCCCAGCGCCTGGCCGAGTGGTGCGGCCACGGCCCGGTCATCGAGGAGGACATCGCGCTGACGAACCAGGCGCTGGACCTGATCGGGCAGGCGCGTTCGCTGCTCACGCTGGCCGGGCGGCTGGAAGGGCAGGGCTTCGACGAGGACCGGCTCGCCTTCCTGCGCGACGAGCGCGACTTCCGCAACCTCACGCTGGTCGAGCAGCCGCTGCGCCGCAGCAGCGCGCACAGCCCCGGCGGCGACTTCGCAGACACCGTGCTGCGCAGCTTCCTGCTCGCGACCTGGCTCGGGCTGCTGTGGCAGCGGCTGGGCAGCTCGAGCGAGGCGGAGCTCTCGGCCATCGCCGGCAAGGCGCTGAAGGAGGCGCGTTACCACCAGCAGCATTGCGGCGACTGGGTCGTGCGCCTGGGCGACGGCACCGAGGAGTCCGCGCGCCGGCTCGCCGCCGCGCTGGGCCGAGCCTGGCCCTACGTCAACGAGATGTTCCAGCGCGACGCGGTGGATGCCGCCGCGCAGGCCGGCGGCCTGGGCCCGGCGCGCGACGAGCTGGCCGCCGACTGGCAGCAGGCCGTGGCCGCGGTCTTCGCCGATGCGCAGCTGGCGCTGCCGCCGGCCACGCCCTTCGTCGGCACCGGCACGCAGGGCCGCCACAGCGAGCACCTGGGCTTCATCCTGGCCGAGATGCAGACGCTGCAGCGCAGCTTCCCCGGGGGCCGCTGGTGAGCACGGCCGTCGCCGGCGAGCGCAGCGCGGTGGCCTGGGCCGCGCTGGCCGCGGTGCCCGACCCCGAGGTGCCGGTGCTGTCGGTCATCGACCTCGGCATCGTGCGCGAGGTGTCGGCCGATGGCGACGCGGTCGAGGTCGTGCTGACGCCCACCTACAGCGGCTGCCCGGCCACCGAGGTCATCGCCGGCAGCGTGCGCGACGCGCTGCTCGCGGTCGGCTTCGGCGACGTGCGCGTCACGCAGCGGCTGGCACCGGCCTGGACCACCGACTGGATCAGCGCCGAGGGCCGGCGCAAGCTGGCCGACTACGGCATCGCGCCGCCCGGCCCGGTGCCGGTGGCGGCCGGCGGCGCGCAGGTCGTGCACCTGCACCGGCGCGGCGCGACCGCCGCGGTGGCCTGCCCGCGCTGCGGCAGCGCCGACACCGAGCGACTGGCGGCTTTCGGCAGCACCGCGTGCAAGGCGCTGTGGCGCTGCCGCGCCTGCCGCGAGCCCTTCGAGCACTTCAAGCCGATCTGAACCCCGTCACGAGCCTCCTGCGATGAGCGGCCTGCACTTCCACCCGCTGCCGGTGCGCGCGCTGCGCCCGGATGCCGACGACGCGCTGGTCGTCGAGCTCGACGTGCCGCCCGCGCTGCACGAGAGCTTCCGCTTCACGCCCGGCCAGTACCTGACTCTCAAGCGCCCGGGCGACGAACTGCGCCGCTCGTACTCGATCTGCGCCGCGCCCGGCGAGCCGCTGCGCGTGGGCGTGCGGCGCGTGCCGGGCGGAGCCTTCTCGTCGTGGCTGCACGCGTCGCTGCGTGCCGGCGACCTGCTGGAGGTGATGGAGCCGCAGGGCCGCTTCGGCGCCGCGCTCGCCCGCCGGCCGCGCCACGTGCTCGCGGTGGCCGGCGGCAGCGGCATCACGCCGGTGCTGTCCATCGTCAAGGCGCTGCTGGCCGGCGACGCGCAGGCGCGCGTGACGCTGGTCTACGGCAACCGCAGCAGCGCCTCGACGATGTTCAAGGAGGAGCTCGAGGACCTGAAGAACCGCCACCTCGCGCGGCTCGCGCTGCACCCGGTCTTCTCGCGCGAGCAGGTCGATTCACCGCTGGCCGCCGGCCGCGTCGATGCCGGGAAGCTCGCCGCCGTGCTGCGCCTGGCGCCGCCGGTGGACGAGGTCTTCGTCTGCGGGCCGCATGCGATGAACGACGAGGTCGAGTCGGCGCTGCGCGGCCTGGGCCTGCCCGCCGAGCGCATCCACGTCGAACGCTTCGGCGTGCCGCCCTCGGCCGCCGACCCGGCACTGCACGCGCCGCAGGCCGGCGACGCGACCACCGCGCGCATCACCGTCGTCCGCGACGGCCTCACGCGCGAGGTCGGCTTCCAGCCCGGCGACGAGAGCCTGCTCGCCGCTGCCGCACGCGCCGGGCTGGACGTGCCGTATTCGTGCCGCAGCGGCGTCTGCGCGACCTGCCGGGCCAAGCTGTTGGAGGGGCAGGTGCGCATGGACCGCAACTTCGCGCTCGAGCCCGCGGACCTGGCCGCCGGCTTCGTGCTCACCTGCCAGGCGCACCCGCTGACCGAGCGCGTGGTGATCAGCTTCGACGAGCGCTAGCGAGGCACCGGCACACGATGGCGCGCCCGCGTGCGGCGACCTTCGGCGACACCCGCGAGCAGATCCTGGCCGCCGCGGCCCGGCTTTTCGCCACGCGCGGCTACACCGCGACGACGATGAACGAGGTCGCCGCCGCCAGCGGCGTCTCGAAGGCCACGCTGTACCACTACGTGCGCGACAAGCACGAACTGCTGGCGATGATCGCCGCCGGCCACGTCGCGACGCTCGAGTCCCTGGTGCAGGACGTCGCCGCCCGCCGCCTGGCACCCGAGCCGCACCTGCGCGAGCTGATCCGGCGCTTCATGCGGGCCTATGCCGGGGCGCAGCACCAGCACCGCGTGCTGACCGAGGACGTGCGTTTCCTGGCCGACGACGAGCGGCGCGCGGTGGTGGACGGCCAGCGCCGCGTCGTCGCCGCCTTCGCCGCGGCGGTGGCGGCGCTGCGGCCCGACCTCGCGGCGGCGCGGCTCGAGCGGCCGCTGGCGATGCTGCTGTTCGGCATGATCAACTGGACCTTCACCTGGCTGCGCGCCGAGGGCGAGCTCACGCACGAGCGGCTGGGTGCGATCGTGGCCGAGCTGTTCTTCGGCGGCCTGCCGGCGGTGGCGGCGCGCCCGGACTGACGCCCGGCGCCCGCGTCCGCCGCGCCACGCCCGCGTCGAGACCGCGTTCAGGCCGCGTTCAGGTGGCATGCGGCCGGTCTGCGGCGCGGCGCAGCGGATGCAGGGCCGGGCGGCGTGGCGTGTCGCCGCGCCGCGGTGCCGGCGCGCGCCCGCGCCGCTCCAGCGCCCCGCCTCCGGTGGCGGTCTCGCTGCCGGGGTGCGGCACCGGCACGCCTGGCACCGCGGCGTCCAGGCGCTGCAGCAGCGCATCGACGGCGGTATCGCCCAGGCTCAGCACCAGGTGCTGCCAGCGGCGCTGCACACGTTCGCCGAGCCAGGCGTCCTCCAGCGCGCGGTGGCGAGCCGCAGGCTCGTCTCCGGCCTCGACGATGCGCGGCAGCAGCGCGCCGACGAAGAGATTGAAGTCCTGGCGCAGCGTATGCGCCGGCAGCAGCGCGGCCACGTCGCGCAGGCGCGCGGCATAGCCCGGCGCCATGAACTGCAGCGTCAGCAGCGCCTGCAGCCTCTGCGCGGCATTCAGCAGCCGCACGCGCCGGGGCGGCAGCACGGCCAGCGGCAGCGAGGCCGCCTCGTGCAGGCGCAGCGGCGTGGCATAGGACTGCAGCGCGGCCAGCCGCCACCAGGCGGCGGCGGGCAGGCCGTCCTCCGGCTCGCCGGATCGTCCGGCACGGCGCGCCAGGCGCACCAGGTCCAGCAGGTCGCGGCCGGCGCGGGCCTCGGCGGCGCGCCGGCTCATCACCGCCAGGTTGCCGGCGGCATGGCCGGTGCGAGGGTCGAGCCGCTCGACCACGGCCGCGGTCGGCTCCTGGCTCGCGCCGCCAAGCGTGCAGCGCAGCACCGGGCAGCGCGTGACCTGGATCTGCGCAAGGAAGTGCGGCGTGACCTGGAGCGCGTCGAAGGCGATGCCCTGCCGCCAGGCCGCGGTGCGCAGCGCCAGCTGCAGCCGCAGCGGCGCGGGAGCGGCCAGCGTGCGCTGGCCGAAGGTGGCGCGTGCGGCGCGCCAGCCCTGGCCCACGGGCGTGGCCTCGTGCAGCAGCTCGGGCGCGGGCACCAGGCCGTGGCGGGCGTGGTCCCAGCCCAGGTCGAAGCCGATGCGGTCGATCGCATCGGCGGCAGGCAGGGCAAGATCCAGGGTGGACTGCATCATGGTCGGCTCCGGGGCGGGCAGGCTGCTCGCCGGTGGACGGCGCGGACCCCCGTGGTCGCGGCCTGACGACAGCATGGGCGCCCGGTGGCTCACAGCGTGAGCCAGTGCAGACCAGGATGCAGGGGCGGCGCCGGCCCTCAGGCCGGCGCGGTGGGCGCCACGCGGCGCAGCAGCACGGCGGCGGTGGCGCCGAGCAGCACGCCCAGGCCGTCGGCCAGCAGGTCGGCCCACTCGGCGCTGCGCCAGGGCAGCTGCGACTGCACGGCCTCGATGAAGGCGCCGTAGAGCAGCACGGCCAGCGCCACCGTCAGCAGCGCGCGCCAGCGCGGCTCGTAGCCCAGCGCGCCGACGAAGGTCAGCGCCGCGAAGCCCAGCAGGTGGTGCAGCTTGTCGCCGCCGGGCACGCCGGGTGGCTGCGGCATGAAGGCCAGCCAGGAGGCGGCCGCCAGCAGCGCGGCCAGCACCATGCGCCAGGCGCGGCGGCCGGCGGGGTCGTGCAGCAGCCGGTGGAGCATCGGCGACATGGGCGCGGGCTCGGAATGCACAGCCCGCATTGTGCCCAAGCGCGCCGTGCGGCAGCGGCAGCCGCGCCGCGGGCCGATGCTAGAATGCAAGGCTGTTCGGTCGCCGGGCGCAGCAATGCGCAGCGCGCGGTCCGCGCCGGTGTAGCTCAGTTGGTAGAGCAGCGCATTCGTAATGCGAAGGTCGGGAGTTCGACTCTCTTCACCGGCACCAGAACCGTTCCTCCCGAGGCCCGCGCCGTCCAGCGACCGCGCGGGCCTCGTTCCTTGCGCAGCCGCCCGCCGAGCGGGGTGCCCCGGCGCGGTCCCTACAATGCCGCGATGCGCATCCTCATCGCCAACGACGACGGCTACCTCGCCCCCGGACTCGGCGCGCTCGTGCGCGCGATGGAGGGGCTCGGCGAGATCGACGTCGTCGCGCCGGAGCAGAATGCCAGCGGCACCTCCAACGCGCTGACGCTGACGCGGCCGCTGTCGATGTTCGAGGCGCGCGGCGAGCAGGTGCGGGGCTTCCGCGTCGTCAGCGGCACGCCCAGCGACTGCGTGCACGTGGCGCTGACCGGCCTGCTCGGCCACCGGCCGGACCTCGTGCTCTCGGGCATCAACAACGGCGCCAACATGGGCGACGACACCCTGTACTCCGGCACCGTCGCCGCGGCCATGGAGGGCTTCCTGTTCGGCGTGCCGGCGATCGCCTTCTCGCAGGCCGAGAAGGGCTGGGCGCACCTGGACGCCGCGGCCGCGACCGCGCGCGCCATCGTCGAGCAGGTGCTCGCGGCGATGCCGCTGGGCGGGCTGCCCTTCCTGCTCAACGTCAACATCCCGAACCGGGCCGACGCGGCCGCGCTGCCGCGCGTGGTGACGCGGCTGGGCCGGCGCCACGCCAGCGAGCCGGTGATCCGCCAGACCAGCCCGCGCGGCGAGACGATCTACTGGATCGGCCCCGCGGGCGACGCACGCGAGGCCGGCGAGGGCACCGACTTCCACGCCGTGGCCAGCGGGCAGGTGTCGATCACCCCGCTGCAGGTGGACCTGACCGACCACGCGTCGCGGCCGGACTGGGCGCGACGGCTGGGCGGCGGCGCATGACGGCGCGGCCGCCGTCCGGGCCGCCGCGGGCGCCCGGCGCGGCGCGGTTTCCGGCGACGCTGAAGCCGGCCGGCAGTGCGCCGGCGGTGGCGCCGGCGACGACGCAGCTCGTGCGCCCGCAGCGCCCGCTGCAGCAGGCCGCCGACGACGCCGCGCGCCGCCGCGCGCCCAGCGGGCTGGGCCTGGACTCCGCGGCGGTGCGCGAGCGCATGGTGCAGCGGCTGCGTGCCGGCGGCGTGCGCTGCGAGCCGGTGCTGCAGGCCTTTGCGCGCGTCGAGCGCCACCGCTTCGTCGACAGCGCGCTCGCCGGCCAGGCCTACGAGGACACCAGCCTGCCGATCGGCCTGGCGCAGACGATCTCCAAGCCTTCGGTCGTGGCGCGCATGCTGGCCCTGCTGTTCGAGGGCGCGGGCGCCGCGCAGCGCGGCCACCTGGGCCGCGTGCTGGAGATCGGCACCGGCTGCGGCTACCAGGCGGCGCTGCTGGCGCAGCTGGCGCGCACGGTGGTCTCCATCGAGCGGCTGCGGCCGCTGCACGACAAGGCGCGCGCCAACCTGGCCGGGCTGGACGCCACGCCGGGCGCGCTGCCGGCCGACCTGCGGCTGCTGCACGGCGACGGCCGGCTGGGCCACCCGCCGCGCGCACCCTACGACGCCATCGTCGCCGCGGCCGGCGGCGAGGAACTGCCGGCGGCCTGGCTGGATCAGCTGGCGGTCGGCGGGCGCCTGGTGGCGCCGATGCTCGACGCCGCGCGCGGCGGCCAGGGCCTGCTCGTCGTCGACCGCGCGGCCGACGGCCCCGACGGCTTGGTGCGGCGCTGGCTCGATGCCGTGCACTTCGTCCCTCTAAAATCCGGCACCGAATGACTGTTCTTCCGAATCCGAACGCCGCCGTGCCTGCCACCCGCCGCCGCGGCGGCCTGCAGCTGGCCCTGCTGCTGGGCCTGGCCGGCGTGCTGGCGGCCTGCACCACCGCCAACCACCGCGCGCCGGTCGAGCAGCGGCAGCCGCCGCCGCGCACCGGCGTGACGGTCGCCGGCGGCGCGGCGTCCGCGCCTGCGGCCGGAGTGCCCGCGCCCGCCCCGGCCTGGATGTTCCGATTCAGTCTGTTGCTGGTGGCGATGGGAATCGTTGCCGGCCTGGCTTCAGCGCTGGCCACGCCGGGTACGAGTGAGGGCGTGCAGGTCACGGGGGTGATGCAGACGTCCTTCAGTTACGGCTTCTTTCTGGTGCCCACGGTCGTCGCGCTGCTCACGCGGAGCCGG
>CAZUPH010000019.1:0-4251 GCA_964621995.1 uncultured Rubrivivax sp. | reverse complement strand
CCCTGCCCCGGCCGCCTCGGCCCCGGAGGCCGTCGCCGAGGCTCCCAAGCCCTTGCCCGGCGCCGAGAATGCCGGCAAGCCGGGCTACTACAGCGTCAGGCCCGGCGACACGATGATCCGCATCGGCCTGGAGACAGGCCAGAACTGGCGCGACATCGCGCGCTGGAACGGCATCGACAATCCCAACGTGCTGGAGGTCGGGCAGGTGCTGCGCGTCGCGCCACCGCCGACCGAGGCCACCGCGCGCCCGGTCGCGCCGCCGGCGGTGGTGGCCGGCCGGCCGCTCGAGCCTCGAGCCGGCGACGCGGCCGGCACACCCACCGCCGGCGCACCGGCCGCGCCGCCGCCCTCGGCGACGCCGGCGCCGGTGCCCAGCGCGCCCACGCAGACCGCGCGCGACCCCGAGGAGGGCATCGTCTGGAGCTGGCCGGCGGCCGGGCCGGTGGTGACCCCCTTCGACGACGTGCGCAGCAAGGGCCTGGCGATTGCCGGTCGCGCCGGCGACCCGGTGCTGGCCGCCGCCGACGGGCGCGTCGTCTATGCCGGTTCGGGGCTGCGCGGCTACGGCAACCTGGTCATCGTCAAGCACAGCGCCAACTTCCTGACCGCCTACGCGCACAACCAGGCCCTGCTGGTGCGCGAGGACGATGCCGTGCGCCGCGGCCAGCGCATCGCCGAGATGGGGTCCAGCGACGCCGAACGCGTGCAGCTGCACTTCGAGATCCGGCGCCAGGGCAAGCCCATAGACCCGGCGCGGCTGCTGCCGCCGCGCTAGCGGCGCAGGGCGAACGGGCGCGGCATGGCCAGGCGAGCAGATACTCGCGGACCGGGCCGGCGCCCGAACGGCGAAGCTCGCGGCGGGTCCCCGGTCGAGGTGCATGCGCGCCTGGCAATGGCGCTGCTGCACGGCGGCGAGGCCCCGGAGCTTTCCGCCGACCCTGCGGACGCGGGCGACACGCGCGACGCCGCGCAGTTTGCCGAAGGCGAGGGCGAGCACGGCAACACGCTGCAGACCTACCTGCGCGAGATCCGGCGTGCGCCCTTGCTCAGCGCGGCCGAGGAGCTGGAGACCGCGCAGCGCGCGCGCGCCGGCGACTTCGAGGCCCGCCAGCGCATGATCGAGCGCAACCTGCGCCTGGTGGTCAGCATCGCGAAGAACTACACCGGCCGCGGGCTGCCGATGATCGACCTGATCGAGGAGGGCAACCTCGGCCTGATGCACGCGACGACGAAGTTCGAGCCCGAGCGCGGCTTCCGCTTCTCGACCTACGCGTCGTGGTGGATCCGCCAGGGCATCGAGCGCGCGATCGTGCAGCAGGCACGGCTGATCCGGCTGCCGGTGCACGTGGTGCGCGAGCTCAACCAGGTGCTCAAGGCCCGGCGCGCGCTGGAGGCACGCCAGGCCGACGGGCGAAGCGCCAGCGCCGAGGACATCGCGGCCGCGCTGCAGCGGCCCGCGGCCGAGGTCGCCGCGCTGCTGCACCTGGCCGAGCAGCCGGCCTCGCTGGACGCGCCGCTGGACCGTGCGGCCGGCGATGCCGGCGAGGCGATGGTGGACCTGGTCGCCGACGAGCAGGCCGCCGACCCGCTGGGCCAGCGCCTCGGGGAGGAACTGCAGCGCCTCGTGGAGGCCGGCCTGTCCGAGCTGGGCCCGCGCGAGCGCGAGGTGCTGCTCGGCCGCTACGGCCTGCACGGCCGCGAGCCGCAGACGCTGGAGGACCTGGCCGCGCAGCTCGGGCTCACGCGCGAGCGCGTGCGCCAGATCCAGCAGGAGGCGCTGCTCAAGCTCAAGCGCCGCATGGCGCGCCAGGGCATCGATCGCGAGTCCTTCTTCTAGGGTCTGCCCCGAGGCACCCCCTCGATGCGGGGGCTGCGCGCCGCCGCGTGTCGCCTGGGTGTCAGCGTTTCCCGCAAGACCGTGGTCACGGGTGCGCCGCTAGCATCGGCCCGCGTTCGCGCAGCAGCGCAGCGGGGGGTCCTTGCAGGTTCTGCAACTCGTCATCAGCGGCATCGCCCAGGGCTGCATCTATGGCCTGATCGCGCTCGGCTTCGTGCTGATCTACAAGGCCACCGAGACCGTCAGCTTCGCGCAGGGCGAGCTGATGATGCTGGGCGCCTTCCTGGGCCTGGCGCTGATGACGATCCTGGGCTTCCCGTTCTGGCTCGCGGTGCCCAGCGCCATCGCGGCGATGGCCGTCTTCGGCGTGCTGGCCGAGCGCGTGGTGATACGGCCCATCCTGGGCCAGCCGGCCTTCAGCATCGTGATGCTGACCATCGGCATCGGCTACGTGGCGCGCGGTGCGATCACGATGATCCCCGCCATCGGCACCGAGACGCACACGCTGCCGGTGCCCTACAAGGACGCCATCGCCGACGTCGGCGGCCTGATCCTGAACATCGAGCAGATGGTCGTCATCGGCGCCACCGCGCTGCTGTGCGCGCTGCTCTATGCGCTGTTCCGCTACAGCAAGGTCGGCATCGCGATGCAGGCCTCGTCGCAGAACCAGCTCGCCGCCTACTACATGGGCATCCCGGTGCAGCGCCTGAACGGCGTGGTCTGGGGCCTGGCCGCGGCGGTGGCCGCGATCGCCGGGCTGCTGCTGGCGCCGATCACCTTCGTGCATGCCAACATGGGCTTCATCGGCCTGAAGGCCTTCCCCGCCGCGGTGGTGGGGGGCTTCGGCAGCCTGCCCGGCGCCATCGTCGGCGGGCTGATCATCGGCGTGGTGGAGTCGATGGCGGGCTTCTACCTGCCCGAGGGCTTCAAGGACGTCGCCGCCTACGTCGTGGTGCTGATCATGCTGATGGTCAAGCCCAACGGCCTGTTCGGCGAGAACCTGCGCAAGAAAGTCTGAGCGGGCAAGGGCGATGCGCTTCATCTTCAAGACCCGCTACGACCAGGACATCGTGCTCGCCAAGCACGGCGGGCACAAGTTCTGGTACACGCTGCTGATGCTGGCGCTGGTCGCCGCACCGTGGTGGCTGGAGAGCTACGGCCTGGCGCAGCTGACCTTCATCCTGATCTACGGCGTCGTCGGCCTGGGGCTGATGGTGCTGGCCGGCTTCACCGGGCTGTTCTCGATCGGCCACGCGGCCTTCCTCGGCGTCGGCGCCTACACGCAGGCCGTGCTGGCGGCGCAGGGCTGGCCGTTCCCGCTGTCGCTGGCGGCGGCGGCGGGGCTGTCGGCGATCGTCGGGGCCGTGGTCGGTCTGCCGGCGCTGCGCGTGAAGGGCATCTACCTGGGCATCGCGACGCTCGCCTTCGGCTTCATCGTCGAGGAGGTGCTGGCGCGCTGGGAGAGCGTGACCGGCGGCAACGCCGGCAAGATGGTCGGGCAGCCGCAGATGTTCGGCTGGGTCGCCGACAGCAGCGAGAAGTTCTACTACCTGTGCCTTGTCGTCGCGGTGCTGTGCACGCTGGCGGTGCTGAACCTGCTGCGCAGCCCGACCGGGCGCGCCTTCGTGGCCATCCGCGACAGCGAGATCTCGGCCCAGAGCATGGGCATCCACCTCGCGTACTACAAGACGCTGAGCTTCTCGATCAGCGCCGCGCTGGCCGGCATCGGCGGCGCGCTGTATGCGCACATGATCCGCTTCCTTAGCCCGGAGCAGTTCAACATCATCCAGAGCATCGACCTGCTGCTGATGGTGGTCATCGGCGGGCTGGGCAGCGTGCACGGCGCCTTCCTGGGCGCGGCCTTCCTGATCGGCATGCCGCAGGCGATCTCGGAGTTCAAGGGCTGGCTGCCCGAGGTCATCGGCAACGCGCCGGGGCTGAAGTCCTTCATCTACGGCCTCGTGCTGATCCTGTTCGTGCTCTTCGAGCCGCTCGGGCTGTACGGGCGCTGGCTGAAGATCCGCGCCTGGTTCCAGCTGTTCCCGTTCTACCGCAAGGGCCTGTTCAAGCGGCAGAAGGCCTTCCAGAAGTCGGACCGGCTGAAATGAAGCCCGACCAGGAAGTCCTGCTCAGCGCACGCGACCTGCAGGTGCGCTTCGGCGGCGTGCTGGCCGTCAACGAGGTCAGCTTCGACGTCATGCGTGGCGAGGTCTTCACGCTGATCGGCCCCAACGGTGCCGGCAAGACCACGGTGTTCAACCTGATCAGCCGCATCTACACGCCCACCGCCGGCAGCATCAGCTACCGCGGCGAGCCGCTGGCCGCCGTGCCGCCGCACCGCATTGCGGCGCTGGGCATTGCGCGCACCTTCCAGAACATCGAGCTGTTCGAGCACGCCACCGTGCTGCAGAACC
>CAZUPH010000018.1:31556-32689 GCA_964621995.1 uncultured Rubrivivax sp. | reverse complement strand
AGGTCAAGATCACCGTGCCCGGCCCGTTCACGATGAGCTGCCAGGCGCAGAACGACTTCTACGCCAGCGACGAGGAAGCGGCCTTGGACTACGCGGCGGCGGTCAACGCCGAGATCCGCGATCTCTTCCAGGCCGGCGCCGACGTGGTGCAGATCGACGAGCCCTACATGCAGGCGCGGCCGGAGAAGGCGCGCCAGTACGGCCTGAAGGCGCTGAACGCCGCGCTGGACGGCATCACCGGCACCACCGCCGTGCACATCTGCTTCGGCTATGCCGCCATCATCCACGAGCGGCCCAGCGGCTACAGCTTCCTGCCCGAGCTGCGCGGCTGCGGCTGCAGGCAGGTCTCGATCGAGACCGCGCAGAGCCACCTGGATTGCTCGGTGCTGGTGCAGCTGGACGACAAGCAGATCATGGTCGGCTGCATCGACCTCTCGGACATGAACGTCGAGACGCCCGAGGTGGTGGCCGGGCGCATCCGGCGCGCGCTGCCCTACGTGGCCAAGGAGCGCGTGATCCTGGCCCCCGACTGCGGCATGAAATACCTGCCGCGCGAGGTGGCGGTGGGCAAGCTCCAGGCGATGGTGGCGGCGGCGCGCATGTTGCGGCAGGAGTACGGCGCGGCCTGAGCGCCGCTGCTCACGTCCCCAGTGGGGCGGGCGGCGGCAGGTCGCCGACATCCGCGGCCAATGCGGCGATCGACAGCCTGAAGCGCGCGGCCGCGTCCGCGTCCGCAGGCGCGAGCCCCAGCGCGGCGGCACCGTCGCGCAGCCGCTGCTGCAGCGCATCCAGCGCCGTCGCGTCGTAGGCGCTGAGCACTGCCACCACATCCGGCGCGGCGTCGCCGCCGCGCAGGCGCTGCTCGGCGGTCGGCGCAGTGAACGGGGCGTCGTGTCGCAGCAGGTGCACACCCGCCAGCCCGGGCAGCGACACCGTCTGCGCCGCCAGCGCGGCCCAGGCGTCGGTGAGTCGTTCGGTGGACACGGCCGCAGCCGGCGCGAAACGCAGCGTCATCGCGTGCGCGGCGCTCACCGCCCCGCGCGACACCAGCACATGGCACTGCGCACGCTGCATGTGGCGGTGCTGCGGCATCAGCCGCGTGGACCAGGGTGTGGGCGCGTCCAGCCTTTGCC
>CAZUPH010000018.1:0-31546 GCA_964621995.1 uncultured Rubrivivax sp. | reverse complement strand
CCGCCGCCGGCGCTCTCGCCGTCGGAGCCTCTTCTTGTCGATGCGGCGGCAGCAGCGGCTTGGAGCAGTTTGTGGGCGCGTCCAGCCTTTGCCGGTAGGCCGGCGACGACAGGCTGCCATGGTCCTGCAGTTCGTAGAGCACGAAGACGCCGTCGCCGCCGTCGGCGGCCAGCCAGCGCGAAGCGCGCAGGAAGCCGGGAAGCGCCAGCCGCTCGGGGAAGTGCTCGTGGCTGTGCCAGTGCTCGAACTCGCGCCGGTGCCCGGCCGCCATGTCCCACCACATCGCCAGCGCGGCGCGGCCCAGCATCATGACTTCACCATGAAGGCATTGTCTGCTGCCGTGCGGCCCGCCGCACGGCCGGCCGGCCGGACCCGCGGTCGCGACGGTTCAGCCCGGCGCGATCTGCGCCGCGCGGAAGGCGTGCGCGGAGGCCTTCATCAGGTCGCTGACCAGCGTCTCGCGCGGCTCGACGCATTCGTGCCCGCAGGCCGCACAGCGGTAGGCCGGCAGGTCCACGTGCACGGCCACCGGCGCCATGCCGTCGACCGGCATCGAGTGCTCGCTGGCCACGCGGCGCGCCTGCTGCGTGTCCAGCGTCTCGCCGCAGGCCGGACAGCAGTAGCGCTTGCGAAGAAACCCCTTCTCGGCCGCCGGCTCCAGCGGCAGCAGGTCGGGCGCCGACAGCAGGCTGTCCAGAAACCGCGAAGGAAAGGCCGGCGCGACGAAGCGCGTGTGCCCGTTGCTGCAGCGCAGCGTGGGCAGCCCGTCGATCTTCATGTGCAGGCCATGTTCCTCGCCCTCGATGGGGGGCAGCGGCGTCAGCGTCATCTCGCCGTCGCACTCCTTGCAGCGCAGCATGGATGCCATGTCGTCTCCTCGTTAGGTCTGGAAGGAAGCCATGGGACCCGGGCGCGGCGTGCGGGTTCCGTCGTCGGCGGCGCGGCCGGGTGCAGCCCGCCGGCCCCCGTGGCGCCCGCTCGGCTGCCGCTGCCGGGACCCGGTACGAACCCCGGGGCGCCCGGTGCGCTATGCCGTCCAGCGCCGCTCGAAGTCCTGCCGCTCGAACTGCTCGACCAGGAAGTCCACGAAGCAGCGCACCTTGGCCGGCAGGTGCCGACGCGTCGGGTAGGCCACGTTGATGGTCAGCCGCGGCAGTTCCCAGTCCTGCATCACCGGCACCAGGCGGCCGGCGATGACGTCGTCGTGGATGATGTACATCGGCTGCACCAGCAGGCCCAGGTGGCGCAGCGCGGCGGCGCGGATGACCTGGCCGTCGTTGGCCTCCAGCAGGCCCTGCACCGGGATCACCTTGACCTCGCCCGCGCGCGTGAAGCGCAGCTTGTCGGGCTGGTTGGCCAGGTTGTAGATCAGCATCGCGTGGCGCGCCAGGTCCTCGGGCACCTGCGGCGCGCCGTGGCGCTGCAGGTACTGCGGTGACGCGGCCAGCACGCGCTTGGTCTCGGCCAGGCGGCGCACGGTGATCGCGGAGTCGCTCTCGAACTCGCGGTTGCGGATGGCCACGTCGATGCCGTTCTCCAGCAGGTCCTGGTAGCGGTTGGCCACCACCACCTCCACGCGCAGCCCGGGGTAGCGCGCGGTGAACTCGGGCAGCAGCGGCGCGATGTGGATGACGCTGAAGCTCAGCGACGCGGTGATGCGCAGCACGCCGGTGGGCTTGAGCACCGCCTCGTTGACGGCGGTCTCCGCGTCGCGCAGTTCGGCCAGCAGCGGCTTGCAGCGCGCGTAGAAGCTCTCGCCGACCTCGGTCAGCGCCAGGCGGCGCGTGTTGCGCTGCACCAGGCGGGCCGCCAGGCGTTCCTCCAGCGCGGCCAGGTGGCGGCTGGCGGCGGCGTTGGACAGGTCCAGCGCCTCGGCCGCTCGCGACAGGCTGCCCAGTTCGGCCACCTGCACGAAGAGCTCGATCTCGGTCCAGCGATCCATGTTTACCCGCAGTTTTTCCGTGACCGGAAATGAGCTTTGCCGCTGCGCGCTTTCGCCTGCACGAGGTGCAGTCTAGATTCCGCCCGCACCGGGGCCCGACCCGGCAAACCCGAAGCAACGGTGCCGCCGCCTTGCGCCACATCGACGAAGACAACATCACCCAGGCCGTCATCGCGCGTCACGCGCAGGCAAGCGACGCGCGGCTGCGCGACGTGATGACGAGCCTGGTGCAGCACCTGCACGCCTTCGCACGCGAGGCGCGGCTGACCGAGGCCGAGTGGTGGGCCGGCATCCGCTTCCTCACCGAGGTCGGCCAGATGAGCGACGAGCGGCGCCAGGAGTTCATCCTGCTGTCCGACACGCTGGGGCTGTCGATGCTGGTCACCGCGCTGAACCACCGCGTGCCCAAGGGCTGCACCGAGGCCACGGTGTTCGGGCCCTTCCACGTGGACGGCGCGCCGCCCTACGAGCATGGCGCCGACGTCGCCAACGGCGCCGCCGGCGAGCCCTGCTTCGTGCGCGGCCAGGTGCGGGCGCTGGACGGCACGCCGGTGGCCGGCGCCGAGATCCAGGTCTGGCAGGCGGACGCCGAGGGCCTGTACGACGTGCAGCGCGCCGGCGACGGCACGCCGCGCGCGCGCGGCGTCCTGCACAGCGGCGCCGACGGCCGCTTCCACTTCCGCAGCATCGTCGCCGAGGCCTATCCGATCCCGCACGACGGCCCGGTGGGCCGCATGCTGCAGCAGCTGGGCCGGCACCCGTGGCGACCGGCGCACCTGCACTTCATGATCGGCGCGCCGGGCTACCGGCGCCTGGTCACGCATGTCTTCCGCAGCGGCGACCGCTACCTGGACAGCGACGCGGTCTTCGGCGTGCGCGCCTCGCTGGTGGCGGACTGGGTGCGCCACGAACCCGGCGCCACGCCCGACGGTGGCGCGAGCGCCGTGCCCTTCCACACGCTGGACTTCGACTTCGTCCTCGACCGCGCCTGAGCAGCGCGCTCGCCTTCCGCTTCACAACGACAGGAGACTCGCCATGCACAAGCGTACCTTCACCCGCGCGGCCGTCGCGCTGGCCGCGGCCGCCGCCCTTGCGCTGCCGGCCGCCGCGCAGACGGGCCAGACCTTCAAGCTGACGATCGCCTCCAGCCACCCGGCCACGCTGCCCTGGGTGGGCCTGATGAGCACGCTGTTCGTGCCCGAGGTCACGAAGCGCGTGGAAGCGCTCGGCAAGGGCTACAAGATCGAGTGGCGCGAGGCCTACGGCGGGCAGCTCTACAAGATGAACGCCACGCTGACCAGCGTGGAGCAGGGTGTCACCGACATCGGCTGGGTCTTCCACAACCTGGAGGCGGCCAAGATGCCGCTGTCGCAGTTCACCACCGTCACGCCCTTCACCACCGACGACGTGCGCATCGTGCTGGCGATCGCCAACGAGATGAACGAGAAGGTGCCGGCGCTGAAGGCCGAGTGGGACCGCAACAACCTGGTCTTCCTGGGCGCCAGCGGCGTGGACACCTACCACCTGTTCACCAAGGCGCCGGTGCGCAGCTACGACGACCTGAAGGGCCGCAAGATCAGCGCGCCGGGTTCGCTGGGCCTGTGGCTGCGCGGCTCCGGCGCGGTGCCGGTGGACGGCTCGCTGACCAGCTACTACACCGACATCCAGACCGGCGTCTCCGAGGGAACGATCAGCATCTCCACCGGCATCCTGCCGAACAAGATCTACGAGGTGGCGCCCTACATCACCA
This sequence comes from uncultured Rubrivivax sp., assembly GCA_964621995.1. Taxonomy (GTDB): domain Bacteria; phylum Pseudomonadota; class Gammaproteobacteria; order Burkholderiales; family Burkholderiaceae_C; genus Rubrivivax. Next base: position 27,854 of record CAZUPH010000018.1, on the reverse strand, counting down.
CGGTCAACATCGGTGCCGTCTACAACGGCGGCATGGCGATGAACAAGGACAGCTTCGGCAAGCTGCCGCCGGAGGTGCAGAAGATCTTCAAGGAGGTGGGCCTCGAATACAGCCGCGTGCTCGGCGAGACGCTGATGCAGCGCTACGAGGGGGCGCTGAAGACGATGGCCGAGGTCGGCGCGAAGCAGAACCCGCCGGTCACCGTGACGCCGCTGCCGCCCGCGGAGCGCGAGAAGTGGGTCCGCACGATGCCCAACCTGGCCGGCGACTGGGCCAAGGCCAGCCCGGCGCGCAGCGCCGCGGCCACTGCGGTGGTCAAGACCTACATGGACGCGCTGCGCGCCCGCGGCGTGAAGCCGGCGCGCGAGTGGGACAAGGAACTGTGAGCGGCGAGGCATCCGGCCACGGGGGCCTGGCGCCCCCGCGCAGCGCCTTCGGGATGCTGGTCGACGGCCTGAATGCCGTCGGCTCGGTCGTCATCGGCGCGGTGATGGTGCTGATGTGCGCCGACGTGCTGCTGCGCAACCTGGCCAACCGGCCGATCGACGGCGTGGCCGAGCTGGTGGCGGCCTCGATCATCGTCATCGTCTTCCTGCAGCTGCCCTCCACGCTGCGCCACGGCCGCATGTCGCGTGCGGACCTCTTCATCGACCCCTTCGTGATGCGCCGCCCGCGCGCCGGTCGGCTGCTGCGCGGCACCTACGCGCTGGTCGGCAGCTTCGCCTGCGGCGTGATCGCCTACGCCTCGTGGCCGGCCTTCGTGCGCTCGTGGGCGAACAGCGAGTTCCTGGGCATCGAGGGCGTCTTCACCTTCCCGACCTGGCCGATGCGCGGCGTGGTCATCCTGGGCGCCACGCTGGCGGCCGTGCAGTACCTGCTGCTGGCCGCGCAGGATGCACGCGACGCGATCCGGCACCGGAGCCTGCAGGCATGAGCGACCTTCAGATCGGCGTGCTGGCCATCGGCCTGATGCTGGCCGGCATCTACTTCGGCATGCACGTCGGCATCGCGCTGATCGCCACCTCCTTCGTCGGCGTGACGCTGATGAAGGGCCCGGACATCGCCTCGCGCTTCGTCGCCGCGGCGGCCAACGACGCGATCCGCGACTACCTGTTCGGCGTCGTGCCGCTCTTCGTGCTGATGGGCATGTTCGTCAGCGTCTCCGGCATGGGGCGCGACACCTTCGATGTCTTCCAGTGGCTGCTGCGCAAGGTGCGTGGCGGGCTCGGGCTGGCCACGGTGGGCGCCAACGCCGTCTTCGCCGCCATCACCGGCATCTCCATCGCCTCGGCCTCGGTGTTCACGAAGGTCGCGGTGCCGGAGATGATCCGCCACGGCTACTCGCCGCGCTTCAGCGTCGGCGTGGTCGCCGGCTCCTCGGTGCTCGGCATGCTCATCCCGCCCAGCCTGCTGATGATCATCTACGGCGTGCTGGCCGAGGAATCGATCGGCCGCATGTTCCTGGCCGGCATCGTGCCCGGGCTGCTGCTCGCCGCCGGCTATGCGCTGCTGATCGTGGTGCTGGCGGTGCTGGACCCGGCCAAGATGGGCGGGGCGGGCTCGCAGGTCGAGGCCGGCGCCCATGCGGCCGACGGCAGCACCGAGACCTGGGCCAGCGCGGCGCGCAAGTTCGTGCCCATCCTGCTGCTCATCGCGCTGGTGCTGGGCGGCATCTACAGCGGCCTGTTCACGCCCACCGAGGCCGGCGCGGTGGGCGCCGCGGGTGCCTTCGCCATCGCGGTCGTGCGGCGCCGCCTGAGCTGGAAGGGCCTGTGGCAGGTGCTGGTGGAGACCGGCTACGTCTCGGTGGCGGTGCTGTTCCTGATCGTCGCGGCCTCGCTGTACAGCCGCATGCTCGCGCTGACCGGCATGCCGGCCACGCTGACCAGCACGATCACCGAGCTCGGCCTGGGGCCCTGGGGCTTCCTGCTCGTGTACGTGCTGGTGGTCGTGGCCCTGGGCTGCATCATCGACTCGGTCTCGATCCTGCTGATCATGATGCCCATCGTGCTGCCGATCGCCAGCGCCTTCGGCATGGACCTGATCTGGTTCGGCGTGATCACCGTGCTGGCGGTGGAGATCGGGCTGCTGACGCCGCCGTTCGGGCTCTCGGTCTACACCGTCAAGTCGGCGCTGAACGACCCGCGCATCAGCCTGAAGGACATCTTCATCGGCACCTTCCCCTTCGTGCTGGTGATGCTGGCCACGCTGGTGCTGCTGGCTGCGTTCCCGGCGCTGTCCACCTGGCTGGCGCGCATGTGAACGTGCCGCGTTCGAGGAGCCCGTCTTGATCTACGTCTTCCGCCTGCTCGACAGGCCCGGCGCGGCCGAGCTGCGCCAGCGCGTGCGCCCCGAGCACAAGGCCTACCTCGGCGCGGTGGCCGGGCGCATCGCCTTCGCCGGCCCGCTGACGGCCGACGACGGGCGGACGATGATCGGCAGCCTGCTGGCCATCGACTTCCCGGGCCGCGACGAGGCCATGGCCTGGCTGGCCGCCGAGCCGTTCACGCGCGCGGGCCTGTATGCCGGCGTCGAGGTGCATGCCTTCGTCAACCTGTGGCCGCAGCGGGCCGGGTTCCCGCCCGCGACATGATCCGGCACATCGTGATGTGGCGCGTGCGCGGCGACGATGCCGGCGAGCGCGCTCGACACGCGGCCGAGGTCAAGCGCGCCTTCGAGTCGCTGCGCGGCCGCGTGCCCGGCTTGCGCCACCTGGAGGTGGGGCTGGACGTCAGCGGCGCGGACTATGCCTGCGACGTGGTGCTGCTCACCGACTTCGACTCGGCCGAGGCGCTGCACGCGTATGCCGAACATCCGGCGCACCTGAAGGTGCGGCAGTCGCTGGAGGGCCTGCGCGTGACGCGCCACCAGGTCGACTACGAGACGGGCGGGTGAGCCCGTGGGCCGCTCAGGTCTCGCGCCCGGCGGCGCGCCGGATCACGCCGGCCAGGTGGCGCATCGTCGGCGAGCGCGCCGCGCCCTTCTTCCACAGCAGTCCGGGGGTGCGTCGCGGTGTCGGGTCCTCGAGCGGGATCACCGCCAGGTCGGGCGCCGGCGTGACCGCGGTCTCGGCGATGATGCCGGCCAGCCCGGTGCGCCGGATCAGCTCGATCATCGGCGCGATCGAATTGAGCTCGACGACGACGCGCGGCTCCGCGCCTGCGGCCTCGAAGGCCTCGTCGAGCATCTGGCGCGTGGAGAAGGCCGCGGGCAGCAGCACCATGGCCAGGCCGTGCAGCTCCACCATGCGCACGCGGCGGCGGCGCGCCAGCGGGTGGGTCGCGGCGACGACGAGCTTCAGCTCTTCGTGGTACAGCGGCTCGAACCACAGCTCGCGCGCATCGGCCGCCGCCGCCGGACGGTACGACACGCCCAGGTCCAGCGTGCCGCCCGCCAGCCCGGCGGCGATGTCGCGCGCCGACAGCTCCTGCACGCTGATCACCGTGTGCGGCGCATGGGCCAGGAAGGCCGCCACGCAGTGCGGCACCAGCCGCGTGGCGAAGCTGTGCGTGCTGCCCAGGCGCACGCTGTCGCGCAGCGGGTCCTCGGCGTCGGCGCGCAGCGCATGCAGGCCGCGGTCGATCTGCTGCAGCGCCGGCATCGTGTAGCTGCGCAGCAGCTCGCCGGCCTCGGTGAGGTGCACGTGGCGCGTGCTGCGGTCGAACAGCGGCGTGCCGAGCTCGTCCTCGAGCTGGCGGATCTGGTGCGACAGCGTGGACTGCGTGACGTGCAGCCGCTCGGCCGCGCGCGTGAAGTTCAGCGTCTCGGCCAGCGCATCGAAGTAGCGCAGGTGACGAAGTTCCATCGGGCGGCGCCGCTCCCGGGGTCATCGATGCAGTCGATCATAGTCACCTACACAAATCATTTCCATCAACCACTGCGGCGGCCTAGATTCCGGCGTCCGCCGAGCCGCCCCGAGAGCGCCGACCGGCCCAGGAGACCCGCATGAACGCACACCAGACCACCGACATCACGCAGGCCGTGCTGGACCGCCTGGCCGACGGCACGGACCCGCGCTTCAGGGAGATCGTCAGCGCGGTCATCCGCCACGCCCATGCGCTGGTGCGCGAGGTGGACCTCAAGCCGCAGGAGTGGATGGCGGCGATCCAGTTCCTCACGCGCGTGGGCCAGACCTGCGACGACAAGCGGCAGGAGTTCATCCTGCTGTCGGACACGCTGGGCATCTCGATGCTGGTCGTGCAGCTCGAGCAGGCGCGCCGTTCGGCCGCAGCGCTGCAGGACCGCAGCGCCACCGTGCAGCCCACCGAGGCCACCGTGCAGGGCCCCTTCTACTGGGAGGGCGCGCCGGTGCTGCCGCTGGGCACCGACATCGGCGCCGGCATGCCCGGCGAGCCGGCGCACTACAGCGGCCGAGTCACCGACACGCATGGCCGGCCCATCGCCAACTGCTGCGTCGACGTGTGGTCCGGCGACGGCGAGGGCGTGTACGACATGCAGATGGGCGGCGACGCGGGCATGCGGCTGCGCGCGCGCTTCCACACCGACGAGCAGGGCCGCTACCACTTCTGGTCGATCAAGCCGACCTACTACCCGGTGCCCGACGACGGCCCGGTGGGCGAGATGCTGCGCGGCATGGGCCGGCACCCGAACCGGCCCGGCCACATCCACATGATGGTCTACCGCGACGGCTACGTGCCGCTGACCACGCACCTGTTCGCCGACGACAGCCCCTACCTCGACTCCGACGCGGTCTTCGGCGTGCGCGACAGCCTCGTCGTGCACTTCGAGCGCCACGCGCCCGGCACCGCGCCCGACGGCCGCGCGATGGACCGCCCCTTCCACAGCACGCGCTACGACTTCGCGCTGGCGCCGGCGGCCTGAAGCCCGCTGCCGACGCGCGCGCACGCCACGCAGGACCCACCCCATGAAGATCGGCAAGGCCACGATCCCCGAGTCCGCGATCTGCGCCAGCGACGACGAGACCATCGTCGTGCGCGGCGCCGACCTGTGCCGCGAGCTGATCGGCCGTGTCTCGTTCGCCGACTACTTCTGGCTGCTCGTCACCGGCCAGCCCCCGGGTCCCGCGGCGAGCCGGGTGCTGGACGCGACGCTGGTGGCGATCGCCGAGCATGGCCTGGTGCCCAGCGTGCAGGCCAGCCGCATGACGATGGCCGCCGCACCCGATGCGATCCAGGGCGCGGTGGCGGCCGGCATCCTGGGCTGCGGCTCGGTCATCCTCGGCGCCTCCGAGACCGCGGGGCGACTGTTCCTGCGCATCGACGCGCTGGCGCGCGAGCGATCGCTGCCGCTCACCGACGCCGCGGCCGGGGTCGTGCGCGAGCTGCGCGCCGCGAAGCACGCGATCCCCGGCTACGGCCACCCGCAGCACAAGGCGCGCGACCCGCGCGTGGCGCGGCTGTTCGAGGTGGCCGCCGAGGCCGGTGCGCCGATGCACTTCGTGCGCATCGCCGAGGCCGTGGAGCAGGTGCTGCCCGACCTCACCGGCCGCGACCTGCGGCTCAACGTCTCGGCGGCCATCCCGGCCGTGCTGCTGGACGTGGGCTTCCCGGCCGAGGCGCTGAAGGGCGTGCCCATCCTCGCGCGCACCGCCGGGCTGATCGGCCACCTCACCGAAGAGCTGGCGCGGCCGATCGGCTTCGCGCTCAGCTACCAGGCCACGCGCGAGCAGCGCTACACCGGCACGCTGCCGGCCGGCGTGACGCTGAAGAAGGCCGAGGCCTGAGCCATGGCCAAGGTCCTGGCGGGCGTGCGGGTCGTCGAGCACGGCACCTTCATCACCGGGCCGGCGGCGGCGATGCTGCTGGCCGACCTGGGCGCGGACGTGGTCAAGGTCGAGCAGCCGGCCGGCGACCCCTTCCGCGCGTTCCGCGGCGGCCTGTACAGCCCGCACTACCAGACCTACAACCGCAACAAGAAGAGCGTCACGCTGGACACCCGCCGGGCCGCCGACCTCGAGCGGTTCGACGGGCTCGTCCGGGACGCCGACGTCTACATCCAGAACTTCCGCCCGGGTGTGGCCGAGAAGATCGGCGCTGGCGAGGCACGGCTGCGCGGGCTGAACCCGCGGCTGGTGTACTGCGCGATCAGCGGCTTCGGGCGCGACGGCCCGGCGGCGCAGCGGCCCAGCTACGACACCGTGGCGCAGGCCGCCAGCGGCTTCCTGAAGCTGCTGGTGAACCCCGCCAACCCGCGCGTCGTGGGCCCGGCCATCGCCGATGCGCTGACCGGGTTCTATGCCGCCTACGGCATCCTGGGTGCGTTGTACGAGCGCGAGCGGCGCGAGGGGGCGGGTCAGTCCGTTGCTGGCCGTCGCGTCGAGGTCTCGATGCTCGAGGCCATGACGCACTTCAACCTGGACGCCTTCACGCACCTTTTCAGCGAGGGCGAGGTGATGGGCCCGTTCAGCCGGCCCAGCGTCTCGCAGAGCTACGTGCTGCCCTGCGCGGACGGCAAGTGGATCGCGCTGCACATGTCCAGCCCGCCGAAGTTCTGGGAGGGGCTGGCGCAGGCGATCGGCAAGCCGGACCTCTTCGAGGACCCGCGTTTCGCCGACCGCGAGGCGCGCATCGTCCACCAGGACCTGCTGATCGAGCTGCTCAGCGAGCTGTTCCGCCAGCGCGACCGCGCCGAATGGTGCCGCCGGCTGGAAGCGCTGGACGTGCCGCATGCGCCGATGTACGCCACCGACGAGGTGCCGCAGGACGCGCAGGCGCAGCACCTGCAGCTCTTCGTCGATGCGCCGCACCCCGGGCAGCCGGACGGCGGGCGCTGGCGCACGGTGCGCTCGCCGGTCAGCTTCGACGGCGAACGGGCGCTCGAGGTGACGGCGCCGCCGCTGCTGGGCGACCACGACGCGGTGCTGCACAGCGGGGGCTCGCCCTGGGCGGCACGGCCGAACGATCGGTGAGCCACGAACGACGACGCCGCAGACCCCGACCATGCCGGCAAGCATGCCTGCAAGCCCGTCGAACCCGGCGCGCAAGCCGACTGAACCCACCTGCCCCTTGACCCGCCGACTTCACACCACAGGAGACAAGCCATGACCCGAGTCGACACCCTGCGCCGCGGCATCGCCGCCGGCCTGTTCGCCGCCGCGCTGCCGCTGGCCGCCACCACGGCCCATGCGCAGCAGACGATCAACCTGACGATCGCCTCCAGCCACCCGACGACCATCCCCTGGGTCGGCTTCATGCAGAGCGTCTTCATGCCGGAGGTGGACAAGCGCCTGGCCGCCGGCGGCAAGTACAAGATCGCCTGGCGCGAGGCCTTCGGCGGCCAGCTCTACAAGGCCAACGCCACGCTCAGCAGCGTGGAGCAGGGCATCACCGACATCGGCTGGGTCTTCAGCTACCTGGAGCCCTCGAAGATGCCGCTGTCGCAGGTATCGGTGCACACGCCGTTCACGACCAGCGACACGCGCGTCGTGCTCGGCGCGATGGTCGAGATGATCGAGAAGGTGCCGGCCTTCCGCCAGGAGTGGGACCGCCACAACGTCGTCTTCCTCGGCGGCACGGGGTCCGACACCTACGACCTGTATACCAAGTTCCCGGTGCGCACGATCGACGACCTGAGGGGCAAGAAGATCAGCGCACCCGGCATCCTGGGCCAGTGGATGCGCGCGGTGGGCGCGACACCGGTGGACGGCGCGCTGACCACCTTCTACACCGACATCCAGACGGGGGTCAGCGAAGGCGTGCTGTCGCTGGCCACCGGCGTGCTGCCGGCCAAGATCTACGAGGTGGCGCCTTACATCACCAAGGTGAACATGGGCGTCGTGTTCTCCGGCGGCGTGGCGATCAACAAGGACACCTGGAACAAGCTGCCGCCCGAGGTGCAGCAGGCCATGCGCGAGGCCGGCGCGGAGTACACGCGTCGCCACGGCGAGGACCTGGTGACGCGCCACGAGACGGCGATCAAGCTGATCGTCGAGCGCGGCGCCGGCCAGACCCCGCCGGTCAGCGTGACCCCGCTGCCGACGGCCGAACGCGCGAAGTGGATCGCGCAGACCCCCGACCTGGCCGGCGAGTGGATCCGCAACAACAGCGCCCGCGGCGTGCCGGCGCAGCAGCTGCTGGGCCAGTACATGGCGGCGATCAAGGCGCGCGGCGCCACGCCGGAGCGCAACTGGGAGCGGTAAACCGCAGCGCGCAGCCTACAGAGTGACCACGCGATGACAACGATCGGATGGATAGGCCTCGGCCGCATGGGCGAGGCGATGGTGAAGAAGCTCACCGCCGCGGGCCACCGCGTGCAGGTGTGGAACCGCACGCGTGCCAAGGCGATGCCGCTGGCCGAGTACGGCGCGGTGATCGTCGACGCGAAGGCCGACCTGGCCGGCTGCGACGTCGTCTTCACGATGGTCTCGACCACGGACGACCTCAAGGAGGTGCTGTTCGGCCAGGGCGGGCTGATGAGCGGCGCGCAGCGGCCGAAGCTGCTGGTGGACAGCAGCTCGATCTCGCAGGAGGGCTCGGCCGAGATCCGCGAGCGGCTGCAGGCGCTGGGCGTGGGCTACCTGTGCGCGCCGGTCTCGGGCAATGCGAAGGTGGCCAAGGCCGGCAAGCTGCTGGTGGTGGCCTCGGGCCCGAAGCTGCACTACGACGCGGTGGAGCCGCTGCTGCAGGCCATGGGCCGCAAGGTGATGTGGGTGGGCGAGGGCGAGCTCGCCCGGGTGTGGAAGATCGCGCACAACACGATGTTCGGCGTGATCATCCAGAGCCTGTGCGAGATCACGGTGCTGGCCGAGAAGGCCGGCATCCCGCGCCACGTCTTCCTGCAGAGCATCAACGACTCGGTGCTGGGCAGCATGTACACGCGCTACAAGAGCCCCGTGCTGACGAACCTGAGCTTCGAGCAGGTCACCTTCACGCCCAAGTTGCTGCTCAAGGACATGGACCTCGGGCTCGGCGCCGGCAAGGCGCATGGCGTGCCGATGCCCTCCGCCGCCGCCACGCGCGAGTCGATCGCCCGCCTGGTCGGCCGCGGCCACGACGACGTGGACTTCGCGATCCTGCTGCAGGAGATGGCGGCCGACGCAGGCCTGGCGCTGAAGCCCGAGAACGTGAAGGTCGACGACGGGCTGGGTGGCTGAAGTGTTGCGTCCGGCCGGTCAGACAGCTTTCGGCGCATAACGGACATGGCACTCTCTTCGCCGTATACAACCGTTCGCGCTGAGCCGGTCGAAGCGCCCGCCCGAGCCGTTCGGGCTGAGCTTGTCGAAGCGCCCGCTCTAACCGTTTGGGCTGAGCTTGTCGAAGGGCCCGCTCCAACCGTTCGGGCTGAGCCTGTCGAAGCCCTGAGGACCACGAGCGCTTCGACAGGCTCAGCGCGAACGGTTGTGTGCCATGTCAGCAACGCGCCGCAAGCGGTCACCCCCATGAGCCATCGCACCCTGATCCGCGGCGCCACCGTGATCACGATGGACGCGCAGGGCGTGCTGCCCCGCGCCGACATCCTGGTCAGCGGCGAGCGCATCACCGAGATCGCGCCGGTGATCCACGCCGACGCGGCGGAGGTCGTCGACGCCGCCGGCTGCATCGTGATCCCCGGGCTGATCAACGCCCACATGCACACCTGGCAGACCGCGCTGCGCGGCGTGGCCGCCAACTGGACGCTGCCGGAATACTTCCGCAAGATGCACGCTGGGCTGGCCACGGTATTCGGGCCGGAGGATCTGCACATCGCCACGCTGGCCGGTGCGCTGAACCAGCTGAACTGCGGCACCACGACCCTGGTGGACTGGTGCCACAACAACCGCACGCCGGAGCACAACGACGCGGCGGTGTCGGCGCTGCTGGAGTCCGGCATCCGCGCGGCCTTCTTCCACGGCACGCCCAAGCCCGACCCGAAGCCGGGCGAGACGCCGTTCTGGGAGCTGCCGCACCCGCGGGCCGAGGTCGAGCGGCTGCTGAAGGCGCACCAGGGCCGCGAGCTCCTGAGCATCCACGCCGCCGTGCTGGGCCCGCACTACTCGACGCTGGAGGTGGCGCGGCACGACTTCCGCATGGCGGCCGATCTGGACGTCATCGCGTCGCTGCACCAGGGCGGCGGGCCGGCGCGCACGCCGGGCGGCTGGCAGGTGCTGGACGCCGAGGGGCTGCTCGGCGAGCGCGTCAACGTCGTGCACGGCCATGCCCTGGACGACGGGCAGCTCGCGCGCTTCTGCGAGCTGGGCATGAGCTTCTCGGCCGCCGCCGAGAGCGAGATGTCGCAGGGCCACGGCCACCCGCTGACCGGCCGGCTGCGCCGGCTGGGCCGCGCGCCCTCGCTGGGCGTGGACCTGGAGAGCGTGATGAGCGGCGACATGCTCACGCAGGCGCGCATCGCGCTGGGCATCCAGCGCAGCCTGGACAACGTGGCGCACCGCGAGGCCGCCGGCGGCATCCCGGCCACGACGACCATCCCCGCGATCGAGGCGCTGGCCTGGGTGACGGTGGAAGGTGCACGCATGCTGCGCCAGCTGCACCGCATCGGCACGCTGGCCGCCGGCAAGCAGGCCGACCTGGTGCTGGTCCGCGCCGACACCCTCAACATGCAGCCGGTGCACGATCCGGTGGCCGCGGTGGTGTTCCAGGCCTCGCTGGCCAACATCGACGGCGTGATGGTCGCCGGGCGCTGGAAGAAGCGCGACGGCCGCCTCGTCGGCGTGGACCTCGCGCCGGTGATCGAGCGGCTGAATGCCTCGGGACGCAAGATCGTCGGCGCGCTGGGCCTGGCCTGAAGGGGGAGCGAGCCATGACATCCGTCCTGTTCGTTGGCATCGGCAAGATGGGCCTGCCGATGGCGCGCCACCTGCACGCCGCCGGCCACGCCGTCACCGCCTTCGACCTCTCGGCGGCGCGCCGCGCGCTGGCCGCCGAGGCCGGGCTCGCGATCGCCGACGACCTGGCCGCCGCACTCGCGCGCGCGCCGGTGATCGTCAGCTCGCTGCCCGACGACGCCGCGCTCGACGCGGTGGCCCATGCGGTGGCCGGCCATGCGGCGCCCGGCGCGACCTGGATCGACACCAGCACCGTCTCGCCCGAGGCCTCGCGCGCCGCCGCGGCACGTGCCGGCGCCTGCGGCGTGGCCTGCCTGCGCGCGCCGGTGTCGGGCAACAACGTGATGGCCGAACGCGCGGCGCTCACGGTCTTCGTCTCCGGCCCGCGTGCCGCCTACGACGCGCACGAGGCGCTCTTCGCCTGCTGGGGCCCGCAGCGTTTCTGGCTCGGCGAGGGCGAGCAGGCGCGCGTGGCCAAGCTGGCGGTCAACCTGCTCATCGTCGGCACCAGCACGATGCTGGCCGAGGCGCTGGCACTGGCCGAGCGCGGCGGGCTGGACTGGGCCGGCGCCTGGCAGGTCGTCGAGTCCAGCGCCGCCGCCTCGCCCATCGTCAAGGCCAAGGCGCCGGCGCTGCGCGCGCACGACTACACGCCCACCTTCACGGTGGAGCAGATGCGCAAGGACGTCTCGCTGATCCGCGCCGCCGCCGCCGCGCTGGGCGTGGCCACGCCGGTGGCCGACCTCGCCGGCGCGGCGCTGGACCGCGCCGCGGCCGCGGGCGAGGGCGGCGAGGACTACGCGGTGGTGATCCGCGACGCGCGCCGCCAGCCGTCCAGCGAGTAGACCGCCAGGCCGGCCCAGATCAGCGAGAAGCCTGCGAGCCTCGCGGCGCTGAACGGCTCCTTGAAGAACCAGATGCCCAGCGCGAGCTGGATCGTCGGCGAGATGTACTGCATCAGCCCCACGGTGGCCAGCGGCAGCCGCCGTGCGCCGGCGGCGAACAGCACCAGCGTGAAGGCGGTCAGCGGGCCGCTGAGCACGATCCAGCCCCAGGTCGCGGCGCCGGCGCCGACCACGCGGCTGTGCCCGGTGGCGATCCACCAGCCCAGCAGCGCGGCGGCCGGCGCAGCCAGCAGCAGCGTCTCCACGGCCAGCCCTTCCAGCGCGCCCAGCGGCGCGGTCTTGCGCATCAGGCCGTACAGGCCGAAGCTGGCCGCCAGCGTGAGCCCGATCCACGGCAGCTGACCGGCCTGCCCGGTGAGCCAGGCCACGCCGGCAGCGGCCAGCGCCACGGCCGCCCACTGCGCCCGGTTCAGCCGCTCGCGCAGCACCAGCACGCCCAGCAGCACGCTGACCAGCGGGGTGATGAAGTAGCCGAGGCTCGCGTCCACGACGCGCTGCGCCAGCACCGCCCACACGTACAGCGTCCAGTTGCCGGCGAGCAGCAGCGCGCTGAGCACGCACAGGGCCAGCCGGCGCGGGTCGGCCAGCGTGGGCCGCACCCATCCCCAGCGCCGCAGCGCGGCCAGCAGCCCCAGCACGACGGCCAGCGACCACAGCGTGCGGTGCAGCACGATCTCCAGCGCCGAGACCTGCGCGAGCATCGCGAAATACAGCGGGAACAGGCCCCAGGCGGTATAGGCGAGGGCGGCGTAGGCGAGGCCGGGGTTCATCTGCGCGCCATTGTCGCCGCGGCCTGCGGCGCGCCCCGGCCGCGGACGCGGTGCGGATGCCTGCTCGCAGAGAATGTGCGCCGTGCAGCCCGCCGACCCCCGCGACCCCGGCGCACGCGACTTCCCGCGCGTGCTCGCCGCCGAGGGCGTGGCGAATTTCGGCGCCATGCTCAGCCGCCTGGCCATCCCCTGGCTGGCCGCGCTGGTGCTGGGCGCCACGCCGCTGCAGATGAGCGCGCTGCTGGTCGCCGACGTGGTGGCCGGCGCGCTGGGCTCGCTGCTGCTGGCCAGCTGGGTGGATCGCGCCGACAAGCGCGCCGTGATGCTGTGGTGCGACGGCCTGCGCTGCGTGCTGCTGGCCGCGCTGGCGGCCGGCGCCTGGTGGGGCCGCGTGAACTTCGTGGTGCTCGTGCTCGTCGCGGCGGCCAGCGGGCTGCTGTCGATCGGCTTCGAACTCGCGCGCTCGGCCTGGATCGCGCAGCGCATCGCCGAGCCCGACCTGCCGCAGCGCAATGCGCAGCTGTCGATGACGGGCAGCCTGTCGGAGACCGCGGCCTTCGCGCTGGGCGGCTGGCTCTACCAGGGCCTGGGCGCGGCGCTGTCGCTGGCGGTCAATGCGGCGACCTACGTCGCCTCGGCGCTGTGCCTGCGCCGCGTGGCGCCGGCACCGCCGGCGCACGGCACGACGGACGAGCCACTCGAACCGGGTCCGCGCTGGCGGCGGATCGGCCGCGAGCTCGCCGCGGGCCTGCGCGCGGTGGCGTCGCGGCCGCGGCTGCGAGCGCTGGCCGGCATCGAGATGCTGGTCGCCTTCGCCGGCAGCCTGACCGGCACCAGCTACATGATCTACGTCACGCGCGAGCTGGGCCTGGCGACCGGGCCGCTGGGCATGATCTTCGCGCTCGGCGGGCTCGGCGCGGTGGCCGGCGCGGCGCTTGCACCGGCCCTCGGGCGGCGCATCGGGCCCGGGCGCACGATGGCCGCCGGCCTCGCGACGATGGCACTGGGCGCGGCGTGCGTCCCGCTGGCCGGCCACCTGGGCGCCGGCGTGGCGTGGGTCGCGACGGTCTGGCTGGCGGCGCACCAGATCGTCGGCGACGGCGGGCAGACGATGCACGAGGTGCACGACCGCACGCTGCGCCAGACGGCGGTGCCGGCGCCGCTGCTGGCGCGTGCCGATGCCGGCATCCGCAGCGCCGGCCAGCTCGCCACGCTGGCCGGGGCGCTGGCCGGTGGGCTGCTCGGCAATGCGCTGGGCACCCAGGCCGTGCTGTGGCTGGCCGCCGCGGTGGCGGCGGCGGCCGCGCTGCTGGCTGCGTGGCGGCTGGCCGAGCGGGGTGGTGCCGGGTTGCCAGCGCCGGGGGCCTAGCGTCATCATCGCCGCGATGCCCCGCGTGCTGTTCACGCCGCAGTTGCGGCGCTTCACCGCCACCCCCGAGGTCGAGTCGCCGGCGGCCACGCTGCGCGCCGCGCTGGACGACGCCTTCGCGGCCAACCCGGCGCTGCGCGGCTACGTGCTCGACGACCAGGGCCACCTGCGCGCCAACGTCGTCGTCTTCATCGACGGCCGGCGCAGCGAGGACCGCGTCGGCCTGAGCGACACGCTGGAGGCCGGCAGCACGGTGCACGTGCTGCAGGCGCTGAGCGGCGGCTGAGGCCTGCGCGCCACCGACGAGGAGGAGACCCCGATGTCCGACGACCGTGCCTGGGCCGCCACGCGCAAGGGCCTGTTCGAACTGCGGCGCAGCGCCGGCGGCGGCTGGCGCGTCGCGCGCGTGAGCTTCCTCGCCGAGCCGGTGAGCATGCTGCTGCCGCCGGATGCCGACGGGCACATGCTCGCGGCGCTGAACCTGGGCCACTTCGGCGTGAAGCTGCACGCGTCGGACGACGCCGGCGCCAGCTGGCGCGAGGTCGCCACGCCGGCCTATCCGGAGCAGCCGAAGGACGCGCCCGGCGCGCCGTGGAAGCTGGTGCAGGTCTGGGCGCTGGAACGCGCCGGGCGCACGCTGTGGGCCGGCACGATCCCGGGCGGGCTGTTCCGCAGCGAGGACGGCGGCGCGAGCTGGCGGCTCGTCGACACCCTGTGGCAGCGGCCGGAGCGGCTGGAGTGGTTCGGCGGCGGCTACGACGCGCCGGGCATCCATTCGCTGTGCCCGCACCCGCAGCATGCGGGCGAACTGCTGGTGGGCATCAGCTGCGGCGGTGCCTGGCTCAGCACCGACGGCGGCGAGACCTGGGACCTGCGCGCGGCCGGCATGCGCGCCGACTTCATGCCGCCGGAGCGCGCCGGCGACCAGAATATCCAGGACCCGCACCGCATCGTGCGCTGCGCGGCGCAGCCGCAGATGCTGTGGTGCCAGCACCACAACGGCATCTGGCGCTCCACCGACGCCGCCGCGAGCTGGCAGGAGGTGCAGGCGCCGCTGTCGAGCTTCGGCTTCGCCGTTGCGGTGCATCCGGGCGACGGCGACACCGCGTGGTTCGTGCCCGCGGTGAAGGACGAGCGGCGCGTGCCGGTGGACGCCGCGCTGGCCGTCACGCGCACGCGCGACGGCGGCGCCAGCTTCGAGGTGCTGCGCGCGGGTCTGCCGCAGCAGGACTGCTACGACCTCGTCTACCGCCACGGGCTGGACGTGGCGCGCGACGGGCGCTCGCTGCTGATGGGCAGCACCACCGGCCACCTGTGGGCCAGCGGCGACGGCGGCGATTCGTGGCAGGCGGCGGCGCTGAACCTGCCGCCGATCTACGCGGTGCGCTTCAGCTGAAGGCCGAAACGAAAACGCCGCCGGGCGTTGGCCACGGCGGCGTCGTCCACGGCGTCAGCGGCGGATCACTTGCCCGGCGACGGCACGCGGCCTTCCACGCCGCGCACGTAGAAGTTGACGCTGTCCTTCCACGCCTGGTCGGCCGTCTGGCCCTTGGGCAGGCGCTCCTTGCCGGTGCTGTCGACGATGGGGCCGGTGAAGGGGTCCAGCGTGCCGGCCTTGATGCCGGCGTTGGCTTCCTCGGCCTTCGCGCGCAGCTCCGCCGGGATCACCTCGTTGAACTTGATCACGTCGTTGGCGCCCTGCGGCTTGCCCCAGATCGTGCGCTGCTCGCCCTTCCAGGTGCCGTCCAGCGCCTGCTGGATGACCTGCTTGTAGTACGGGCCCCAGTACACCATGTTGCTGGCCAGGTGCGCCTTGGGCGCGACCGCGCTCATGTCGCTGTCCCAGCCGAAGGCGAACTTGCCGTTTTTCTCGGCCGTCTGCAGCACCGCGGTGGAGTCGGTGTTCTGCAGCAGCACGTCGGCGCCCTGGTTGATCAGCTCCTGCGCCGCGGCGGCCTCCTTCTCGGGGTCGAACCAGCTGCCGATCCAGACCACGCGGGTGCGCACCTTCGGGTTGACGCTCTGCGCGCCCAGCGTGTAGGCGTTGATGTTGCGCAGCACCTCGGGGATCGGGAAGCTGGCGACGAAGCCCAGGCGGTTGGTCTTGGTCATGCCGCCGGCCAGGATGCCGCTGACGTAGGCGTCGTGGTAGAAGCGCGCGTCGTAGACGTTCATGTTCGGCGCCGTCTTGTAGCCGGTGGCGTGCTCGAACTTGACGTCGGGAAACTCGGCGGCCACCTTGAGCATCGGGTCCATGTAGCCGAACGAGGTCGCGAAGATGACCTTGTTGCCCTGGCTGGCGAGGTCGCGGAAGACGCGTTCGGAATCGCCGTAGGCGACCTTCTCGACGTAGCTCGTCTGCACGCGGTCGCCGAAGGCTTCCTCGACCGCCTTGCGGCCCTGGTCGTGCGCGTAGCTCCAGCCGGCGTCGCCGACCGGGCCGATGTAGACCCAGGCCGCCTTCAGCGGCGGCGGCTTCGGCGGCTCGGCCGGCGCGGCGGCCTGCGGCGCCGGGGGCGGCGGCTCCTCCTTCTTGCCGCAGCCCACGAGGGCGGCGACGGCGGCGAGCCCGGCCAGGGCGAAGAGGCGGCGCTTGTTCAGCATGGTCATCTCGGAAAGCTCCTTCTGGCAGTTCGTGTTGGGGGGACCGGTAAGCAGGGAATTATGTGCCGGGGTGGAAGGGTTTCCCCAGCGATGCCGGCATGTTGACGCGGATGAAGGCGGCGTTGCGGCTGATCAGCGCCAGCACGACGATGGTCGCCAGGTAGGGCAGCATGGTCAGCAGGTGGCTGGAGATCTCCACGCCCTGCGCCTGCAGGTTGAGCTGCAGCACGGTGACGCCGCCGAACAGGTAGGCGCCCAGCAGCGCGCGCATCGGCCGCCAGGTCGCGAAGACGGTCAGCGCCAGCGCGATCCAGCCGCGGCCGGCGGTCAGGCCCTCGACCCACAGCGGCGCGGTGACCAGCGAGACGTAGGCCCCGGCCAGCCCGCACATCGCGCCGCCGAAGCACACCGCGGCCAGGCGGATCCAGCGCACCGGGTAGCCCAGCGCATGCGCCGGCTCGGGGTTCTCGCCGATCGCGCGCAGCAGCAGCCCGGCGCGGCTGCGGTACAGGAACCAGGCGATCGCCAGCGCCAGCACGATCGCGACGTAGACCATCGGGTGGTGGCGGAACAGCGCCGGCCCGACGAAGGGGATGTCACCCAGCAGCGGCCACTCCCAGGTCTGGCGGGTCGGCAGGCTGCGGCCGACGTAGGCCACGCCGACGAAGGCCGAGAAGCCGTAGCCGAAGAGGCTGATCGCCAGGCCGGTGGCGTACTGGTTGGTGTTGAGCCAGATCACCAGCACGCCGAAGACCGCGGCCAGCAGCGCGCCGGCGCCCGCCGCCGCCGCAAAGCCGGCGAGGTCGTGGCCGGTGGCCAGCGCGGCGCCGAAGCCGGCCACCGCGGCGACCAGCATCATGCCCTCGGCGCCGAGGTTCAGCACGCCGGCACGCTCGTTGACCAGCAGGCCCAGGGCGGCCAGCGCCAGCGTCGTGCCGCTGGCCAGCGCGGTGTTGATCAGCAGGGCGGTCTCGTTCATCTGGCGGCTCGCGGCGCGGCGGCGCGCAGGCGCAGCCGGTAGTGGATCAGCGTGTCGCAGGCCAGCAGCAGCAGCAGCAGCAGGCCCTGCAGCACGCTGGACATCGCATTGGGCAGGCCCAGCCGCGACTGGCCGAGCTCGCCGCCGATCAGCATCGTCGACAGCAGCACGCCGGCCAGCGCGATGCCCAGCGGGTGCAGCCGGCCGACGAAGCACACGATGATGGCCGTGAAGCCCAGGCCCGTGGACAGGTAGGGCGTGACCTGGCGGATGGGCCCGGCGACCTCCATCGCGCCGGCCAGCCCGGCCAGCGCACCGGACAGCAGCAGCGCCGTCCACAGCGCGCTGCGCGACGAGAAGCCGGCGTAGCGCGCCGCCGCCGGCGCCAGCCCGCCGACCTGCAGCTGGAAGCCGCGCCAAGTGCGGAACATGAACAGCCAGGCCAGCAGCACGCCGGCCAGCGCGAGCAGGAAGCCGATGTGCAGCCGCGTGCGCTCCAGCAGCGGCGGCAGCAGCACGCTGGCGTCGAACATCGCCGACTGCGGCATGTTGAAGCCGCGCGGGTCCTTCCAGGGCCCGAAGATCAGCCAGTTGATCACCTGCTGGGCCACGTAGACCAGCATCAGGCTGACCAGGATCTCGTTGGCGTTGAAGCGGTCGCGCAGCAGCGCGACCAGCGCCGCCCACAGCGCGCCGCCGACCATGCCGCCGGCCAGCACCAGCGGCACCGAGACCGCGCGCGGCAGCACGATGCCCTGCTGGGTGAGCCACAGCGCGACCGCGCCGCCGCCCACGCAGCCGAGCAGGAACTGCCCCTCGGCGCCGATATTCCAGACGTTGGCGCGGAAGCACACCGCCAGGCCGAGCGCGATGACGATCAGCGGCGTGGCCTTCAGCAGCACCTCGCTGACGGCGCGGCGGCCGTTCCAGGGCTCCAGGAAGTAGACCTCCAGCCCGCGCAGCGGGTCCTTGCCCAGCCAGGCGAACAGCAGCGCGGCGACCAGCGCCGTGGTCGCCAGCGCGATCAGCGGCGAGGCCAGCGTCATCAGCCGCGAGGGCTCGGCGCGCGCCTCAAGCCGCAGCATGCTCGCCCCCCTCGGCGGCGGCCGCCGCATGGCCCGGCCACAGCCCGCTCATCCACTCGCCGATGCGCTCCACGGTGGCCTCGGCCGTGCGCAGCGCCGGCGAGACGCGGCCCTTGGCCATCACGAGCAGGCGGTCGCAGATCTCGAACAGCTCGTCGAGCTCCTCGCTGACCACCAGCACCGCGCAGCCCTCGTCGCGCAGCCGCAGCAGCTCGGCGCGGATCAGCGCCGCGGCGCCGACGTCCACGCCCCAGGTCGGCTGGCTGACGATCAGCACGCGCGGCTGCGCGTCGATCTCGCGGCCGACGATGTACTTCTGCAGGTTGCCGCCGGACAGGCTGCGCGCCGCGGCGCCGGCGCCAGCGGCGCGCACCTGGAAGCGCCGCAGGATGGTCGCCGCCTGCAGGTGCAGCGCGCCCTGGCGGATCCAGCCCAGGCGGCCCAGCGTCTCGTGGCGCGTCAGCAGCGTGTTGTGCGCCAGGCTCATCACCGGCACCGCGCCGCGGCCCAGCCGCTCCTCGGGCACGAAGTGCAGGCCCAGCGCGCGGCGCTGGCGCGGCGGGCGCCGCGCGAGGTCCTCGCCGAACAGCTGCAGCGTGCCCGGCGGCGCGCGCAGGTCCTCGCCGGACAGCAGCGCCATCAGCTCCTGCTGCCCGTTGCCCGAGACGCCGGCGATGCCCAGGATCTCGCCGCCGTGCAGCTCGAAGCCGATGTCGTGCAGCGCTGTCGCGAAAGGGTCCTCCGCGGGCACCGACAGCGCCCGCACCGCCATCGCCACCGGGCCCGGCGCGCGCTCGTGGTGCTGCAGCGCCGGCGGCTCGGCACCGATCATCAGCCGCGACAGGCTGGCGTTGCTCTCCTGCGTGGGGTCGACCTCGCCGGTGACGCGGCCGCCGCGCAGCACCGTGCAGTGGTGGCACAGGGCGCGGATCTCGTCGAGCTTGTGGCTGATGTACAGGATGCTGGTGCCGCCGTCGGCCAGCCGGCGCAGCGTGACGAAGAGCTTGTCCACCGCCTGCGGCGTCAGCACCGAGGTCGGCTCGTCGAGGATCAGCAGCTGCGGGTCGGTCAGCAGCGCGCGCACGATCTCCACGCGCTGGCGCTCGCCGACCGACAGCGTGTGCACCGGGCGTGCCGGGTCCACGTCCAGCCCGTAGGCCTGCGCGACCTCGCCGATGCGGCGCGTGACCTCCGGCAGCGTCAGCGCCCTGTCCAGGCCCAGCCAGACGTTCTCGGCCGCGCTCAGCGTGTCGAACAGCGAGAAGTGCTGGTAGACCATCGCGATGCCCAGCCGCCGCGCCTGCGCCGGGCTGGCGATGCGCACCGGCTCGCCGTTGAAGCGGATCTCGCCCTCGTCGGGCTGCACGGCGCCGTAGATCACCTTCATCAGCGTGCTCTTGCCGGCGCCGTTCTCGCCGAGCACGGCGTGGATCTCGCCGGCGCGCACCGTGAGGTCGACGCGGTCGTTGGCACGCACCGCCGGGTACTGCTTGCTGATGCCGCTGAGCTGCAGGCGCGGCGGCGCCGCGCCTGCGCTCCGGGCAGGGGTCGGGTCAGGGTTCAAGAAGCACTCCGGCGGTAGCGTGGCACGCCGGCCACCCAGGTGGCGGCCAGGTGCCGCTCGTCGGCCAGCTGCAGCCACGCGAAGACCCGCTCGTGCAGGTCGCGTGCCAGCGCCAGGCGCTCGGCGTCGACGAGGCCGGCGCTCCAGTCCCAGGAGCACAGGTCGGCCATGCGGCCGGGCTCCAGCGTGCCGATCTCGTGCTCCAGCTGCAGCGCGCCGGCGGCGCCCAGCGTCAGCGCATGCAGCGCGCACCAGGCGGTGAGCCGCTGGCCGGCCAGCGCCTGCACGCGGTAGGCGTCGGCGGCGGCGCGCAGCAGGCACAGCCGGGTGCCGCCGCCGACGTCGCTGGCCAGCGTGACCCGTGCGCCGGCGGCCTCGGCCGCGCGCCAGTCGAACAGCCCGCTGCCGAGGAACAGGTTGGAGTCCGGGCAGTGCACCAGCGTGGCGCCGGCGCTGCCCAGCGCGGTGCGGTCGGCGTCGTCCAGCCAGATGCCATGCGCCAGCAGCGAGCGCCGGTGCAGCAGCCCGGCGTCGGCGTAGACGCCGAGGTAGCTGCGCGAGTGCGGGAACAGCTCGGCCACCCAGCGCAGCTCGTCGCGGTTCTCGGCCACGTGCGTCTGCATGTACAGCGTCGGGTCCGCGCGCGCCAGCGCGCCGGCCATCGCCAGCTGCGCCGGCGTGCTGGTCGGCGCGAAGCGCACCGTCAGCGCGTAGGCATTGCGGCCGTGGCCGTGCCAGCGCGCGATCAGCGCCTCGCAGTCGCTGCGCGCGCCGTCCACGTCGTCGGTCAGGCCGGCCGGGGCGTGGCGGTCCATCAGCACCTTGCCGCCGATCACGCGCATGCCGCGCGCCGCCGCGGCCTCGAACAGCGCCTCGGCCGACACCCGGTGCACGGTCGGGAAGACGGCCGCGGCGGTGGTGCCGTGGGCGAGCAGCGCGTCGAGAAAACGCTCGCTGCCGGCGTGCGCCACCTCGGGGTCGGCCCAGGCCGTTTCGGCCGGGAAGGTGTAGCGCGCCAGCCAGTCCAGCAGCTCGGTGCCGTAGCTGGCGATCACGGCCAGCTGCGGGCTGTGCACGTGGCTGTCGATCAGGCCGGGCAGCAGCAGCCGGCCGCGGTGGTCCTCGCGCGGCATGCCGGGCGGCGGGTCCTCGGGCTGCACGCCGGCGATGCGGCCGTCGTCGCCGACCAGAAGCCAGTGGTGCGGGCGCCAGCGCACCGCCGGGCTGGCGGTGTCGCCCCACGCCGGCGCGGCGGTGAAGTCCAGCAGGTCGCCGCGGATCGCGATCATGCGGCTTTCCTGGCCGGCGCGGAGGGCGTGGCGGCCAGCTGCCGCGCCACCTCGCGCACCTGCTCGCGCAGCCAGCGCAGCGCCGGCGCCTGGTGCGTGAGCTCGTGCCAGAGCTGGTAGTAGGTCAGCGGCGGGAAGGCCACCGGGCAGCGCACGATGCGCACCGGCAGCTGGTCGACGTAGCGGCTGCAGAACAGCCGCCCGGTGGTCAGCACCAGCCGGCTGCCGGCGACCATCAGCGGGATCAGGCTGAAGTGCGCGGCGCGCACGGCGATCTGCCGGCGGTGGCCGGCGGCCGCCAGGTGCTGGTCGATGACGCCCGGCGCGCCGGCGTGCAGCGGGGTCGGCGCGACATGCTCGGCCTCCAGGTAGCGCTGCACGGTCCAGCCGCGGCGCGCCGCGGGGTGGTCCTCGGCGACGAGGCAGACGACCTCGTCGCTGACCAGGCGGCCCAGGTGCAGCTCCTCGGGGGGCTCCAGCCAGTTGCCGACGACCAGGTCCACGTCGCCGCGCGCCAGGTGCTGGCGGTAGTCGTACTCGCGCGTCAGCGGCATCAGCTCCAGCGTGACGTTGGGCGCCGTGCGCTTGAGGTGGGTGACCAGCGTGGGCAGGAACAGCGGGTCAAGGTAGTCGCTGGCGGCGATGCGGAAGGCGGCCTGGCCGTGCGCGGCGTCGAAGGCCGTCTCGCGGGCGTGGGCGCCGAACAGGCGGCCGGCCTCGGCCAGCAGCCGCTCGGCCGGCGCCAGCAGCGCCAGCGCATGCGCGGTCGGCTGCATCTGCTGGCCGGCGCGCACCAGCAGCGGGTCGCCGGTGAGCAGGCGCAGCCGCCGCAGCTGCGCGCTGACGGTGGGTTGCGTGCTGGACAGCTTCAGCGCGGCGCGCGAGACGCTTCGTTCCTGGATCACCGTGTGCAGGACGCGGACGAGGTGGAGGTCTATGGTGTCCAGGTCGCTGCGCTCGGCCATATGCCTGATCGTATACCGGCTATCCTGCGTGCCGTATCCCGCCACGGCCGCGCCGCGGTACCTTCCGGGTAAGCCCCGAGGCGGGCGTGCAACGGGCCCCAGGCTTCCAGATGACGACCCAGGCAAGACCGATCCGCTTCTGGCACCGCGGTGCCGTGGTCGAGCTGCACGACGCGGCGCCGACGCGCACGGTGCTCGACTGGCTGCGCGAGGACGCGCGCTGCACCGGCACCAAGGAAGGCTGCGCCGAGGGCGACTGCGGCGCCTGCACGGTGGTCGTCGGCGAGCTCGACGCGCACGACGCGCTGCAGCTGCGCCCGGTCAATGCCTGCATCCGCTTCCTGCCCACGCTGGACGGCCGCGCGCTGTTCACGGTGGAGGACCTGTCGCCACCCGGCGGCGCGCTGCACCCGGTGCAGCAGGCGATGGTGGACTGCCACGGCTCGCAATGCGGCTTCTGCACGCCGGGCATCGTGATGTCGCTGTGGGGCGCCAGCGAGGCCTGCCTTGCCGGCGCGCCGCGGCCCGGCCGCCGCGAGCTGGCCGACCTGCTGGCCGGCAACCTGTGCCGCTGCACCGGCTACCGGCCCATCCTGGACGCCGGAGAGCGCCTGTTCGAGCTGCCGTCGCGGCCGCTGGACCGCGCGCCGGTGCTGGCCGCGCTGCAGGCGCTGCGCGGCGATGCGCCGCTGCGCGTGCCGCACCAGGCCGGCGACTACCACGCGCCGCGCACCCTGGCCGACTTCGCGGCGCTGCGCGAGGCCCTGCCCGAGGCCCGCATCCTGTCCGGCGCCACCGACATCGGGCTGTGGGTCAACAAGCAGTTCCGCGAGCTCGGCCCGCTGCTCTTCGTCGGCGAGGTCGCCGAGCTGCAGCGGCTGGACGTCGGCGCCGACACCATCACCATCGCCGCCGCGGTGCCGCTGGAGGACGCCTGGCGTGCGCTGGCGGCCGTGTGGCCGGCGCTGCGCGACGTCTGGCTGCGCTTCGCGTCGCCGCCGGTTCGCCATGCCGGCACGCTGGTGGGCAACGTCGCCAACGGCTCGCCGATCGGCGACGCCGCGCCGGTGCTGATGGCGCTGGGCGCGACCTTGCTGCTGCGCCGCGGCGAGCGGCTGCGCCGGCTGGCGCTGGACGACTTCTATCTCGACTACATGAAGACGGCGCTCGAGCCGGGCGAGTTCGTGCAGGCGGTCGAGGTGCCGCGGCGCGCGCAATCCGGCCCGCGCGACCAGCGTGTGCAGGCCTACAAGGTGAGCAAGCGCTACGACAGCGACATCTCCGCCGTCTGCGCCGCGCTGGCCGTCACGCTGCAGGGCGAGCGCATCGCCGACGTGCGCCTGGCCTTCGGTGGCCTGGCCGCCACCGTGCGCCGCGCCGCGGGGGCGGAAGCCGCGCTGCGGGGCCGGGTCTGGGACGAGGCCGCGCTGGCCGACGCGCAGGCCGCGCTGGCGCAGGACTTCAGCCCGCTGTCGGATCTGCGCGCCAGCGCCGAGTACCGCCGCACCGTGGCGCAGCAGCTGCTGCGCCGCTTCTGGCTGCAGACGCGCCCGCATGACCCGCTGCCCGAGGCCATGCTCAGCGTGTGGGCGCGCGAGCCGGCGGCCGGAGCACCGGCATGAACCGGCCCGTGGACGAGGCGGTGCTGGCCGCCGCGGCAGCGCACACCGAGGTCGGCCACGCACGGCCGCACGAGAGCGCGCACCTGCACGTGGCCGGCCGCGCGCCCTACACCGACGACCTGCCGGAAGCCGCCGGCACGCTGCATGCCGCGCTGGGCCTGTCGCCGCTGGCGCATGGCGTGATCGAGTCGCTGGACCTGGCGCCGCTGCGCGCGCTGCCCGGCGTGGTGGCGGTGATCTCGGCGCGCGACATCCCGGGCGTCAACGACTGCGGCTCGCTGGTGCACGACGACCCCATCCTGGCCGGGGCGGAGGGCGAGGCCGGCGCCGTGCTGCGCCATGTCGGCCAGCCGGTGTTCGCGGTGATCGCGGCCACGCGCGACGCGGCGCGTCGTGCCGCCGCGCGCGCGAAGGAGCACATCCGCGCGCGGCCGCTGCCGGCGGTGCTGGACGCTCGCGAGGCCCACGCGCGGCAGCAGTACGTGGTGCCGCCGATGCACCTGCGGCGCGGCGACGCCGCCGCCGCGCTCGCCGCCGCGCCGCACCGGCTGCGCATGCCGTGGACGCTGGGCGGACAGGAACACTTCTACCTCGAGGGGCAGGTCTCGTATGCGCTGCCGCAGGAGGACGGCGGCATGCTCGTGTGGTGCTCGACGCAGCACCCCAGCGAGATGCAGCACCTGGTGGCACGCGCGCTGGGCGTGGCCTCGCATGCGGTGCGCGTCGAGTGCCGGCGCATGGGCGGCGGCTTCGGCGGCAAGGAGTCGCAGTCGGCGCTGGGTGCCTGCGTCGCCGCGGTCGCCGCGGCGCGGCTGCAGCGGCCGGTGAAGCTGCGCCTGGACCGCGACGACGACTTCATGGTCACCGGCCGGCGCCACGGCTTCGCCTACGAGCTGGACATCGGCTTCGACGACGAGGGCCGCATCCTCGGCGCCGAGGTCACGATGATCTCCAACGCCGGCCACTCGGCGGACCTCTCCGGCCCGGTGATGACGCGCGCGCTGTGCCACTTCGACAACGCCTACTGGCTGCCGAACGTCGAGATGCACGGCTACTCGGCGAAGACGAATACGCAGAGCAACACCGCCTTCCGCGGCTTCGGCGGTCCGCAGGGCGCGATCGCGATCGAGCTCGTGATGGACTCGGTGGCGCGCCGCCTCGGCCGCGACCCGCTGGCGGTGCGGCGCGCCAACTTCTACGGCCGCGACGAGCGCAACGTCACGCCCTACGGCCAGACGGTCGAGGACAACGTGATCCACGAGCTGGTCGACGAGCTCGCGCGCACGGCGCGCTACGACGAGCGCCGCGCCGAGGTGGCGGCGTTCAACGCCGCCAGCCCGGTGCTGAAGAAGGGGCTGGCGCTGACGCCGGTGAAGTTCGGCATCAGCTTCAACGTCACGCACCTGAACCAGGCCGGCGCGCTGGTGCATGTCTACACCGACGGCAGCGTGCTCGTGAACCACGGCGGCACCGAGATGGGCCAGGGGCTCAACACGAAGGTGGCGCAGGTCGTCGCGCAGGAGCTCGGCCTGCCGCTGCACCGCGTGCGCTGCAGCGCCACCGACACGGCCAAGGTCGCCAACACCTCGGCCACCGCGGCCAGCACCGGCAGCGACCTCAACGGCAAGGCGGCGCAGGACGCGGCGCGGCGCATCCGCGACCGGCTCGCCGCCTTCGCCGCGCAGCGCTTCGGCGGCGAGGCCGCCGACGTGCGCTTCGAGCGCGGGCTCGTCGGCACGCATGGCGGCTGGCATCCCTTCGACCACCTCGTCGCCGAGGCCTACCTGGCCCGCGTGCAGCTGTGGAGCGAGGGCTTCTATGCCACGCCCGGCCTGCACTGGGACAAGTCGAAGCTGCAGGGCCGGCCCTTCTTCTACTTCGCCTACGGCGCCGCGCTGTCCGAGGTGCTCGTCGACACGCTGACCGGCGAGACGCGGGTGCTCGCCGCGGAGGTGCTGCACGACGTCGGCCGCTCGCTGAACCCGGCCATCGACATCGGCCAGATCGAGGGCGCCTACGTGCAGGGCCTGGGCTGGCTGACCAGCGAGGAGCTGGTCTGGCACCCGAAGACCGGCGCGCTGTGGACCCACGCGCCCAGCACCTACAAGATCCCGACCGCCACCGACTGCCCGCCGCGGCTGAACGTGCGGCTGTGGGACGGCGCCAACCGTGCCGACAGCATCCACCGCAGCAAGGCGGTCGGAGAGCCGCCGCTGCTGCTGCCGTTCTCGGCCTTCTTCGCGATCCGTGATGCGGTCAGCGCCGTCGGCGGCCACCGCATCGACCCGCCGCTCAGCGCGCCGGCCACGCCTGAGGCGGTGCTGCGCGCGGTGCTGCACGTGCAGCAGGCGTCGGCGGCGCCGTGAACGAAGCGCTGCGCGCCACGGCGCGCGCCTGGCGCGCCGCCGGCCGCGCCGCGGTGGTGGTGCAGGTGCTGGCGCACCGCGGCTCGGTGCCGCGCGAGGTCGGCACGCGCATGCTGGTGGCCGCCGATGCGGTGGCCGGCACGATCGGCGGCGGGCACCTCGAACTGCAGGCCATTGCCGAGGCGCGCGCGCTGCTGGCGCGCGCCGCCGCCGGCGAGGTGGTGGCGCCGCAACAGCGCCACGTGGCGCTGGGGCCGACGCTCGGCCAGTGCTGCGGCGGCGCGCTGGACCTCGGCTACACGCTGCTCTCGGCCGACGACCCGCAGGCCTGGGCGCCGCCTTCGCCGCGCTTCGCGCTGCAGCTCTACGGCGCCGGGCATGTCGGCCGTGCCATCGTGCGGCTGCTGGCCGGCATCCCCTGCCGCGTCAGCTGGATCGACGAGCGCGAGACGGAATTCCCGCGCGAGCCGCTGCCGCCGCACATCGAGCGCCTGGCGGTGGAGCCGGTCGAGGCCGAGGTGGCCGCGGCTGCGCCCGGCGCCTTCTACCTGGTGCTGACGCACAGCCACGACCTCGACCTGGCGATCACGCGCGAGATCCTCGCGCGCGGCGACTTCGGCTGGTTCGGGCTCATCGGCTCGCGCACCAAGCGCGCGCGCTTCGAGCACCGGCTGCGCGAGCGTGGCGTCGCCGAGGAGCGCCTCGCGCGTCTGGTGTGCCCGATCGGCGTGCCGGGCATCGCCGGCAAGGAGCCGGAGGTGATCGCGGTGGCGGTCGTCGCGCAGATGCTGCAGGCGGCGGCCGCGCCCGCGGCGGCGCCGGGTCAGACCTGCTTGTAGAAGTAGGTCGTCGCGCAGGGCCGGCCGTCGGGCATCAGCGCGTAGTCGGGGATCGAGCCCACGCGCTGCCAGCCGCAGCGGGCATACAGCCGTTCGGCGTCGCTGCCGGTCACGGTGTCCAGCACCAGCACGCGGCGGCCGGCGTCGCGTGCGGCGGCCTCGGCGGCCGCGAGCAGGCGCGCCGCGATGCCGCGCCGGCGCGCGCAGCGGTGCACCAGCATCTTCGCGACATCGGCACGGTGCGGCTGGTTCTCCGGTGCCGCGAAGACCACCTGCACGGTGCCGACGATGCGGCCGGCGCCGTCCTCCGCCACCAGCAGCACGCGGTCGCCGCGCGCCACGCCCTCGGCCACGCCGCGCCAGAAGGCCAGCGCCTTCTGGGCCGCCAGCGGCGCCATGAAGCTGACCGACGCGCCGCCCTCGACACAGTCGGCCAGCACCTCGGCCAGCTCGCCGGCGCGTGCGGCGGCCTCGTCGGCGTCGAGCGTGCGGATCCCTTCGGTGGCCTGCATGTCCTGCCCTCGCTGATGGCGTTGGCCGCCAGCGTAGCGCAGCCCGCGGCCGGCCGCCGCGCGGTGCGTCAGCGCTGCGGGGCCAGGCGCCGGCCGGCCGGGTCCGGCACCAGCGCACCGGAGGCCAGCACCGCGAATTCCGGCGGCCGCAGCGGGCGCAGCGCGACCACGCGCTCGGGCAGCGCGTCACCCGGCCGCAGCGGCGTCGCCAGGGCCTGCGCGCGGCGCAGCACGCCGGGCGTGG
>CAZUPH010000017.1:32643-33222 GCA_964621995.1 uncultured Rubrivivax sp. | reverse complement strand
GCCGCCGCCCCGGCGCCGCGCCTGCAGCTGGATCTGGTCGAGCCCGGCCCGCTGCGCGAGGCCGAGGTCGTCGAGCAGGCCATCGCGGCCGTGGCGCAGGCCGCCAGCGCGGCGCGCGCCGCCGCCTCCGCGGCCTCGGCCGCAGCCGCGCGCATCTCGGCGCTGGAGCGCGAGGTCGAACGCCTGACGGCCGAGGCGCGCACGAACCGCGACCTCGTCGCCCAGCTGCGCGAACGCCTGGCGGCAGCCGAGCGCGGCAGCGGCTGGACGCTGCCGCTGATGGCGCTGTCGGTCCTGCTGGCGCTGCTGGCGGCCTGGCTGGCCTGGCGGCTGGCCAACGCCGAGCGCGAACGCCAGCAGGTCTGGCGCGTCGCCGCGGCGGCGCAGGCACGCGCCGCCACCGGCCGCGACGGCGAGGTCACCCCGAGCCGCCAGCCGACGGTGCCGATACCGGTGGTGACTTCCGAGCTGCCGCCGCCGGAGGCGCCCGTGCGCGGGCGACCCTCGCCGGCCTGGCCGCCACCGGCGCCGGCCGAGCCGGTGGCGCCGGCCGGTGCGCCGCCGCTGGACCAGGCCACC
>CAZUPH010000017.1:0-32633 GCA_964621995.1 uncultured Rubrivivax sp. | reverse complement strand
TGCCCTTCGCCGTGGCCGCGCCGCCCGCGCCGCCGGCAGCGCCGGTGCGTGCCGCCGCCGCCGAAGGTGCCGAGCCGCCGGCGCAGCGCACGCTGCCGCTGCCGGCTTCGCTGCGCATCGACGAGGGCGCGGCGCGCGACGTGTCGATCGAGGAGCTGATCGACCTCGAGCAGCAGGCCGAGTTCTTCACCGTGCTGGGGCAGGACGACGCGGCGATCGAGCTGCTCGTCGAGCACCTGCGCCAGACCGGCGGCGGCAGCCCGCTGCCCTACCTGAAGCTGCTCGAGATCTACCACCGGCGTGGCGACCGCGAGCACTACGACCGCATGCGCGCACGCTTCAACCACCGCTTCAACGCCTATGCGCCGGAGTGGGGGGTGGACCTGCAGGGCGGCCGCTCTCTGGAGGACTACCCGGGCGTCGTGCCGCGGCTGCAGCAGGTCTGGGCGCGGCCGCTGGACGCGATGGCCGAGCTGGAGGCGCTGCTGTTCCGCAAGTCGCGCGGCGAGCTGTTCGAGTTGCCGGCCTACCGCGAGGTGCTGTTCCTGTATGCGCTGGCGCGCGACCTGCTGGACCGCGAATCGGCCGACAGCGGCAACGTGGACCTGCTGCTGCCGCTGGCCGACGGCAGCGATTTCGGCAGCACCACGCCCAAGCCCTACCTGGGGCTGGAGACCGAGTCCACGCTCTCGGCGCCGATGGGCTTCGACGACCGGCCGACCGCGCCGCTGGACTTCGACCTCACGCTGCCGGACCGCCAGAACAGCCTGTTCGATCCGCTGGACGAGCGGCCGCCGCGCACCTGAAGGCGCAGCCGCCGGGCGCGCGTCAGAGCCGGCGCAGCCGCGCCAGCGCCTCGTTCAGCGTCTCGTCGCGCTTGGCGAAGCACAGCCGCGCCAGGCCCTGCTCGAAGCCGCCTTCGTAGAACGCCGCCAGCGGGATCGCGGCGACGCCGACCTCGCGCGTGAGCCACTGGCAGAACTCGGCCTCGGGCAGCGAACTCACCGCGCTGTAGTCCACCAGCTGGAAGTAGCTGCCCTGCGTGTGCAGCGGCTTCAGCCGCGTGCCGCGCAGGCCCTCGAGGAACAGGTCGCGCTTGCGCTGGTAGAAGGCCGGCAGCTCCAGGTAGGGCGCGGGGTCGGCCATGTAGCGCGCCAGAGCATGCTGCATCGGCGTATTGACGGTGAAGACGTTGAACTGGTGCACCTTGCGGAACTCGGCCATCAGCGCCGCCGGCGCGGCCACGTAGCCCACCTTCCAGCCGGTGACGTGGTAGGTCTTGCCGAAGCTGGAGACGACGAAGGCACGGGCCGCGAGTTCCGGGAACGAAGCCGCGCTGACATGCCGCGCGCCGTCGAAGACCATGTGCTCGTAGACCTCGTCGGCGAGCAGCAGCGCGTCGGTGGGCGCCAGCAGCGCGGCCAGGCGCTGCATTTCCTCGCGCGTCCAGACCGTGGCGCTGGGGTTGTGCGGGGTGTTGATCATCACCAGCTTCGTGCGCGGCGTCAGCGCCGCGGCGATGCGGTCGAAGTCGGGCCGGAAGCTGCCCGGCGTGAGCGGCACGCGCACCACGCGCCCGCCGGCCAGCTCGATGTTCGGCGCGTAGCTGTCGTAGGTGGGCTCCAGCACCAGCACCTCGTCGCCGGGGTGCACGACGGCCATCACCGCGGTCAGGATGGCCTGCGTGGCGCCGGCCGTCACCGTGATCTCGCCGGCCGGGTCGTAGCGGCGGCCGTACAGCGCGGCGATCTTCTGCGCGATGCGCTCGCGCAGCAGCGGCACGCCGGGCATCGGCGGGTACTGGTTCAGGCCCTCGCGCATGGCCTCGGCGACGTGGGCCAGCAGCGCCGGGTCGGGGTCGAAGTCGGGGAAACCCTGGCCCAGGTTGACCGCGCCGCGTTCGCTGGCCAGCGCGGACATCACGGTGAAGATCGTCGTGCCGACCTGGGGCAGGCGGCTCGTCAGCGCCGGCGTGCGGGCGACGGGGGGTGGGGCGGTGTCGGTGCTCATGGTGCGGGGGAGGGCTCAGAGTTGGTAGTCGCTGCCCTGGCCGGCCATCGCGCGCTCGATCAGCGCCGCGGACAGGCGCGGCGACAGCATCTCGGCGAAGGCCAGCACGAAGCGGCGCAGGTAGGCGCCGCGCTTGAAGGCCACGCGGGTGACGTTGCTGCCGAACAGGTGGCCCAGCGGGCGTGCCACCAGGCCGCCCTCGGCCGGCTCGTCGCCCATCGCCAGCTCGGTGACGATGCCCACGCCCAGGCCGAGCCGGACATAGGTCTTGATGACGTCGGAATCGATGCCCTCCAGCGCGATCAGCGGGTGCATCTGCGCGCGCTCGAAGGCCTGGTCGATGCGCGTGCGGCCGGTCACGGTGGGGTGGTACAGCACCAGCGGGTGCGCCGCCAGCTGCGCCAGCGTCGGCCGCTCCACGCCGGCCAGCGCGTGGCCGGGCGGCACCACCATCACGTGCTGCCACTCGTGGCAGGGCAGGGTCACCAGGCCCTCGTGCTGGGCCAGCGCCTCGGTGGCCAGGCCGATCTCGGCCACGTCGTCCAGCAGCATGCGCGCCACCTGCTCGGGCACGCCCTGGTGCAGCACGACCTGCACGCGCGGATGGCGCTGGCGCAGCTGCGCCACCGGGCCGGGCAGGAAGTAGCGGGCCTGCGTGTGGGTGGTCGCGATCGACAGCGTGCCGGCGTCCTGCTTGGAATACTCGTCGCCGATGCGGCGCAGGTTGGCGACCTCGCGCATGATGATCTCGATGGACTTCAGCACCTGCTGCCCGGGCTCGGTGACGCGCTTGAGCCGCTTGCCGTGGCGCGCGAAGATGTCGATGCCGAGCTCCTCCTCGAGCTCCAGGATGGCCTTGCTGATGCCGGGCTGCGAGGTGAACAGCGCCTTGGCCGTCTCGGTGAGGTTCAGGTTGCGGCGCACGGCCTCCTGGACGAAGCGGAACTGGTGCAGGTTCATCGCCGGATCATGCCGCGTCCAGGCTGCGCAGCGCGGCCGCGGCCATCGCGGCCAGCACCTCGGGCTGCTCGCCGATGGCGCCGGCCAGCTCGAAGGCCAGCGCCGGGTGGGCGGCGCACAGCGCGTCCATCTGCCGCGGCAGGTCCTGCCGCACGTGGCCGCCGGCGCCCAGGAACATCGGCAGCACGACGACCCGCGTGCAGCCGGCGGCCGCCAGCTCGGCCCCGGCCTCGGCCAGCGTCGGCGCCATGAACTCGAGGTAGGCCAGCCGCACCGGCAGCCCGGGGCGCGCCGCGCGCAGCGCCTCGGCGACGGCCTCGAAGGGTGCCGCCCAGCGCGGGTCGCGCGCGCCATGCGCGAAGAGCACGAGCCCCTTCACCGGTAGCGCACCAGCCAGGCGAAGGCGCCCAGCGACATCAGCAGGAACAGCCCGCTGGGCAGCGCGGCGACGAGCCAGGGCGTCCAGTCGCGCAGCACGCCCATGTGGCCGGCCAGGTTGTTGAGCAGCACGAAGGCGATGCCCAGCATGATGCCGCCGAAGACCTTCAGGCTCACGCTGCCGGCGCGGGCATGCAGGTAGGCGAATGGCAGCGCCAGCGCCACCATCACCAGGCAGGCCAGCGGGTACAGGGCCTTCTTCCAGAAGCGGATCTCGTAGCGCTGCGCCGCCTGCTCCTGGCCGCTCAAGTGCACGCTGTAGCGCCACAGCTCGGCCGTCGTCATCGTGGCCAGCGGCAGCACCGCGGCGGCGACGACGTCGGCGCGCAGCGTGCTGTCCCAGGTCAGCTGCGCATGGCGCTCGCGCTCCACGCGTGGCGCCTCGCCGTCGCGGGCCACGGGCCAGCGCGTGGTCTCGGCGTCGTTCAGCGTCCAGCGGCCGCGGTCGTCGACGCGGCCTTCGCGGGCCTCGGTGCGCGTGAGCAGCCGGCCGTCGGCGTCGAACTCGAAGATGCGCACCCCGCGCAGCGCGCCGCCGCCGGTGGCGCCGGCGAGGTTGACCGAGTAGCTGCGTTCGCCGTCCGGCCCGGCGCGGCGCTCCTTCAGCCAGGCGCCGGCGCCGCCGATCGTCAGGCCGCCGGCCTGGCGTGCCTTCAGCAGCACGACGGCCCGTTCGCTCCACGGCGCGATCCAGTCGCCGATCACGAAGGTGCAGGCGCCGAAGACCAGGCCCAGCACCGTCAGCAGCCACAGCGCGCGCCCCGGTCCGAGGCCGCCGGTGCGCAGGATCGTGAACTGCGAGGACTGCGCCAGGCGCGACAGCGAGTAGATCGTGCCGATCAGCACCGCGATCGGGAACAGCTCGTAGAAGTGCCCCGGCAGTTCCAGCGCCGCGGCCTGCAGCGCATACCAGGCATCGCGGCCGCGGCTGCCCACGGCGTCCAGCTCGTCGACGAAGTCGATGAAGAAGAACAGCGACAGGAAGGCCAGCGCGACGAACATCACCGAGGCGACGATGTCGCGGTACAGCAGCCGCCGCACCGTCCTCATGCCGCGGTCCCGCCCGCCGCCACGCCACGGCGGCGCCCGCGCAGCAGCGTCGTCACGGTGGCATGGTCGCGCCACCACAGCAGCGCCAGGCCGAGCCCGAAGACCGTGCCGTGCACCCCGAGCAGCGCCGTGCCCATCTCGACGCGGCCGCCCGCCACCCAGGCCTGCGAGAGGTTGATGAGGTTGTAGTACACGACGAAGGCCAGCAGCGCGAACAGCAGGTTCCAGTTGCTGGCGCGCCGCGGGTTCGTCGCCGCCAGCCCCACGCCCAGCAGCAGCAGGTTGGCCGCGCCCAGCAGCAGCCCGAAGCGCCACGCCAGTTCGCCCCGGTTGCGTGCCTCCGGCGCGCGCAGCAGGTCCATCGTGTCCACGGTGCGCGGCGGCCGGCTCTCGGCCGAGCGCACCGCGCGGTCCGGCGCCAGCACGCGGTAGCTCTCGAAGCTGGACAGCGCGTGTTCGCCCTTGCGCAGGTCCACGTCGTTGCGCTGCCCGCGTTCGAGCACCAGGAAGCGCTCGTCGCCGGCGGCCTCCAGGCGGCCGCTCTTCGCCGAGGTGACCGACTCGGCCCGCTCGTCGCGCATCAGGATGAAGACGTTGCGCGCGGCGCCCGGGTCCTCGGCGTCGCGCTCGATGAAGAAGACGCGGCGGCCGTCGCTGGAGCTCTGGAAGACGCCCGGCGTCACGCGCGAGAGGTCCGAGCGCTGCTGGTAGCGCTCGCGCAGCTCCAGGCTGCTGCGGTTGCCCCAGGGCCAGACGAACAGCAGCAGCAGCGCCACCACCAGCAGCACCGGCCACGCGGTGCGCAGCACCGGGCGCACGAAGCGCGCCACGCCCACGCCGCTGGAGAACCAGATGACCATCTCGCTGTCGCGGTACATGCGGCCCAGCGTCAGCACGACCGCCACGAACATCGACAGCGCCAGCATCGTGGGCAGGTGGCCCAGCGACACGTAGCCCAGCAGCAGCACCACGTCCTGCGGCGCCACGGCGCCGCTGGCGGCCTGGCCGATGCTGCGGATCAGGAACATCGTCAGCACGATGGTCAGGATGACCACCAGCGTGGCGCCGAAGCTCCGCGCCAGCTCTCGGCGCACCGTGGTATCGAATAACATCCGCCGCTTTTCCGACGCTCTTCCCGGGATCCGACTCATTATGGACTTCAAGACGCAAACGCCGCCTGCGGCCGGGCTGGCCGCGCTGACCGGCGCCGACGCGCTGCTGCTCGTCGTCTGCGGCGGCGCGCAGCCGGCCCTGGACAAGCCGCTGGCGGACCTGCTGGCCGCGGCGGTCAAGGACGGCGACTTCAAGCTCGAACCGGGGCAGGTGCTCCATGCCTGGCGCGTGGCCGGCGTGAAGGCGCCGCGCGTGGTCTTCGCCCATGGCGGCGACGGCTCGCCGAAGGCGCTGCGCAAGGCGGTCGGCGCGGGCCTGGGGCCGCTGAAGGGCGGCGGCGCAAAGCAGCTCGCGGTGGCCGTGGCCGGCGGCCCGGCCCTGGGCGCGGCGCATGGCGAGGCCCTCGTCGCCGCGGTGCACGAGGCGCTGTACGTCTACCGCGAGACCAAGCCCAGCGCGCCGGCGGCGCCGCGGCTGTCGGCGGTGACGCTGGTCTGCGGCAAGGCCGAGGCCACCGCGGCCGCCGCCGGCCTGGCGCGCGGCGATGCCATCGCGGCCGGCACGACGCTGGCGCGCGAATGTGCCAACCGTCCGGGCAACCATTGCACGCCCGCCTTCCTGGCCGAGCAGGCGAAGAAGCTGGGCAAGAGCCACGGCCTGAAGGTCGAGGTGCTCGAGCGCAAGGACTGCGAGAAGCTCGGCATGGGCGCCTTCCTGGCCGTCGCGCAGGGTTCGGAGCAGCCGCCGAAGTTCATCGTCGCGCGCTACAACGGTGGCGCCAAGGACGAGGCGCCGGTCGTGCTGGTCGGCAAGGGCATCACCTTCGACACCGGCGGCATCAGCCTGAAGCCCGCCGCCGAGATGGACGAGATGAAGTTCGACATGGGCGGTGCGGCCAGCGTGCTGGGCACGCTGCGCGCGGTGGCCGGCATGAAGGCGCGCGTCAACCTGGTGGGCATCATCCCGGCCTGCGAGAACATGCCCAGCGGCCGCGCCGTCAAGCCGGGCGACGTGGTGACCAGCCTGTCGGGCCAGACCATCGAGATCCTCAACACCGACGCCGAGGGCAGGCTGATCCTGTGCGACGCGCTGACCTGGGCCGAGCGGCTGAAGCCGGCGGTGGTGGTGGACATCGCCACGCTCACCGGCGCCTGCGTGATCGCGCTGGGCCACCACCGCAGCGGCCTGTTCAGCGCCGACGATGCGCTGGCCGCGGAGCTGCTGGCCGCCGGCGAGACGGCGCTGGACCCGGCCTGGCGCATGCCGCTGGACGAGGAGTACGACGAGGCGCTGAAGAGCAACTTCGCCGACATGGGCAACGTCGGCGGCCGCGCCGGCGGCGCGATCACCGCGGCGATGTTCCTCAAGCGCTTCACCGCCAAGCTGCGCTGGGCCCACCTGGACATCGCCGGCACGGCCTGGAAGTCCGGCGCCGCGAAGGGCGCCACCGGCCGCCCGGTGCCGCTGCTGACGCACTTCGTGCTGGCGCGCGCGCGCTGAGCGCCGCCGCCCCGGGGCCCGCAGCGCCGGCCGAGCGCGCCGTGACGGAAGTGGAGTTCCACACCGGGGTGGCCGACCCGCTGGGCTTCGCGTGCCGGCTGCTGCGCAAGGCCTACCGCCGCGGCGCCCGCGTGCTCGTCACCGCGCCGGCCGAGCGGCTCGCGGCGCTGGACCGGCTGCTGTGGACCTTCGACGAGCGCGACTTCGTGCCGCACCTGCGCGTGCCGGCCGCGGACCCCGCGATGGCCGCGCGCACCCCGATCTGGCTGGCCGTGCCGCCGGCACCGGCGGGCGCGCCGGCCGTCGTCGTCAACCTGGGCGCGCCGGCACCGGCGACGCTGGACGGCCTGGAGCGGCTGATCGAGGTCGTCGGTTCGGAGCCGGGCGAGGTGCAGGCGGGGCGAGAGCGCTGGCGTGCCTACAAGGCGGCCGGCCTGGCGGTCGTGCACCACGCGGCTGGCGGCGGCTGAACGGCCAACCGGGGGCCCCGGGCGGCGGCTGACGTGTCCGCGCCACCTTCGCTTACCCGGATCGGTCCGGGGTCTCTTTTCGAGTATCGTCGCGCGCCTGTAGGCTCCGCGACTTTTCAACCATCCCGGCCGCGGGCCACATCCCCCACAGGAGGTTTCTTCATGCAAGCCAAGTTCAAGTGGATCGTCGGCGCAGCGGCCATCGCCTTCGGCGGTGCCGCCTTCGCCCAGGACCTCGTGGTCCGCATCGGCCATGTCGGCCCGACCAGCGGCGCGATCGCGCACCTGGGCAAGGACAACGAGATGGGCGCGCGCATGGCCATCGACGAGCTCAACGCCAAGGGCGTGATGATCGGCAACCGCAAGGCGCGCTTCGAGCTGCTGGCCGAAGACGACGCGGCCGATCCGAAGCAGGGCACCGCGGCGGCGCAGAAGCTGGTGGACAGCCGCGTCAACGGTGTCATCGGGCACCTGAACTCGGGCACCACGATCCCGGCGTCGAAGATCTACAGCGACGCCGGCATCCCGCAGATCAGCCCCTCGGCGACCAACCCGCGCTACACGCGCCAGGGCTACAAGACGGCCTTCCGCGTGGTGGCCGACGACGTGCACCTGGGCGGCACGCTGGGCCGCTACGCGGTCGAGCAGCTCAAGGGCCAGCGCATCGCCGTCATCGACGACCGCACGGCCTACGGCCAGGGCGTGGCCGACGAGTTCGAGAAGGGCGTCAAGGGCAAGGGCGGCAACGTCGTCGGGCGCGAGTTCACCAACGACAAGGCGACCGACTTCACCGCCATCCTGACCAGCCTGAAGGCCAAGAACCCGGACATCGTGTTCTTCGGCGGCATGGACGCGGTGGCCGGCCCGATGATGCGGCAGATGAAGCAGCTGGGCATCAATGCCAAGTTCATGGGCGGCGACGGCATCTGCACCGGCGAGCTGCCCAAGCTGGCGGCCGGCACGATGGGCGACGGCCAGGTCGTCTGCGCCGAGGCCGGCGGTGTCGAGGGCGAGGCCAAGAAGTCGATGGACGAGTTCAAGGTCAAGTTCAAGGCCAAGTTCAACACCGACGTCCAGCTCTACGCGCCCTACGTGTACGACGCCACGATGGCGATGGTCGCCGCGATGCAGAAGGCCGGCTCGGCGGAACCCGCCAAGTACCTGCCCGAGCTGCAGAAGATCAGCTACAAGGGCGTGACCGGCACGATCGCCTTCGACAACAAGGGCGACATCCGCAACGGCGCGCTGACCCTGTACACCTACAAGGGTGGCGCGCGCGAGCAGATCGCGGTGGTGCGCTGACGCGACCGCCGACATCGGCCAAAGCGAAGGGGCCCTGCGGGGCCCCTTTTCTGTCGAGGGGCCCTGCGGGGCCCCTTTCTCGTTACCCTTGCCGAGGCACAAAGCAAAGAACCCGCCTGCGGCGGGTTCTCGGCGTGTCGTGGGCGGGGCGGGCCGCTCGGGCCCGCGCCGCGCTCACTTCAGCTTCACTTCCTTGTACAGGACGTGCTTGCGCGCCTTGGGGTCGAACTTCAGGAATTCGAGCTTCTCGGGCGTCGTCTTCTTGTTCTTG
Source organism: uncultured Rubrivivax sp. (assembly GCA_964621995.1). GTDB lineage: Bacteria > Pseudomonadota > Gammaproteobacteria > Burkholderiales > Burkholderiaceae_C > Rubrivivax. The sequence continues at coordinate 23,519 of CAZUPH010000017.1, read as the reverse complement.
CTCGTCGTGTAGAAGTGGCCGGTGCCGGCCGTGGACTCGAGCTTGATCTTCTCGCGTCCGCCTTTGCTGGCCATGATGCTTTCCTTTCGGGGTTCAGGCTTCGCCGCGCTTGCGCAGGTCGGCCAGCACGACGTCGATGCCCTTCTTGTCGATCAGGCGCAGCGCCGCGTTCGTGACGCGCAGGCGCACGAAGCGGTTCTCGCTCTCGACCCAGAAGCGGCGGTACTGCAGGTTCGGCAGGAACCGGCGCTTGGTCTTGTTGTTGGCGTGGGAGACGTTGTTCCCGACCATCGGGCGCTTGCCCGTGACTTCACAGACGCGTGACATGGGTCGCTCTTTCCTTAGACAGCCGGCACCGCGGATGCGCTGGCCGAAGCGGGCGCGGTCGCGGTGTGTGACGGCTTGACCTCGCCAGGCGCGGGTGGCGGTTTCCCGTGCCGTCCTGCAAAGACGGCAAAGCCCGCCATTCTAGCCCAAGTTCAGCCCTGCTCCTGCTGCTCCAGGAAGCGCTGGGCGTCCAGCGCCGCCATGCAGCCGGTGCCGGCGCTGGTGATGGCCTGGCGGTAGACATGGTCCTGCACGTCGCCGGCGGCGAACACGCCCTCCACGCTGGTCATCGTCGCCATGCCGTTCAGGCCCGAGCGGGTGACGACGTAGCCGTCCTTCATCTCGAGCTGGCCCTTGAAGATGTCGGTGTTGGGCTGGTGGCCGATGGCGATGAAGCAGCCCTTGAGCGGGATCTCGCTCGTGCCGCCGTCCTGCGTGCTGCGGATGCGCACGCCGGTGACGCCGCTGGCATCGCCCAGCACCTCGTCCAGCGTGTGCCACAGGTGCAGCTTCACCTTGCCCGAGGCCGCCTTGTCCATCAGCTTGTCGACCAGGATCGGCTCGGCGCGGAACCGGTCGCGGCGGTGGATCACGTGCACGGTGCTCGCGATGTTGGACAGGTACAGCGCCTCCTCGACCGCCGTGTTGCCCCCGCCGACCACGCAGACCTCGTCGCCGCGGTAGAAGAAGCCGTCGCAGGTGGCGCAGCCGCTGACGCCCTTGCCCATGAAGGCCTGCTCGCTGGGCAGGCCCAGGTACTTGGCGCTGGCGCCGGTGGCCACGATCAGCGCGTCGCAGGCGTAGCTGCCGCTGTCGCCGACCAGCGTGAACGGGCGCCGGGCCAGGTCCACGGTGTGGATGTGGTCGAAGACGATCTTCGTGTCGAAGCGCTCGGCATGCTGCTGGAAGCGCTGCATCAGGTCCGGCCCCTGCACGCCGGCCACGTCGGCCGGCCAGTTGTCGACGTCGGTCGTCGTCATCAGCTGGCCGCCTTGCGCGATGCCGGTGATCAGCACCGGCTTGAGGTTGGCGCGCGCGGCATACAGCGCGGCGGTGTAGCCGGCGGGGCCGGAACCGAGGATCAGGACACGGGCATGCAGGGCAGGGGCGTTCATCGTCGAGGCTCAGGGGCGGATGGGGCGGCAGATGGAGCGGCCAATGGAGCGGCCGATGGGGCAGGCGGGCGTCGCGCCGATCCGACGCCCACAGGCTACATCGGGGCCGGCACCGGTGGCTGCAAGCCGGGCTATGGGCACAATAGTGCGATTCTTGCAGACCCCACCGGGGAGGGCCGGGCTGCGGGGCCGAATCCACAACACGAGGAGCCTGCCGATGTCGATGCTGTCCAACCTGGACCTGATCCGCCGTGTCCCGCTGTTCTCCATGCTCACGGCCGACCAGGCCCAGGCCATCGCCGACAGTGTCGTCAAGCGCCGCTTCCGCCGCGGCGAGATCGTCGTAGAGCAGGGCCGCAAGAGCAACGCGCTGTTCATCCTGCTCAACGGCCGCGCCCGCGTGCTGACCGCCGACACGCGCGGCCGCGAGGTCATCCTGGCCGTGCTGGAGTCCGGCGACTACGTCGGCGAGATGAGCCTGATCGACAACGAGCCGCACAGCGCCACCGTGCGCGCCGAGGTGCAGACCGACATGCTGGTGCTGGCGCGGGCGGACTTCCAGCGCTGCCTGCCGGAGAACAGCACGCTGTCCTACGGCATCCTGCGCGGGCTGGTGCGCCGGCTGCGCAACGCCGACCGGCAGATCGAGAGCCTGGCGCTGCTGGACGTCTACGGCCGCGTCGCGCGCACCCTGCTGGACATGGCCGAGGAGACGCCCGAGGGCGTCAAGATCATCCGCCACAAGGTCAGCCGCCAGGACATGGCCAAGGTCGTCGGCGCCAGCCGCGAGATGGTCAGCCGCGTCATGAAGGACCTCGAGGAGCGCGGCGTCATCGAGACGCAGGACAACGGCTTCGTCGTCATCAAGGAGCGGCTGCAGAACGACTGAGCCGCCGGCGCAGTCCGCCGCCCGGGCCCGCGGCTGCGCGACAATCGCGGCCATGAGTTTTCCGCTCGGATCGCTGCGCGGCGACGGCGCGGCCTCCGCGGCGTCCCCGGGCACCGCGACGGGGGCCGCCGTGTCCCCCGAAGGCGCCGCCCGCTGGCGCCGCAAGGCCTGGCTGCTGGCCGGTGCACTGGCCTGGCTGCTGTTCGTGCTGGCGCTGGCCACGCACCACCCCGGCGACCCGGCCTTCACCACCTCCGGCGACGGCGGCGCGCTGCGCAACAAGGCCGGGCTGCTGGGCGCGCGTGTGGCCGACCTGGCCTACTTCCTGTTCGGCTTCTCGGCCTGGTGGCTGGTGCCGGTGACGCTGCGCGCCTGGCTGTCGTCGCTGGCCGGGCTGCTGCGCGGCGCCGCCGCGGGGGCCGCGCGCGGCACCGGGCCGCTGGTCTGGCTGGGGCTGGCGCTGCTGCTGGCGGCGAGCTGCTCGCTCGAATGGACGCGCCTGTACCGCTGGGAAGCCCACCTGCCCGGCCATGCCGGCGGCGTGCTCGGCTTCACGCTGGGCTTCGCGTCGATGCGCTGGCTGGGCTTCGCCGGCTCGGGCGTGCTGTGGATCGCGCTGCTGGTGGCCGCGCTGTCGATGGCGCTGCGCTTCTCGTGGCTGGCGCTGGCCGACCGCATCGGCGAGGCCGTGGACCACCTGCGCGAACGCCGCGCCGACCGCCGCGAGCAGCAGGAGGACCGCCGCCTGGGCGAGATGGCCGCCCGCGAGCGCGAGCACGAGGTGCGCGAGCAGCAGGACGAGGTGGCCGAGCATGCGCCGCTGGTCATCGCGCCGACCGTCGTCGAGGTGCCCAAGTCGCAGCGCGTGGCCAAGGAGCGCCAGAAGCCGCTGTTCGCAGAGCTGGCCGACACGCGGCTGCCGCAGGTGGACCTGCTGGACGCCGCCGGCAGCCGCCAGGAGAGCGTGACGCCGGAGTCGCTGGAGATGACCAGCCGGCTCATCGAGAAGAAGCTCAAGGACTTCGGCGTCGAGGTGCGCGTCGTGGCCGCCGCACCCGGGCCGGTGATCACGCGCTACGAGATCGAGCCGGCCACCGGCGTCAAGGGCGCGCAGGTGGTCAACCTGGCCAAGGACCTGGCGCGCAGCCTGTCCTTGGTGAGCATCCGCGTCGTCGAGGTCATCCCGGGCAAGAACTACATGGCGCTGGAGCTGCCCAATGCGCGGCGCCAGACCATCCGGCTGTCGGAGATCCTCGGCTCGGAGGTCTACAACGCCAGCGCCTCGATGCTGACCATGGGCCTGGGCAAGGACATCGTCGGCAACCCGGTCGTCGCCGACCTGGCGAAGATGCCGCACTGCCTGGTCGCCGGCACCACCGGCTCGGGCAAGAGCGTGGGCATCAACGCGATGATCCTCAGCCTGCTGTACAAGGCCGAGGCGCGCGACGTGCGGCTGATCCTGATCGACCCGAAGATGCTGGAGCTCAGCGTCTACGAGGGCATCCCGCACCTGCTGGCGCCGGTGGTCACCGACATGAAGCAGGCCGCCAATGCGCTGAACTGGTGCGTCGGCGAGATGGAGCGCCGCTACAGGCTGATGAGCAAGCTGGGCGTGCGCAACCTGGCCGGCTACAACAAGAAGATCGCCGAAGGCCTGGAGCGGGGCGAGTCGCTGCCCAACCCCTTCAGCCTGACCCCCGAGGCGCCGGAGCCGCTGGAGCGGCTGCCGCACATCGTGGTCGTGATCGACGAGCTGGCCGACCTGATGATGGTCGTCGGCAAGAAGATCGAGGAACTGATCGCGCGCCTGGCGCAGAAGGCGCGTGCCGCCGGCATCCACCTGATCCTGGCCACGCAGCGCCCGAGCGTGGACGTCATCACCGGGCTCATCAAGGCCAACATTCCCACGCGGCTGAGCTTCCAGGTCGCGAGCAAGATCGACAGCCGCACCATCCTGGACCAGATGGGCGCCGAGGCGCTGCTCGGCCAGGGCGACATGCTCTACCTGCCCGGCGGCACCGGGCTGCCGGTGCGCGTGCACGGCGCCTTCGTCAGCGACGACGAGGTGCACCGCGTCGTGGCCTACCTGAAGGAGCAGGGCGGGGAGCCGAACTACGTGGAGGGCATCCTCGAGGGCGGCGTGCTCGACGGCGACCTCGCCGGCGGCGACGCGCTGCCGGGCGGCGGCGGCAACGGCGGCGGCGAGAGCGACGCGATGTACGACCAGGCGGTGGCCATCGTGCTGCAGCACAAGCGCGCGTCGATCTCGCTCGTGCAGCGCCACCTGCGCATCGGCTACAACCGCGCCGCGCGCTTGCTGGAACAAATGGAGCAGGCCGGACTCGTATCGCCGATGGGACACAACGGCAACCGCGACATCCTCGTGCCGAGGCGCGAGGAATGAAGCGCCGCGGGCTGCTCCTGCTGGTCGCGGCCGCAACGGCGCTGCCCGGCGCCGCGCGGGCGCAGGCCGATGCCGTGGAGACGCTGCGCGCCTTCGTGCGCGACGTGAAGAGCGGCAGCGCGCAGTTCACGCAGGTCGTCACGTCCACCGACGGGGCACGGCGGCGCACCTCGTCCGGCCGCTTCGAGTTCCAGCGGCCGAACCGCTTCCGCTTCGAGTACACCAGGCCCTTCGAGCAGATCATCGTCGCCGACGGCGAGAAGGTCTGGATCTTCGACGCCGAGCTCAACCAGGCCAGCTCGCGCCGCCTGGCGCAGGCGCTGGGCGCCACGCCGGCGGCACTGCTCGCCGGCGGCTCGCTGGACGCCGACTTCGAGCTGCGCAACGACGGCAGCGCCGACGGCCTGGACTGGGCGCTGGCGCTGCCCCGGGCCAAGGACGGCCCCTTCGAGCGCATGCGCGTGGGCTTCCGCGCCGGCACGCTGGCCGCGGTGGAGATCGTCGACAGCTTCGGCCAGCGCTCGCGGCTGAGCTTCACCGACTTCGCCGCCAACGCCAGCTTCCCGGCCACCCGCTGGCGCTTCACGCCGCCGCCCGGTGCCGACGTGATCGAGCAGTAGCGGGCCCCCGCGATGGCCAGCGGCGACCTGTTCGCTGAGGATGCGCCGGCGCCTCCGCCGGTGCCCGCCATGTCGGATGCCGCGCCGCTGGCCGAGCGGCTGCGCCCGCGCACGCTGGACGAGGTGGTCGGCCAGCGCCACCTGCTGGGGCCCGGGCGGCCGCTGCGCGTGGCCTTCGAGTCGGGCCGGCTGCCCTCGATGATCCTCTGGGGCCCGCCGGGCGTGGGCAAGACCACGCTGGCGCGGCTGCTCGCCGGCGCCACGCGCGCGCATTTCATCGTGCTGTCGGCGGTGCTCGCCGGCGTGAAGGACATCCGCGATGCGGTCGAGCAGGCGCAGGCCCAGCGCACCGCCGGCCGCGCCACGGTGGTCTTCGTCGACGAGGTGCACCGCTTCAACAAGGCGCAGCAGGACGCCTTCCTGCCGCACGTGGAGAGCGGGCTCTTCACCTTCGTCGGCGCGACCACCGAGAACCCCTCGTTCGAGGTCAACACCGCGCTGCTCTCGCGTGCCGGCGTGCACGTGCTCAAGGCGCTGGACGACGACGACCTGACGCAGCTGCTGGCGCGCGCGCAGGCGCTGCTGGCCGCGCCGCCGCTGGCCGAGGCGGCGCGCGCGCGGCTCGTCGCCTTCGCCGACGGCGACGCGCGCCGGCTGCTCAATGCCTACGAGAACCTGGCTGCCGCGCACGCCGGCGCGCCGCAGCTCGACGAGGCGATGCTCGAGACCACGCTGGGCGAGCTGCTGCGCCGCGGCGACAAGGGCGGCGACGTCTTCTACGACCAGATCTCGGCGCTGCACAAGAGCGTGCGCGGCTCCGACCCGGACGCCGCGCTGTACTGGCTGGCGCGCATGCTGGACGCCGGCGCCGACCCGCGCTACGCGGCGCGGCGCATCGTGCGCATGGCCTGCGAGGACATCGGCCTGGCGGATCCGCGCGCGCTGCGCCTGGCGCTGGACGCCGCGGAGGTGTACGAGCGGCTGGGCTCACCGGAGGGCGAGCTGGCACTCGCCGAGGCCGTGGTCTATCTCGCCGTCGCGCCCAAGTCCAACGCCGTGTACAAGGCCTGGGGCGCGGTGCGCGAGCTGGTGCAGCGCGACGGCACCCGGCCCGTGCCGCCGGCGCTGCGCAATGCGCCGACGCGGCTGATGAAGGACCTGGGCTTCGGCGCCGGCTACCGCTACGCGCACGACGAGGACGACGGCTACGCCGCCGGCATGCGCTACCTGCCCGAGGGGCTGCCGCAGGCGCGCTTCTATGCGCCGGTGCCGCGCGGGCTGGAGCAGCGCATCGGCGAACGGCTGGCCGAGCTGCGCGCGCGCGACGCGCAGGCGCCGCCACCCGACCCGCCGGCCCCCGATCCGGCGGGCTGACGCGCCGCGCCGCGCCCTGCGCCCGCCACGGGGGAGCCGCGGGGAACTCCGGCCCTGGCCGTGGCGGACCGGCACCTACAATCCCGCCCCACCGCGGTGCGCACGAGGCGCCCGCGCCCGCCTCGGCACGGCGCGATTCCTGCATGGCCGAGGGCATCCGCCCGGCGGCTTCCCTGGAGTACACCCCCCCGATGGAAACCTTCTTCCAGCAGATCATCAACGGTCTGGTGCTCGGCAGCATGTACGCGCTGGTCGCGCTGGGCTACACGATGGTCTACGGCATCATCGGCCTGATCAACTTCGCCCATGGCGAGGTGCTGATGGTGGGTGCGCTGACGAGCTGGACCTTCGCCACCACCTTCGCGGCCAGCGGCATGCCCGGCTGGTTGCTGCTGGCGCTGTCGCTGTGCTGTTCGCTCGTCGTGTGCGCGGTGCTCAACTTCAGCGTCGAGAAGCTCGCCTACCGGCCCTTGCGGGGGGCGCCACGGCTGGCGCCACTGATCACCGCGATGGGCATGAGCCTGCTGCTGCAGACGCTGGCGATGATCATCTGGAAGCCCAACCCCAAGCCCTACCCGCTGCTGCTGCCGACCGAGCCGATCAACCTCGGCGGGCCGGTGATCAGCGTCACGCAGTGCCTGATCCTGGGCCTGACCGCGGTGATCCTGGCGGCGCTGATGTTCCTGGTCAACCGCACCAAGCTCGGCCGCGCGATGCGCGCCACCGCCGAGAACCCGCGCGTGGCGGCGCTGATGGGCGTCAAGCCCGACATGGTGATCAGCGCCACCTTCATCATCGGCGCCATGCTGGCCGCGGTGGCCGGCGTGATGTGGGCACTGAACTACGGCACCGTGCAGCACAGCATGGGTTTCCTGCCCGGGCTGAAGGCCTTCACCGCGGCGGTGCTGGGCGGCATCGGCAACCTGGCCGGCGCGGTGGTCGGCGGCCTGCTGCTGGGCCTGGTGGAGGCGCTGGGCGCGGGCTACCTGGGGCAGCTCACCGGCGGCGTGCTGGGCAGCCACTACGCCGACATCTTCGCCTTCGCGGCGCTGATCCTGGTGTTGACGCTGCGGCCCTCGGGCCTGCTCGGCGAGCGTGTCGCCGACCGGGCGTGACGGGGGGACGGCCATGCATCGCAAGCTGATCGTCTTCTTCGTGCTGGCAGCCGTGCTGGTGGTGGCGCCGCCCTGGGTGGCCGAGAACTACGGCTCGGGCTGGGTGCGCATCGCGGCGACGGCGATGCTGTACGTGCTGCTGGCGCTGGGCCTGAACATCATCGTCGGCTACGCCGGGCTGCTGGACCTGGGCTACGTGGCCTTCTACGCCGTGGGCGCCTACATGTACGCGCTGCTCGCGAGCCCGCACCTGTACGAGACCTTCGAGTGGATCGCCAACCTGCTGCCCAACGGGCTGCACACGCCGATCTGGGTCGTCGTGCCGCTGGCCGCGGGCCTGGCCGCCATCGCCGGCATCCTGCTAGGCACGCCGGTGCTCAAGCTGCGCGGCGACTACCTGGCCATCGTCACGCTGGGCTTCGGCGAGATCATCCGCGTCTTCATGAACAACCTGGAGCACCCGGTCAACATCACGAACGGGCCGCGCGGGCTGGACCGCATCGACGCGATGAACATCTTCGGCTTCAGCTTCGGCCGCGCGGTGGACATCTTCGGCTTCCGCATCCCGTCGGTGGTGCTGTACTTCTGGCTCTTCCTGGGCCTGGTGGTGGCCAGCGTGGTGATCTGCCACCGGCTGGAGAACAGCCGCATCGGCCGCGCCTGGATGGCGATCCGCGAGGACGAGATCGCGGCCAAGGCCATGGGCATCAACACGCGCAACATGAAGCTGCTGGCCTTCGCGATGGGGGCCACCTTTGGCGGCGTCTCGGGCTCGATGTTCGCCGCCTTCCAGGGCTTCGTCTCGCCGGAGTCGTTCAGCCTGATGGAGAGCATCATGATCGTCGCGATGGTCGTGCTCGGCGGCATGGGCCATCTGCCGGGGGTGATCCTCGGCGCCGTGCTGCTGGCCGCGCTGCCCGAGGTGCTGCGCTACGTCGCCGCGCCGCTGCAGCAGCTCACCGGCGGGCGACTGGACGCGGCCATCCTGCGCCAGCTGCTGATCGCCACCGCGATGATCTCCATCATGCTGCTGCGACCGCGCGGGCTGTGGCCGGCGCGCGAGCACGGCAAGGCGGCCCCGACGCCCACCGGCGACACCGAGACGGCAGCGGCGGCGGCGCGATGAGCAGCGTGATCCTCAACGTGCAGGGCGTCAGCAAGCGCTTCGGCGGGCTGCAGGCGCTGTCGGACGTGGGCATCCGCATCGAGGCCGGGCAGGTGTACGGGCTGATCGGTCCCAACGGCGCGGGCAAGACGACCTTCTTCAACGTGATCACGGGGCTGTACACGCCCGACGCCGGCAGCTTCGAGCTGGCCGGCCGGCCCTACAAGCCCAGCGCGGTGCACGAGGTCGCCAAGCAGGGCATCGCGCGCACCTTCCAGAACATCCGCCTGTTCCCCGAGATGACGGCGCTGGAGAACGTGATGGTCGGCCGCCACGTGCGCAGCGGCTCGGGGCTGTTCGGCGCGGTCTTCCGCACGCGCTCGTTCAAGGCCGAGGAGGCGGCGATCGCGCAGCGTGCGCAGGAACTGCTGGACTACGTGGGCATCGGCCGCTACGCCGAATTCCGCGCGCGCACGCTGAGCTACGGCGACCAGCGGCGGCTGGAGATCGCGCGGGCGCTGGCCACCGACCCCAAGCTGATCGCGCTGGACGAGCCCGCGGCCGGCATGAACGCCACCGAGAAGGTCGTGCTGCGCGAGCTGATCGACCGCATCCGCCAGGACGGCCGCACGATCCTGCTGATCGAGCACGACGTGAAGCTCGTGATGGGCCTGTGCGACCGCGTGACGGTGCTCGACTACGGGCGCGCCATCGCCGAGGGCACGCCCTACGACGTGCAGCGCGACCCGAAGGTCATCGAGGCCTACCTCGGTGCCAGCCACCAGGCCACCGGGGAGACGGCATGACGGCCACGACGCTGCTGAAGGTCAGCGGCCTGCAGGTCGCCTACGGTGGCATCCAGGCCGTCAAGGGTGTGGATTTCGAGGTCCGCGAGGGCGAGCTCGTCAGCCTGATCGGCGCCAACGGCGCCGGCAAGACGACCACGCTGAAGGCCATCACCGGCATCCAGCCGGTGAAGGACGGCGCGATCGAGTACCTCGGCCGCTCGATCAGGGGTCAGGGCGCCTGGGACCTGGTGCGCCAGGGCCTGGTGATGGTGCCTGAGGGACGCGGCGTCTTCGCCCGCATGACCATCGTCGAGAACCTGCAGATGGGTGCCTTCGTGCGCAACGACGCCGAGATCGAGGCCGACGTCGACAAGGTCTTCGGCATCTTCCCGCGCCTGAAGGAACGCGCCAGGCAGCTCGCCGGCACGATGAGCGGCGGCGAGCAGCAGATGCTGGCGATGGGCCGCGCGCTGATGGCGCGCCCGCGGCTGCTGCTGATGGACGAGCCGAGCATGGGCCTGAGCCCGATCATGGTGGACAAGATCTTCGAGGTCGTCGACGACATCCACCGCCGCGGCACCACGGTGCTGCTGGTCGAGCAGAACGCCAGCCGCGCGCTGGGCCTGGCCAACCGCGGCTACGTCATGGACTCCGGCGAGATCACGATGAGCGGCGAGGCCAAGGCCCTGCTGGCCGACCCCAAGGTGCGCGCCGCCTACCTGGGCGAGTAGCGGCGGCCGCCGCCGCGGCTCGGCGAACTGCGATGAGCAAGACCCACGTCCACCGCGTCACGATCCGCTTCGGCGACTGCGACCCCGCCGGCATCGTCTTCTTCCCGAACTTCCTGAAGTGGATGGACGAGTCCTCGCTGGCCTTCTTCATGGCCTGCGGCGTGCCGCCCTGGCGCGAGCTGGTCAAGACGCGCGGCATCGTCGGCACGCCGCTGCTGGAGATCCACACCCGCTTCGTCAAGAGCGCCACCTACGGCGAGACCGTGGAGGTGCACACCTCGGTCGTCGAGTGGCATGCCAAGACCTTCAAGCACCTGCACCGCGTGCTGCGCGGCGAGACGCTGATCTGCGAGGGCACCGAGGTGCGCGCCTTCGTGCAGCGCGACGCGGCCGACCCGGACCGGCTGCGCGCGATTCCCGTGCCCGAGGACCTGAAGGCGCTGTGCCTGTGATGCGCAACTGCGTCCGTTCGTCCAGCGACCACCGTTCGCGCTGAGCCTGTCGAAGCGCCCGTGGTCCTCGGGGCTTCGACAAGCCCGGCCCGAAAGGACTCCTGAACGATCGAAGGCGACTCCGCAGGAGGCGCTGGGGCGCGGCCGCCGGCGGTGGCGGCCGCGGTGCGGGTTCAGCCGGCCTTGGCGCCGGTGGCCTTGACGATCTTCTCGTACTTCGCGAGCTCGGCGCGCACGAAGGCGCCGAACTGCTCGGGGGTGGTCGGTGCCGGCTCGGCCATCATCGGCGCCAGCTTGGCCTTCACGTCGGCCGAGTTGAGCGCCGCGACGAAGGCCTCGTTGAGCGCCTGCACGCGCGCCGCCGGCACGCCGGCCGGGCCGAAGAGGCCGAACCACGTATCCACGCCCACCTGCGGCAGGCCGGCCTCGGCCATCGTCGGCAGATCGGGCATCGCGCTGGACCGCGCCGCAGTCGTCACCGCCAGGGCCTTGAGCTTGCCGGCGCGGATGTTGCCGGCCGCGCTGGCCAGGTTGTCGAAGCTGAAGTCGATCTGCCCGGCCAGCAGCGCCAGCTGCATCGGCGCCGCGCCGGCGTAGGGGATGTGCACGATGAACACGCCGGCGGCGGACTTCAGCAACTCGCCGGCCAGGTGCCCCGCGCTGCCGTTGCCGCCGCTGCCGTAGTTGAGCCGGCCGGGATTCGCCTTGGCGTGGCGCACGAGGTCGGCGACGGTCGCGATCTTCAGCCGCTCGGCCGCCTCGGCATTCATCACCAGCACGTTGGGCACCTGGGCCACGCGCGTGATGGGCGTGAAGTCGCGCACCGGGTCGTAGGGGATCTTCTCGTACAGCCAGGGGTTGATGGCATGCGTGGCCACCGCGCCCATCACGATGGTGTTGCCGTCGGGCGCCGAGCGCGCGACCTGGTCCACGCCCAGGTTGCCGCCGGCGCCGGGCCGGTTCTCCACGACCACGGTCCCGAGCTTGTCCTTCACCGCCTCGGCCAGGATGCGCGCGATGCGGTCCAGCGGGCCGCCCGGCGGGTAGGGCACGACCAGGCGCAGCGTGCCGGCGGGCTGGGCATGGACGGCGCCGGTGGCGATCAGGCCCAGGGCGGCAAACTGGCGGCGGTTCAGTCGGGTCATGCAGTGGCTCCGTGCTTGTCGCGTTCCGAAGTGAAGCTGTCGGCGTAGAACTCGTCGGCCGGCAGCGCGCATTGCGCGACGAAGTCGCGCTCGGCCGACTCGACGACGACCGGTGCGCCGCAGGCATAGACCTGGTGGCCGGAGAGGTCCGGGAAGTCGGCCATCACCGCACGGTGGACGAAGCCGGTGCGGCCGCTCCAGCCGTCCTCGGGCAGTGCGTCGCTGACCACCGGCACGTAGCGCAGCCAGGGCAGTTCGGCGGCCGCCTGGCGGCACCAGTCGTCCATGTACAGGTCCTGGGGGCGGCGGCCGCCCCAGTACAGCACGGCGGGGCGGTTCAGTCCCTGGTGACGCATGTGGTCGACGAGCGCCTTGATCGGCGCGAAGCCGGTGCCGCTGGCCAGCAGCACGATGGGCTTGTCGCTGTCCTCGCGCAGGAAGAAGCTGCCGAAGGGGCCCTCCATGCGCAGGATGTCGCGCTCCTTCATCGCGCCGAAGACATGGTCGGTGAACTTGCCGCCGGGCATGTGGCGCACGTGCAGCTCGATCGCCGGCGGGCTGCCGACGTCCTCGGGCGCATTGGCCATGCTGTAGCTGCGGCGCGCGCCGTCGCGCAGGATGAATTCCACGTACTGGCCGGCGCGGTACTTGAGGTTCTGGTTGGCCGGCAATTGCATCTTGAGCACCGCGACATCGGGCGCCGGCTTCGTGATGGCGAGCACGCGCGTGGGCAGCTTCAGCACCGGGTAGTCGCCGGCGCCGGGCACGCTGCGCGCCTCGACCACGCAATCGGTCTGCGGCGTGGCGCAGCAGGTCAGGATGAAGCCGGCCTCCTCCTCCGCCACCGACAGCGCCTTGAGCTGGTGCGCGCCGTGGATCACGCGGCCCTCGAGCAGCCGGCTCTTGCACGAGCCGCAGGCGCCGTCGCGGCAGCCGTAGGGCAGGCCGATGCCCTGGCGGATCGCGGCGGGCAGGATGGCCTCGTCGCGCTCGACGGCGAAGCTCACTTGGGCGGGCTGCAGGGTGATCTGGAAGCTCATGGGGGCGGGTGGGGCGGCAACTCGCGCACCTCTACACTGCGGCGCGCCAGGGCCGGATTGTGCCCGCGACCGCATGACCGCATGACCGCATGAGTGCACTGCCTGCCCGCGCCCGCCGCCCCGTGCTGCTGATCGTCGGCTGCGGCGACATCGGCTGCCGTGTGCTGCGCCTCGTGCACCCGCGCTGGCGCGTGCTGGCGCTGACCTCGACGCCGGCGCGTGCGGCCGCGCTGCGAGCACTGGGTGCCGTGCCGCTGGTCGGCAACCTCGACGAGCCCGCCACGCTGGGTCGCCTGGGCGGCCTGGCCGACGCGGTGCTGCACCTGGCGCCGCCGCCGGCGGCCGGCGAACGCGACCCGCGCACGCGCGCGCTGTGCGCCGCGCTGGCCCGCGGCGGCCGCGTAAGGCGGCTGGTCTATGCCAGCACCACCGGCGTCTACGGCGACGCCGGCGGCGCGCGCTTCGACGAGACGCGTGCCGTGGCGCCGGCCAGCGAGCGCGCGCGCCGGCGCGTCGACGCCGAGGCCACGCTGCGCTGGTACGGCCGCATGCAGGGCGTGGCGGTGAGCATCCTGCGCATCCCGGGCATCTACGCCGCCGACCGCCCGGGCGGCCACCCGCGCGAGCGGCTGCTGCGCGGCACGCCGGTGCTGGTGGCCGACGACGACGTCCACACCAACCACATCCACGCCGACGACCTGGCGCGCGCCTGCGTCGCCGCGCTGCACCGCGGCTGGCCGCAGCGCGTGGTGCACGTCAGCGACGACAGCGCGCTGAGGATGGGCGAGTATTTCGACCTCGCGGCCGACCTGTGCGGGCTGCCGCGGCCGCCGCGCATCACGCGCGAGCAGGCGCGCACGCAGCTGCCGCCGATGCTGCTGAGCTTCATGAGCGAATCGCGCCGGCTCGACAACCGGCGCCTGAAGCGCGAGCTGCGCGTCGCGCTGCGCTACCCCACGGTGCACGAGGGGCTGGCCGGGACCTGAGCGGCGGCGCCGCTCAGACGCCCTGCGGCCGCTTCAGCGTCTTCGCGCGGTCCACCGACTGCAGCGTCAGCTCCTGGCGCTCGCCGCCGCGGCGGATCGTCAGCTTGACCGCGCGCTCCGGCGCGCCGCCGGCCCACAGCGCCTTCCACAGCGCGGCCACGTCGGCGACCGCGACGCCGTCGATCGCGAGGACCTGGTCGCCGCGCTGCACGCCGGCCACGTCGGCCGGGCTGTCCTCGTTGACCCGCGCCACGCGCACCTGCCCGCCCTGCTCGATGCAGTTGAGCCCCAGCCAGGCGCGCGTGCTGGCGCGCGAGGCGCCGCGCTGCAGCAGCTCGGGCAGGATGGGCCCGAGCAGGTCCACCGGCACGAACAGGTTGCCGGGCAGCGGCGTGGCGCCCTCGGCCGCGGCATTGGGCAGGAACAGCGAGCCCACTCCGAGCAGTTCGCCGCGGCCGTTGAAGAGGCCGGCCCCACTGTGGTCGCGCCGCGGCGGGTGCGTGAACAGCGCGCCTTCGATGTGGTATTCCCAGTAGCCGGCGAAGGGCCGGCGCGAGAGCAGCCGGGCGACGCTGACCTCGGCATCCAGGCCGCCGCTGGCGACGACCAGCGGCTCCTCGCCGCCGACCGCCGCCGGGTCGCCCAGCGGCACCGGCGCGCGCTCGATGGGCGCCAGCGCCTGCACCAGGCCGAAGCCGGTGGCCAGGTCGTAGGCGACCACACGCGCCGGGATGCGCCGCGCGTCGTCGGTGACGAGCTCGACCTTCTCGGCCTCCAGCACCAGGTAGCCGATGGTCAGCACCAGGCCCTCGGCCGAGATCACGATGCCCGAGCCCTCGCGCAGGCGGCCCAGCGTGGCGGCGGAGCGGGCGTCCTCGACGGCCTGCACCTGCACGCCGATCACCGCGTCGCTGGCGCGGCTGAGCGCGCGCGACTGCTCCTCCACCGACATCGGCCGGGCCTGCGCCGGCGCGCCGGCCAGCACCAGCAGCGCGACCGCGGCCGCGGCCCGGGACCACCAGGACTTCATCGCCACTCCTGCCGCACCTGCACGGCCTGCGCGTCAGCATGCCGCCGGCGCCATAGCCATGAGTGCGTCGGGGTCAGCGCCGGCGCCGCGAGCCGAAGGGGGGCTGGCCGCGCCAGTAGCGGATCATCAGGAAGCCGCCGACCATGCCGCCCAGGTGCGCGAAGTGCGCGATGCCGGTGCGGTCGAAGTAGCCCAGCAGCAGCTCCAGCGCGCCGAAGACGATGACGAAGGTGCGCGCCTTCATCGGGATCGGCGGGAACAGCGGCATGATCACGCGGTTCGGGAACAGCATCCCGAAGGCCAGCAGCAGCGCGAACAGCGCGCCCGAGGCGCCCACCGTGGGCACGCGCGAACCGACGAGCGCCGTGAAGATCATCTGCGCCGCCGCCGCGGCCAGCACGCCGGCCAGCAGGAACTGCAGGTAGCGCCGGCTGCCCCACAGCCGCTCGAGCTCGCTGCCGAACATCCACAGGCCCAGCATGTTGAAGAACAGGTGGCCGACGCCGCCGTGCAGGAAGGCATAGGTCACCACCTGCCAGGGTCCGAAGTTGCCGCTGGCCAGCGGGAACAGCGCGAACCAGAACTGGATCGGCGGAAACAGGAACTGCAGCGCGAAGATGCCGACGCAGACGAGCATCAGGTTCTTCGTGATCGGCGGGATCGGCGGCATGTGGACGACAGGCAGGGGCGCGTTGGCGCGAAGGGCTTGGCGCCCGACTGGTGCCCGCGGCCAGACTCGAACTGGCACGCCTTGCGGCGGCGGATTTTGAGTCCGCTACGTCTACCGATTTCGTCACGCGGGCGCGCGTGCCCCGGAAGGCACGCCGAAGCCAAATCATTATCACATGCGTCCCTCGGCGCCCCTGCGCGCGCGGCGCCGGCGCACGCCCCGGCTGCCGGCGTGGCCGCCGGCGCGCTGCGACAATCCCGCGCAGGAGGAACGACCCGATGACGCAGCCCGCAGGCGCCGACTACCCGACCCTGGAAGAGGCCATCGGCCGCACGCCGCTGGTGCGCCTGCAGCGTGTGCCCGGTGCCGCGGGCGCGGCGCGCGCCAACGTGATCCTGGGCAAGCTGGAAGGCAACAACCCGGCCGGCTCGGTGAAGGACCGGCCGGCGATCGCGATGATCCGCGGCGCCGAGCAGCGCGGCGAGATCAAGCCCGGCGACACGCTGATCGAGGCCACCAGCGGCAACACCGGCATCGCGCTGGCGATGGCCGCGGCGATCCGCGGCTACCGCATGGTGTTGATCATGCCGGAGGATCTGTCGGTCGAGCGCGCGCAGACGATGAAGGCCTTCGGCGCCGAGCTGATCCTCACGCCCAAGAGCGGCGGCATGGAGTACGCGCGCGACCTGGCCGAGCAGATGCAGCGCGAAGGCCAGGGCCGCGTGCTCGACCAGTTCGCCAATGCCGACAACCCGCGCGTGCACCACGAGACGACCGGGCCGGAGATCTGGGCCGACACCGGGGGGCGGGTGACGCACTTCGTCAGCGCGATGGGCACCACCGGCACGATCACCGGCGTGTCGCGCTACCTGAAGGAGCAGAACCCGGCGGTGCGCATCGTCGGCGCGCAGCCGGCCGAGGGCTCGCGCATCCCGGGCATCCGCAAGTGGCCCGAGGCCTACCTGCCGAGGATCTACGACCCGGCCGGCGTCGACGAACTCGTGCTCGTCAGCCAGGCCGACGCGGAAGCGATGGCACGCCGCCTGGCCCGCGAGGAGGGCCTGTTCGCGGGCATCTCGGCGGCCGGCGCGTGCTGGGTGGCGCTGCAGATCGCCGCGCAGGTGCAGGACGCAACCATCGTCTTCATCGTCTGCGACCGCGGCGACCGTTATCTCTCCACGGGTGTCTTTCCGGCATGACGACGCCCGGCTATCGCTACTGCCCGCAGTGCGCCAGCGCACTGGCGCACATCGAGCAGGTCGAGGACGGCGGCGCGAAGACGCGGCTGCGCTGCCCGGCCTGCGGCTGGACGCACTGGAACAACCCGACGCCCGTGCTGGCCGCGGTGATCGAGTGCGCCGACCGCGGCGGGCAGCTGCTGCTGGCGCGCAATGCCGCCTGGCCGGGCCGCATGTTCGCGCTGGTCACCGGCTTCATGGAGGCCGGCGAGACGCCCGAGCAGGGCATCGCGCGCGAGGTCGCCGAGGAGACCTCGCTCGCGGTGCGCCGGCTCTCGCTGATCGGCGTGTACGACTTCCAGCGCATGAACCAGGTGATCATCGCCTACCACGCGCTGGCCGAGGGCGAGATCCGGCTGTCGCCCGAGCTCGCCGAGTACAGGCTCTTCGAGCCCGCCGCCGTGCGCTGCTGGCCGGCCGGCACCGGCTATGCACTGGCGGACTGGCTGCGCTCGCGCGGGCATGACCCGCAGTTCATCGACTTCCCGCGCAAGACCTAGAATCGGCCGCCATGGAAGCGACCAAGGAACTCGACACGCGCGGGCTGAACTGCCCGCTGCCCATCCTGAAGGCCAAGAAGGCCCTCGCGGACATGGGCAGCGGCCAGCTGCTGCGCGTGGTGTCCACCGACCCCGGCTCGGTGCGCGACTTCCAGGCCTTCGCGCGCCAGACCGGCAACGAACTCGTCGAGCAGACCACCGGCGGCAGCGAGTTCGTGCACGTGCTGCGGCGGAGGTGAGATAGGGCCCCCAGGCTCCCTCCCGGTCGCCACCCCCCGAGGGGGCTCTTGCAGCGGACCGGCGGGGCCGGATCCGCGCAAGGGGCTTGGCTTCAGAGCTCGAGGCCCTTCAGGTAGGCGCGGAAGCCCGGCCCCAGCTGCGGGTGCGCCATCGCGAGCTCGACGTTGGCCTCCAGGAAACCTTCCTTGCTGCCGCAGTCGTAGCGCCGGCCCTCGTAGCGGTAGGCGAAGACCTTCTCGCGCCGCAGCAGCGAGGCGATGCCGTCGGTGAGCTGGATCTCGCCGCCCACGCCGCGCGGCTGGGTGGCGATCTCGTGGAACACGCCCGGCGTGAGGATGTAGCGCCCGGCCACGCCCCAGCGCGAGGGCGCCACCTCGGGCGCCGGCTTCTCGACGATGCGGCCGATGTCCATCAGCCGCTCGTTGACCATCTGGCCGTCGACAATGCCGTAGCGCCGCGTGTGCTCGGCCGGCACCTCCTGCACCGCGAGGATGGAGGCGCGCCACTCGGCGAACTGCTCGACCATCTGCTTGAGCACCGGGGGCTCGCCGACCATCAGGTCGTCGGCCAGCAGCACCGCGAAGGGCTGGTCGCCCACCAGGCGCTGGCCGCACAGCACCGCGTGCCCCAGGCCCAGGGCCTGCGCCTGGCGCACGTAGATGCACTCCATGTCGTCGGGCTTGACGCTGCGCACGACCTCCAGCAGCTCCCGCTTGCCGGCCTGCTCGAGCGCGACCTCGAGCTCGAAGGTCATGTCGAAATGGTCCTCGATCGGGCGCTTGTGGCGGCCTGTGACGAAGATCATCTCGCGCACGCCGGCCGCGTAGGCCTCCTCCACCGCATACTGGATGAGCGGCTTGTCGACGACCGGCAGCATCTCCTTGGGCTGCGCCTTGGTGGCGGGCAGGAAACGGGTGCCGAGACCCGCCACCGGGAAAATTGCCTTATGGACCCGCATACCGCTCTTTAGAATTGTCACAGTCCAGCCGATTGTGGCATGCGGCCCCCTGCTTGCCCAATGACAACCTCACGCCTGCACCCATGGACGTGCTGATCGTCGAACCGCTGGACTCGGACGTCCTGGCGTGGCTCGGCGCGCGGCACGGGGTGCAGTACGCCCCCGAGCTGGCGAACGACCCGCACGGCTTCCGCGCCGCGCTCTCGCGCGTGCGCTCGGTGATCATCCCGCCCTCGGTGGCGCTGGACGCGCTCACGCTGGCGCGCGCGCCTTCGCTGCGCATCGTCGGGCGGCTGTCGGTGGGTGCGGAAAATATCGACCTGGAGGCCTGTGCGCGTGCCGGCATCGAGGTCGTTCGCCCGGCCAGCGCCAGCGCCACGGCGGAGGCCGAGTTCGTCGTCGGCGCGCTGCTGCAGATGCTGCGCCGCGTGCCCATCATCAACGACGAGGGCCTGCTCGTCGGCCGCGAGCTCGGCGGCGCCACGGTGGGCATCGTCGGCATCACGCCGGCGGTCAAGACGCTGGCTGCGCTGCTGCGCGCCTTCGGTGCGCGCACCATCGGCTACGACCCCAGCGTGCACGCCTCGGACTCGATCTGGTCGCGCTCCGAGGTCGAGGCGGTCGGCCTGCGCGAACTGATGCAGACCAGCGACGCGGTCTGCGTGCTGCTGACCTTCTACCCGCGCTACGTGGGCCTGTTCGGCGAGCGGCTGCTGGCCGAGTCCAAGGACAACCAGGTCCTGGTTTGCCTGGCGCATTCCAGCCTGTTCGACGAGCGGGCGCTGGCCGGTGCGCTGAGCAGCGGCCCGCTGGCCGCGGCCTGGTTCGACAGCATGGAGCCCGGGCTGCTGGACCCCGGCCGGCCGCTGCGCCACGTCGACACGCTGCAGGTCACGCCGCGCGTTGCCGGCACCACGCAGCAGTCGCGCGTGCGCAGCGCCTGGGCGGTGGCGCGGCGCATCGACGAGCTGCTGCTGACGCCGCTGCCGCGCAGCGGCTTCAGGCCGACGCGGCCAGACGATCTGACTGATCTCGAAGGCGATCCAGCGCCTGTCTGAAGCCGTCCAGCCGCTCGCGCTCCTGCGCGACGACGGCCGCGGGCGCGCGCTCGACGAAGCTGGCATTGCCGAGCTTGGCCTCGGCCTTGGCGATCTCGCCGGCCAGCCGCGCGATCTCCTTGGCCAGGCGCGCACGCTCGGCCTCGACGTCGATCTCCACGTGCAGCGCCAGCCGCAGCGCCCCGCTGACCGCCACCGGCGCGTTGCGCGTGGCGGCGGCGAAGGCGGCCTCGTCGGCCAGCGTGCGCACCTCGGCGATGCGCGCCAGCGCCTTGAGCAGCGGCGCCGCCGAGGCGACGAAGTCGGTGTCGCCCAGCGTCAGCAGCGGCACACGCTCGCCGGGGGCCAGGCCCATCTCGCTGCGCAGCCGGCGCGTCTCCGCCACCAGCGCCTTCAGCCGCGCGACCCAGGCGTCGGCCTGCTCGTCCACCTTCTCCAGCTGCGCCTGGGGGTAGGGCGCGCCGACGATGCTCTCGCCGCTGCCCGCGGCCTTGCGGCCGGCCACCGGCGCGACGGCCTCCCACAGCTCGGCGGTGATGAACGGCGCCACCGGGTGCAGCAGGCGCAGCACGGTCTCCAGCGTGCGGATCAGCGTGCGCCGCGTGGCACGGGCCGACGCCTCGTCGCCGGCTGCCGCGGCCTCGGCGAGCTGCACCTTCGCGATCTCGAGGTACCAGTCGCAGTACTCGTCCCAGACGAAGGCGTAGATGGCGTTGGCGACGTTGTCGAGCCGGTAGTCGGCGAAGCCCTGCGCGACGGCATGCTCCACGCGCTGCAGCTCGCCGGTGATCCAGCGGTCGGCGCTCGAGAAGCGCAGGTAGCCGTGCAGCGGTGCGCCGGGCGCGCACTCGGCCTGGGTGTGCTCCTTCAGCCCGCAGTCCTGGCCCTCGCAGTTCATCAGCACGAAGCGCGTGGCGTTCCAGAGCTTGTTGCAGAAGTTGCGGTAGCCCTCGCAGCGCTTGGTGTCGAAGTTGACGTTGCGGCCCAGCGTGGCGTAGCTCGCCATCGTGAAGCGCAGTGCGTCGGCGCCGAAGGCCGGGATGCCCTGCGGAAACTCGCGCTCGGTCTCCTTGCGCACGCGCGGCGCGGTCTCCGGGCGGCGCAGGCCGCTGGTGCGCTTTTCCAGCAGGCGCGGCAGCTCGATGCCGTCGATCAGGTCCACCGGGTCGAGCACGTTGCCCTCGGACTTGCTCATCTTCTTGCCCTGCGCGTCGCGCACCAGGCCGTGGATGTAGACGTCTCGGAAGGGCACCTGGCCAGTGAAGTGCAGCGTCATCATGATCATCCTGGCGACCCAAAAGAAGATGATGTCGAAGCCGGTGACGAGCACCGTGCTGGGCAGGAACAGCTGCTGCTCCAGCCGGGACTGCGGCGTGTCGTGCGGCCAGCCCAGCGTGGAGAAGGGCACCAGGGCCGAGCTGTACCAGGTGTCGAGCACGTCCTCGTCGCGCGTCAAGGGGCCGGTGTAGCCGGCGGCGGCGGCGCGCTCGCGCGCCTCGTCCTCGCTGCGCGCGACGAAGAGCTCGCCGCCCGTGCCGTACCAGGCCGGGATCTGGTGGCCCCACCAGAGCTGGCGGCTGATGCACCAGTCCTGGATGTGGTTCATCCAGTGGTTGTAGGTGTTGACCCACTGCTCGGGCACGAAGCGCACCTGCCCGCTGGCCACCGCCTCGATGGCCTTGCCCGCGATGCTGCTGCCGTCGCGCCCGGGCTTGCTGACGGCGACGAACCACTGGTGCGTCAGCATCGGCTCGACGATCTGGCCGGTGCGCTCGCAGCGCGGCACCACCAGGCGGTGCTTGCGCGTCTCGACGAGCAGCCCCTGCGTCTCGAGGTCGGCCACGACGCGCTTGCGCGCCTCGAAGCGGTCGAGCCCCCGGTAGGCCGCCGGCGCGTTGTCGTTGATGCGCGCCGAGAGGTCCAGCACGCACAGCATGGGCAGGCCGTGGCGCTGGCCGACCGCGAAGTCGTTCAGGTCGTGCGCCGGCGTGACCTTCACGACGCCGGTGCCGAATTCACGATCGACATAGGCGTCTGCGATGACCGGGATCAGCCGGTCCGTCAGCGGCAGCCGCACCTGCTTGCCGACGAACGCGGCATAACGCTCGTCCTCGGGGTGCACCATCACCGCGGTATCGCCGAGCAGGGTCTCCGGCCGCGTCGTCGCGACGACGAGCGACCCCGTGCCCTCCTGCAGCGGGTAGCGGATGTGCCAGAGGAAGCCGTCCTCCTCCTCGCTGGTGACCTCCAGGTCGCTGACCGCGCTCTTGAGCTGCGGGTCCCAGTTGACCATGCGCTCGCCGCGGTAGATCAGGCCCTCGTCGTACAGGCGCACGAAGGTCTCGGTGACGACGGCCGAGAGCTTGTCGTCCATCGTGAAGTATTCGCGCGACCAGTCCACGCTGTCGCCCATGCGGCGCATCTGGTTGGTGATGGTCGCGCCGCTGGTGGCCTTCCAGTCCCAGACCTGGGCGACGAAGTTCCTGCGCCCGAGGTCGTGGCGCGACAGGCCGGCCTCCTGCAGCTGGCGCTCCACGACGATCTGCGTGGCGATGCCGGCGTGGTCGGTGCCCGGCAGCCACAGCGTGTTGTAGCCGCGCATGCGGTGGTAGCGGGTCAGCGCGTCCATGATGGTCTGGTTGAACGCGTGGCCCATGTGCAGCGTGCCGGTCACGTTGGGCGGCGGCAGCTGGATCGCGAACGAAGGCCGCGCCGGGTCCAGCGTCGGCCTGAAGCTGTCCCCGGCGGCCCAGACCGGTCCCCAGCGGGCCTCGATGGCGGCGGGGTCGAAGGACTTGGCAAGCTCGGTCATGGCGCAGCGGCGGGTCGGCGGGTGGGGGCGGGGCCCGGTGCGCTCCGGCGGCAGGCGGGGCCGTCCGGCACGGCACAGGGCAGCCGGCGATTGTAGGTGGCGGGTCGCCGCGCGGCGGCCCGGCCGCACGGGGCCGCGGCCCGTGCCGCGGACCGAGGGTGGTGCCGCTGGTCGCGGCCGTACGGCGGTGATAGGCTGCGGCGCAACGTGCAGCGCGATCCGATCGCCACCGAGTCGCTTCGCCGCCGCGTGCGGCGTGAGTGGCTGTTGCTCGGTGGCGTCGTGCTGCTGCTGGCGGCCCTGCTGGCGGGCGGCCTGGCGGACGACCGGCGGCGCGTGCTCGAGGACGCCCGCCAGCGCCTGGCCGACCAGGCGCGCGCCGTCGACCGTAACCTGGTGCGCCAGATCGAAGGCGCCCATGCCGCGCTCGTGCAGTTGCGCGAGGACATCGCCTCCGGCCTGCTGGTGCCGGGCCAGCCGTTGCTGGCGCGTCGGCTGGTGGCGCTGACCGCGGTGATGCCCGGCGTCGGCGTCGTGCAGGTCAGCGACGCCAGCGGCGTGCTGCTGGCGAGTTCGCGGCCGGAACTCGTCGGGCTGGACACCAGCGGGCGCGAGCATTTCCGCACCGTGCGCGAGCGCCCCGACGCCGGCGTGCTGTATGTCTCGCGCCCCTTCGCCAGCACGGTCGGCACCTTCTCGCTGAACCTGACGCTGGCACGCCTGTCGCCGCAGGGGGCCTTCGCGGGCACGGTGGGCGCGATGCTGGACCCGGCCTACTTCGAGGTCGCGCTGGGGGCCGTGCTCTCGTCGCCGGACATGATCGCCGGCATCGCGCATGCCGGCGGCGAGGTGCTGCTGCTGGTGCCGCCGATGCCGGCCGCGCTGGGCCGCAACGTGCGCCAGCCCGGCGCCATGCTCGACC
>CAZUPH010000016.1:0-33796 GCA_964621995.1 uncultured Rubrivivax sp. | reverse complement strand
GGCCGAGCGCCTGATGGCCGGCGCCGGGCTGAAGGTGCAGGCCGCGGCCACCGTGGACCAGGCGCGCGGCGCGCTGCGGCAGGCGCTGCCCGACGTGCTGGTCAGCGGGCTGCCCGGCAGCGACCCCGCGCTGGCCCTGCTGCTGCAGGACCTGCGCGCGCGCCAGGGCGCGCTGCGCGTGCTGGAGCTGAGCAGCGACCCGCATGCCTTCGCGACCTCGCTGCCGCAGGCCGGCCGCCCGGCGTGCGTGGCGCGCGGGGACCTGCAGCGCACGCTGGTCGCCGCGCTGGCGCAGGAGCTCGGCACGCCGGCCTGACGCGGCCGCGCCGGCGGCCCCGGCTGTTCAGGCCGGGGCGTCGGCCCGCGCGTCGGCGGCCAGCCGCTCGGCGATCGCGTCGCCGACGAACTGCATGAAGGCGCGCACGCGCGCCGTCTGCCGCAGGTCCGGGTGCGTGAGCATCCACACCGGCGCCGACAGTTCGGGGATCGTCTCCGACACCGCCACCAGGTCCGGGTGGCGCGCCGACATGAAGGTCGGCAGCACGCCGATGCCGATGCCGGTGTGCAGCATCGACGCCACGGCGTTGAAGATGTCCACCCGCACGCGCACCTGCGACTGCGCCAGCGCGCTGCGCATCCAGCGGTCGTACACACGCTGCGTCGCGTCGCGCTCGAAGGCCACCCAGGGCGCGTCGCGCAGCAGCTCGGCCAGCGGGGTGACCTGCTGCGGCAGCCCCGGCGCGCCGCGGCGCGCATAGGCGCGGCAGTGCGTCATGCCGAGCTGGCGCCCGACCAGGTGCTCGGCGACGCTGGCCGACAGGCGCAGCGCCACGTCGGCCTCCACGCGCGACCAGCTCGGGTGCTCGCCGGCCTGGCCGGCGGCCCCGGACTGGCGCCGCGACAGGTCCACCAGCACCGCGTTCTCCACCACCTCGACCTCGATGCCGGGGTAGGCGCGTGCGAAGTCGGCCAGCGGCTGCGGCAGCAGGTGGTCCATCAGCACGAAGGCGGTGGTCACGCGCAGCGGGCCGGTGAGCTCGCGGTCGCGGCCCAGGACCTGGCGTTCGATCTCGTCGGCCTGGTCGGCCATGCGGCGCGCCAGGTCCAGCACCACGGCGCCGGCCTCGGTGGGTTGCCAGCGGCCGCGGGCGCGGTCGAACAGCCGGGCGCCCAGGCGCTGCTCCAGTGCGTCCAGCCGGCGCAGCACGGTCGTGGCGTTGACCTTCAGCTCGCGCGCCGCCGCTGCCAGCGTGCCGGCATGGCCCACGGCCAAGGCCACGCGCAGGTCGCTCCAGTCGATCTCGGCCATGGCTCGGTTCCGGGCAGGGGTCTTGAACTGCATTTTTGCAGTTCTGATTTGCGATCTGAATTGTTGCGTGCGTTCGCGCAAGTTTCTACAGTGTCGGTACTGCCCATCTGTACTGGTTAACCCGGAGTCGCCATGAGCACCATCACCCTGCAAGGCCCCCTGCGCGCCCGCCAGGCGGCGACCCCTGGCGCCACGACAGGGCGCGTCGCCGCGGCGCGGCCCGCGCGTGCCGCGGCCGGCGCCGGCTGGCTGGACCGCCTGGCGGCCTGGGCCGACGCCGCGCCGCAGCACCGCCGGCTGGGGTGCTGGACGCTGTACCTGCGCTGAGCTCGCCGCGCGCGCCGGCGAGCGACGCCGGGGGGAATAATCGGCGGGCCCGCCCCGTAAGCCCGCAGTGCTCGCCCCTCCCGCCTTCCGGCGCCAGCTGCTCGACGCGATCCCGCGCCTGCGCCGCTATGCCCGGTCGCTGGGCCTGGACGGGCCGCAGGCCGACGACCTGACTCAGCTGACGCTGGAGCGCGCGCTGTCGCGCTGGCAGCAGTTCGACGATGCGCGCGACATGACGGTGTGGCTGCTGTCGATCGCGCACAACGCGCACCTGGACGGCCGCCGGCGCGACGCGCGGCTCGCGGTCGTCGACCCCGAGGAGATGGAACGCGCGCAGGACGCCGGCGGCGGCGACCCCGGCACCGACGTCGGCTTGCGGCTGGACCTGCTGCGCGCGCTGGCGCGCCTGGCGCCCGAGCAGCGCGAGACGCTGCTCCTGGTGTGCGTGGAGCAGCTCAGCTACGCGGAGACGGCGCAGGTGATGGGCACGCCGATCGGCACCGTGATGTCGCGCGTGTGCCGCGCGCGCGCCGCGCTGCGGCGCCTGATGGACGGCGGCAGCGCGGCCCCGGCGCTGCGCCGCGTGGTGTGAAGACGATGGAACCCGACCGCATCTCCCCCGAGCAGCTCAGCGCCTGGGTCGACGGCGAACTCGACGCCGCCGAGCGCGCGCGCGTCGACGCCTGGCTGCGCCTGCACCCCGAGGACGCCGAGACGGTGCGCCGCTGGGCTGCCGACCGCGATGCGCTGCGCGCGGCGCTGGCCGGCGAGGCGGCCGCCGAGCCGGTGCCGGCGGCGCTGCGCGAGACGGTCTGGCGGCGCGGCGCGGCGACCCGCGGCCGTGGCGCGCAGGTCGCCGGCGTGGCGGCGGCGGCCGGGCTGGTCGGCGCGCTGCTGGGTGCGCTCGCCGGCGGCGGCGCGGTCTGGCAGTGGCAGCAGGCGCAGGCGCCCTCCGCGCAGCGCATGGCCGCCGCGCCCGCGCCGTACGCCGGCTGGGTGCAGCGCGCCGCCGCGGCGCACAGCGTGTACGTGCCCGAGCCGCGCCATGCGGTGGAGGTGGCGGCCCAGGAGGAGCACCTGGCGCGCTGGCTGACCCGGCGCATCGAGGTGCCGGTGACGCTGTTCGACCTCTCGGCCGAGGGCTTCCGGCTCGTCGGCGGCCGCCTGCTGCCCGACGGCGGCGGCAAGAGCGCGCAGCTGATGTACCAGGACGGCGAGGGCCGCCGCGTCACGCTGTACCTGCGCAAGCCCGAGCCGGGCAGCGAGACCGCCTTCCGCTACGAGCAGCAGGGTGAACTGGGCCTGTTCTACTGGGTCGAACCGGGCGCCGGCTTCGCACTCGTCGGCGCGCTGCCGCGCGAGCGGCTGCTGGCACTGGCGCAGGCCGTGTACCGGCAGCATCCGGGCGCGCTGCCGGCGCCGCCGGCCGCGCCGCCCAAACCCACGTCGTGAGCGGCGCGGGGCGGGCGGTCCCTAGAATGATCCGAGGCCCCGCGATGAAGACCGACGCCGACCTGCACCCGCCCCGCCTCGCCGCCGCCTGCGGCTGCGCAAGGCATGGCCGGCGTGCCTTCACCGGGCTGCTGCTGGCCGGGGCTGCCGCCGCCACCTGGCCCGCGCAGGCGCAGACCCTGCCCGAGTGCCGGCGCTCGCGCGCCGCCCGGCTGGTGCCGGCACCGACCGTGGAGCGCTCGGCGGCACAGCAGTACCAGCAGCTGCTGGGCGAGGCGCGCGGCAAGCAGGCGCTGGCGCCGGCCAACCACCCGCAGCTGCAGCGGCTGCGCTACATCGCGCAGCGCATCGTGCCCTTCGCGCCGGAGTGCAACGAGCGTGCGCGCGAGTGGCGCTGGGAGGTCAACCTGCTGGGCAGCAACCAGCTCAACGCCTTCTGCATGCCGGGCGGCAAGATCGCCTTCTTCCACGGCATCCTGGCGCAGCTGCAGCTCAACGACGACGAGGTCGCGGTGATCATGGGCCACGAGGTCGCGCATGCGCTGCTGGAGCATGCGCGCGAGCGCATGGCCAAGAGCACCGGCACGCAGATCCTGCTGCGCGGCGGCGCCGCGCTGCTGGGGCTGGGCAGCCTGGGCGACATCGCGGCGCAGTACGGCAGCCAGCTGCTGAGCCTGACCTTCAGCCGCCAGGACGAGTCCGAGGCCGATGCGCTGGGCCTGGTGCTGTCCACGCGGGCCGGCTACGACCCGGCCGCCGGCGTCACGCTGTGGCAGAAGATGGACGCGGCCAGCGGCGGGCGCGCGCCGCCGCAGTGGCTGTCCACGCACCCGGCCGGCGAGACGCGCATCCGCGACATCCAGCAGCGCCTGCCCGCGCTGGCACCGGTCTACGCCGCCGCGCCGCGGCCCGACCGCCGCTTCGCGCCGCCCAAGGCGTCCTGATCCCGCATTCGCGGCGCGGGCCTTCACAGCCCGCGCGCATGCCTTGTTGCCCGCGGGCACGTCCCACAGAATGGGGATGCCCGAGACAGAAGGCAACCACAGCATCGGAGCGGCCATGACGGAGGAAGCCGACCCCCCGGAACTGCAGCGTGCGCGCCGTGCCGTGGTCGTGGTCGACCTCGTCGAGTCGGTGCGCCTGATCCAGGCCTTCGAGGCCGACGTCATCGACCGCTGGCGGCGTTTCGTCGCCGAGGTACGCCAGCAGGTGCTGCCGCGGCACGGCGGTCGCATGGTCAAGAGCCTGGGCGACGGCATGCTGCTGGAGTTTCCCGCCGTGCCCGCGGCGGCCGCGGCGGCCTTCGACATCGCGCGGCGCATCGTCCCGTACAACGACGGGCGCAGCGCGGAGGCCACGATGCGCCTGCGCCTCGGCGCACACGTGTGCGAGGTCGTCATCGACGAGCTCGACATCTACGGCCCCGGCGTCAACACCGCGGCGCGCGTGGCCTCGCTGGCGGCGCCGGACCAGGCGGTGGCCACGGTGCAGTTCCGCGACGAGCTGGTGGGCGGCATCGATGCCGACCTGCAGGACCTGGGCGAGTGCTACGTCAAGCACCTGGACGAGGCGATCCGCTGCTTCGTCATCGCCGCACCGCAGGGCCTGCCGGCGCGCCCGCTGGAGCCGGCACCGCGGCCGGCGGCGGCAACGCCCAACGTGCTGGTGCCGCGCGTGGCGGTGATGCCGCTGGCCGCCGGCGGCCTGGCCGGCGCCGACGCCGCCGCCGGGCAGCTGGTGGCCGACAACCTCAGCACGCGGCTGGCGCGCGGCGCGGTGCTGCGCGTGACCTCGCGGCTGTCCACCAGCGCGCTGGCCGGCCGCGGCCTGACGGTGCCCGAGCTCGCGCAGCGCCTGGGGGTGCAGTACGTCGTGGCCGGCAGCGTGGTCGCGCGCGGCGGCGAACGCTGGCGCGTCACGCTGGAGCTGGCGGACGGCAGCGACGGCGCGCAGCTGTGGACGCACACCGCGGAGCTGGAGCCGGCGGCGCTGCTGGCGGTGGACGACGACTACTCGGCCGAGATGGCCGCGCAGCTGATGGACGTGGTGGCCGCGCACCAGCTGGCGCGCGTGGCCACGCATGCACTGCCCTCGCTGCAGTCGTACACCTTGCAGCTGGCCGGACTGCGCCTGATGCACCGCGCCGCGGTGCCCGACTTCCAGCGCGCACGCTCGGTGCTCGAGACCCTGGTCGAGCGCCACCCGATGGCGCCGGTGCCGCGCGCCTGGCTGTCGCAGTGGTGGGTGCTGCGCACGACGCGGCTGCTGGCCGGCGCGCCGCGCGACGAGGCCGTGCAGGCGCTGGCGCACACGCGCGCCGCGCTGCAAGCCGACCCCGGCAACGCGCTGGCGCTGGCCAGCCAGGGCTTCGTCGAGTGCCACATGCTCGGCGAGCTGGACGCCGCCGAGCACACGCTGGAGCGCGCGCTGGCGGTCAATGCCAGCGAGCCGCTGGCCTGGCTGTACCGCAGCGTCGTGCACGGCTTCCGCGGCGAGGGCGAGGACGCCTACCGCTGCGCGGAGACCGCGTCCTCGCTGTCGCCGCTGGACCCGCAGCGCCACTACTTCGACGCGCTGACGGCCAGCGCCGCGATCACCGCCGGCCACCACGCGCGCGGCATCGAGCTGGCCGAACGCGCGCTGCAGGTCAACCGCAACCACGTGCCGACGCTGCGCGCGCTGACCGTGGCGCTGGCCGAGACCGAGCAGCTGGACCGCGCGCGCGAGATGGCGCAGCGCGTGCTGGCGCTGGCACCGGGCTTCACGGTGCGCGGCTACGTGCAGGGCGCGCCGCGCGGCGCCGAGGCCACGCGCGAGCGCTTCGCGCGGGCCTTCTCGGCGGCCGGCATGCCGATGGGCTGAATGGGCTGAACCAGGCGCGCGCGGGCGCGCCGGCAAGGGAGGACGGGGCGATGAGCGAGAGTCTGGGTGGTTCGATCGGGGGCTCGATAGGCGGTTCGATCGGGGGCTCCATCGGCGGCTCGATAGGCGGTTCGATAGGCGGTTCGATCGGCGGCAGCATCGGCGGGCCCATCCTGTCCGACGCCTACGCCGCGCCGCTGTTCGCGGAGGCGCTGGTGCGCCACCGTTCGGCGTCGATCGACCTGGGCGACAAGGCGGCGATGCGCGCCATGGCGGACCGTTCGGTCAACGACGACCGCATCTTCCAGTGGGACCCCTGGGTGCGCAGCCACCTGGTGGCGCACGAGCTGCTGCGCGGCATCGAGTACCACGCGATGTCGCGGCGCAGAGGTCAGCCGCCGGGGCTGGTGATGACCGTCGACGGCTGGCACGCTGCCAGGCGGGAGCGCGTCGTGATGGAGCTGGCGGTGCTGCGCGCGCCGCCGCGGAGCGTCTTCGTCGACCAGCTGCGGGCCGTGCTCGACTGGTCCGAGCTGCGCGAGGAGCGGCTGCCCGAGATCCTGACCCAGATCGACAACCAGCATGCCTACTGGGGCCTGCTGCTGCCCATACAGACCGACCGCCTCAAGCGCACGCGCGAGCTGCTGGAGGCCGCGATCCAGTTCGCCGTCTTCGTGGAGATGCGCTTCAAGCACGCGCTGGCCTGCTGGCGCCCGCAGGAGCTGTCGCCGCAGGTGCAGCCCGTCATCACGACGCCGGGGCATGGCGCGCTGCCCAGCGGGCACTGCACGCAGTCGTACGTCGTGCTCGAGGTGCTGTGCGCGCTGCTGGGCGCCCACACCGCCGGCGGGCTTCGGCTGCGCAGGCAGATGGAGCACCTGGCCGAACGCGTGTCGACGAACCGCGTCGTCGCCGGCGTGCACTTCCCGGTCGACAACGTCGCCGGGCGGGCGCTCGGCACCGTGCTCGGGCGCTACTTCGTGCGGCGCTGCAGCGGGGTCGGGCCCTGCCCGTCGGTGCGCTTCGATGGCGAGAGGGTGGAGGGCGGCATCGCCTTCGAGCCGTCGGCGCAGGCGCTCGACGACGCCGAGCTGAGTGCCGGCGCGCAGCGGCCGAAGTGCTACACGTGGCATGCGTCCACCCCCTACCCGCTGGCCGACGCGGGCCCGGCGGCCGCCGAGATCCTGAAGCCGCTGTGGCAGCGCGCGCGTTCCGAGCTGCGGGACATCGGACGGCGGTTCTCGTGAACCCACGGCGGCTGCCACGCGGACCGCTGGCGCTGGGCCCGGCCATACCCGGCATCGACCCTGCGCTGGTCTGGGCCGACGCCACCGACTGGCGCGACTTCCGCCGCCCCGGCGAGCCGCGGCCGGCGCGGGTGGCGATCGCCGCCGAGCGGCGCCCCGCCGGCAGCTTCGCCGCACTGCAGGCGCGGGGTGTCGTCGTGCCGGGGGCGCATCGGGCGGCGCAGGCGATCCACTTCGCGGCCACCGCGCCGCTCAGCGCGCTGCCGGCGCTGCTGGCGCCCGACAGCCCGCTCGCGCGTTTCGAGCTCGCGCTGCCGGTGATCCCGCAGCGCCCGCGCCCGCTGACGGCCGTCGCGCCGGCGCCGGCCGGCACGCCGGGCGAGCCCGCGGCCGGCCCGCTGCTGCTGGCCGTCATCGACCATGGTTGCCCGTTCGCGCACGAATTGCTGCGCGACGCCGCCGGCACCGGCACCCGCGTGCTGCGCATCTGGGACCAGGACGAACGTGCGCCGGCCTACGCCGCCGCCGGCGGCGTGCAGCCGGCCACGATGGGCTACGGCGTCGAGATCGGTCGCCGCGCGTTGAATGCACTGATGCAGGCGGCCGCCGTGCCCGGGCGGCGCGGCGCCGTCGACGAGGACCGCTGCTACCGGCGGGCCGGCTGCGCGGCGCTGCTGGACCGCGGCTTCGGGCACGGCGCGGCAGTCAGCACGCTGCTGGCCGGGTCGCGACGGCCCGGCGAGACGACGCGCCTAGTCGACCCGGCGGCGGCAGCCGACCTCGTCTTCGTGCAGGTGCCGCGCGATGCCGTGCAGGACAGCAGCAGTGCCTCGCTGCCGCGCTACGTGATCGACGGCCTGCGCTGGATCGCCGGCTGCGCGCAGGACGGCCAGCTCGTCATCGTCAACCTCAGCGACGGCACCAGCCGCACGCCGCACGACGGCTCGAGCCTCGTCGAGCAGGCGGTTGCCGAACTGGCGCTCGAGCTCACCGCGCGCGCGATCACGCTGCAGGTCGTCGTCGCGGCGGGCAACAGCGGCGACGAGGAGCGCCATGCGCTGTTCGACCCGGCCGCCGGCGACCCCGCGATGCGCCGCGCGGTGCTGCGCGTGCCGGCGGACAACGAGACCCCGGGCTTCGTGACGCTGCGCGTGCCGGCGCCGGGGCAGCGGCTGCGCGTGACGCCGCCGGGCGGCGAGCCGGCCGAGGTCGGCGCCGGCGAGGCCGTGGGCTGGTCACGGCCGGGGGCGGCGGCGCCCTGCGCCGGGATCGTGATCGCCGCGCCTGCGCCGGGGCGGCCGGCGGCCGGCCTGCTGGTCATCGGCGCCACACGCCCTGCCGATGGCGTGGCGGCGGCGCCCGCGGGCGACTGGTGCATCGAGCTGCTCGACGGCGACGGCGACGGCGCCGCCGCGGCGCCGCCGGTGCAGGCCTGGGTCAGCCGCTGCCAGCGCAATGCGGGCGCGCTGCCGCGCTCGCGCCAGGCGCGTTTCGTCGACGTCGACCGCCGCTACGATCCGCATCCACAGCGGCGCTGCCTGGAGGAGGACCCGGACCCGCCGGCCTCGGCGATCCGGCGTGCCGGCTCGCTGAACGGCATCGCCTGCCTGCCGCCGGGGCAAGGCCTGGTCGTCGCCGCGTCGGCGCTGCAGCGCGAGCGGCGCGCAGCGCGTTATGCCTCGTCGGGCCCGGCCGCCGGGGCGCAGGCCCGGTCGGGCCCGGAGTTCGCCGCGGCCTCGGACTTCAGCACCAACCAGCTCGGCCGCCTGGCGAGTGGCACGCGCTCGGGCGTGGCCACGCGCGCCACGGGCTCGAGCTTCGCCGCGCCGCGCGTGGCGCGCGAGCTGGCCCGGGACGCGCTGGAGCCGCCGTCCGCCGAGGCCCCCGATTTGCCCCCGCCACCGCCGGAGCCACCCCCGTCGGACCCGGCCCGCCTGGGCCGCGCCATCGTCGCCGACTGATACCGAACTGCCTTCGATCGTTCAGAAGTCCGTTCGGGCTGAGCCTGTCGAAGCCCCGAGGACCACGGGCGCTTCGACAGGCTCAGCGCGAACGGTGGGTGCTGCACGAACCCGATTCCGCATGAAGGCCGCGCGCCTGGCGCGGCCGCCTCACCACTTGGCCGGCAGCGCCTTGCGCAGCACGATGCGCCGCCGCCCGACCTCGACATACTCGCCGCGCTCCAGGTCCTTCATCACGCGGCTGACCATCTCGCGCGTGCAGCCGAGCTGCTGCGAGATCTCCTGGTGCGAAGGCGCCGGGTCGGCGACGCGGCTGCCGTCGGGCTGCGGCACCGTCACCTGCTCCAGCAGCGACTTGAGCCGGCCGTAGACGTTGTTCAGCGCGATCTGCTTGAAGCCCAGCGTCGCCGCGCGCGCGCGGCGGATCACCTTGGCCAGCAGCTCGAACGCGAAGGCCGGGTCCTCGCGCAGGTGCGCCTCCAGCGTGGGCCGCGTGACCAGCGCCAGCAGCGTGGGGGCGAGCGTCTCGACATAGGCTGATCGCGGGCCGCCGTCCAGGCCCATCTCGCCGACGTATTCGCCGGCGCCGTAGCGCGCGTAGGTCACCTCGCGTCCGTCGGTGCCCACGCCGTAGGCGCGCAGCTCGCCGGACAGCACGATGTACAGCGTGTCGCCGCGGTCGCCCTCGCTGATGATCTGCACGCCCTTGCGCCGCCGCAGCAGTTCGCCGCGGCGCGCCAGCGCGCGCAGCGAGTCGCTCAGCGGCGCGGTGGCGATCGCATCCTCGTCCGGGTCCGCGGGTCGTGCAGGCATGGCGTCTCGTGCCGCCGCGGGGCGCCGGCACGGCGCGACCACCCGGGCGCACGCGATGTTAGCCGGCGCGCATCGCCGCCCCGGGCATCTGGCGCAGCGCGCCGACCAGCGGCGGCAGCACCGCCACCTGGCGCACCAGCTCGCGGATGCTCGCCGCGCCGGTCTTGGCGCGGATGCTGCCGATCTGCGTGCGCACGGTCGAGATCGCCACGCCCTGGCGCTGGCGGATGTCCTCGGGCCGCAGGCCGGCGCACAGCTGCTCCAGCACGCGCGTCTCCGCCGGCGTCAGCCCGACGCTGCGCGCGAAGCCCTGCACCGAGAGCTGTTCGCAGACCTGGCGCTTGCCCAGCACCAGCAGCACCAGCGGCTGCCGGCGCTCGGCGCCGTCGTCGTCGCGGCCCCCCTCGGCGCGCGGCAGCGGCACCACGGAGACGCTGATGCGCTGGTCGCCCTCGCCCAGCGTCAGCAGCCGGCGCAGGCCGCGCTGCGCGGCGGCCAGTGCGTCGTACAGCGGTGCCACGTCCTGCGGGCGGTGCGCACGCAGCGTGCGGCCCAGCATCTGCAGCGGGTGCGTGCCGTCCAGCTCCAGCCGCGCGGCGTGGTTGAAGTAGTTCACCTGGCCGTCGCCGGTGACCATCAGCATGCCGTAGTCGATCTCGTCGAGCATGCGCCGCAGCCAGTGCGCCAGGTCGCTGCCGGTGACGCGGCGTTCGGGGCCCGCGTAGCCCGGGGGGCGCGAGCTCGGCATCGGCAGGTAGGCAGGTATGGGCTGCGTGATCTCGAACATGGCGATCCCCTTGCGCTGCGTTGGGTGCCCGACGGGCTGTCGGACCATGGACTCAGCTTAGGGAGCCGCCGCCGCCGCGGGCGGTAAATCGGCGGCCTGCGCTTGGTGAACTATTTACCTTGCGCCGGCGCGGGCGCCGGGGCCGCCACCGGCGGCAGCCGGGTCAGCGCCCGCTGCAGCGCGGCGGCGCCGCCGAGCCCGGTCTTGCGGCCGATGGCACGCAGCTGGCTGCGCACGGTGGCCGGCGCGATGCCCAGCGCCGCGGCAGCCTCGCGGGCGCTGTCGCCCTCGGCCACGCGCAGCAGCACGCGCGTCTCCGCGGCGCTCAGGCCGCTCGCCGACGCCCAGGCGCGCAGGTCGGCGCCGGCGCCGGTGGGCAGCCGGGCAGAGGACACCAGCAGCATCCAGCGCGGCTCGGGCGGCGGCGCCAGGGCGCGCACGGTGAGCGTCGCGCCGGGGCCGGGCCAGTGCAGCAGCGCCGGCGCCGCATCGTGGCGCGCCGCCGCCAGCAGCGCCGGCAGCTCGCCCGCGGGCCGGCCCGGCGCGTGGAGGCGGCCGCCGCGCAGCGCCAGCAAGCGTCGTTCCTGCAGCAGCGCCGCGGCAGCGCGGTTGGCCCACAGCAGCGCGGCATCCGGGCCCAGCAGCAGCATCGGCCAGGCCAGCGCGTCGGCCGCCTGGAACAGCAGGCCTTCGGGAGGAGGGTCCGCGCCGGCGCTGCAGTTCATGACGGCGCACGCTACGCGGGCGGCAGCCGCCGGGCATCGGCAGCCCTGGGGATGCACGCCGGCGCGGCGCGCGGCAGCGCGGGCGGGCGGAAGCGCTCGGTATCATCCTTGCGTGCAGACCCGCCCTTCCGCCCTGCGCCACGCCCCGGCGTGTGCGCACCCCTCCCAGGCCTAGGCCCGATGCGGCTGCGCCACATCGAGGTCTTCCACGCCGTCATGCAGGCCGGCACCGTCAGCGGGGCCGCGCAGGTGCTGCACATCTCGCAGCCGGCGGTGACGAAGGCGCTGCAGCATGCCGAGGCGCAGCTCGGCATCGCGCTGTTCGACCGCGCGCGCGGCAAGTTCGTGCCCACGCCGGAGGCGCAGCGCCTGTTCGTCGAAGTCGACCGCCTGCACGGCGACCTGGTCGCGATCCGCCGCCTGGCGGCCAGCCTGAAGAGCGGCCAGGCCCAGAGCGTGCGCCTGGCCGCCACCCCGGCGCTGGGCCTGACCGTGGTGCCCGCGGCGATGGCGCGCTGGCACCGCGCGCTGCCCGGCGTGCGCTGCGCGCTGTCCACCCACCACACGCGCGAGCTGGTCAGCGCGCTGCTGCTCGGCGAGGCCGACATGGCGCTGTCGATGCAGGACCCGCGCCACCCGGGCATCGGCAGCGAGGTGCTGGCCAGCGCGCCGATGGCCGTGCTGGTGCCGATGCGCAGCCCGCTGGCGCGCCGCAGCGCCCCGCTGCCGGTGCAGGAACTGCCGCCGGAGATGATCGGCCTGGAGGCCGACGACCCGCTGGGCAACCGCGTGCTGGCTGCCTGCGAGGCCGCCGACCACCTGCCGCAGATGCGCATCACGGTGCAGACCTACCAGCTGGCGCGCGCACTGGCCGAGGCCGGACTGGGCGTCACCGTGGTCGACCCCTTCACCGCCGCCAGCGCCGACCGCCAGCAGGTGCGCGTGCGCACGCTGGAGCCGGCGCTGCCGGTGTCGCTGCACCTGTTGTGGGCGCTGAGCGCGCCGCTGTCGCAGGCGGCGCGGCGGCTGGTGGCCGACCTGCGTGCCGCCGCCGAGGCCTGCCTGCGCCGCGGCGAGCCGGCACCCCGCGAGACCGCGTCGTGAATGCACCCGACGGGCCGGCCACGCTGCCGGTGGAGGCGCTGCCCGGCCACCCGGACTTCGTGCGCCTGGCCGACATCCCGGGCATCGAGGTCGACCTGCGCTACGCCGGCACGAACAACTTCGCCGGGCGCAACCTGTACGGCGCTATGGACTGCGCCTGGCTGCGCCGCGAGGCCGCGCAGGGCCTGGCAGCCGCGGCGGCCTGGCTCGCGCGGCAGGCGCCGGGCACGACGCTGCGCGTGCTGGACGCGCTGCGCCCGCAGCGGGTGCAGGAGGCGATCTGGACCGACGTGGTGGGCACCGGGCAGCAGCTGTATTTCGCCAACCCGGCCCGCGGCTCCATCCACAGCTTCGGCATGGCGGTGGACGTGACGCTGGTGGACGCCACCGGCCAGGAGGCCGACATGGGCAGCGGCTTCGACGAGATGGACCTCGCCTCGCACCCGGCGCTGCACGAGCAGCTGCTGGCCAGCGGCCGCCTGACGCCGGTGCAGGTGCAGCGCCGGCAGCTGCTGCACGACGCGATGGCGGCCGGCGGCTTTGCCGGCATCCCCACCGAGTGGTGGCACTTCGACCACGGCGACCGCGAGCACGTGCGCCAGGTGCTGCCGCGCGTGCTGTGAGGCCCATGCCCGACCGCCGCCGCTTCCTCGCTGCCGGTGCCGCGCTGCCCGGCCTGGCCGCGGCCTCGGCCTCGGCCTCGGCCGCTGCCGCCGCGCCGGCGCTGCCGCTGCTGCGCCCGCCGCGGCTGAAGCCCGGCGACACGATCGCGCTGATCAACCCCTCGGGCGCGCTGCACACGCGCGCGCCGTACGAGATCGCCACCGAGTCGCTGCAGGCGCTGGGCTTTCGCGTGCGCGAGGCGCCGCACCTGCGGGCGCGCCGCGGCCACCTGGCCGGCAGCGACGAGCAGCGCGCCGGCGACGTCAACGCGATGTTCGCCGACCCCGGCGTGCAAGGCATGCTGGCGATGAACGGCGGCGCAGGCGGCACCCGCATGCTGCCGCTGGTGGACTACGAGCTGATCCGCCGCCACCCGAAGTTTCTCGGCGGCTTCTCCGACCTGACGGCGCTGCTCAACGCGGTGCATGCGCGGACCGGGCTCGTGACCTTCCACGCCCCGCTGGGCGCCACCGAGTGGAACGCCTTCAGCGTCGAGCACCTGCGCGGCGCGGTGATGGACGCGCAGACCATGCTGCTGGCCAACCGGCCGGACCGGGGCGACCTGCTCGCGCCGCGCAGCGACCGCATCACGACGATCCGCGGCGGTGTCGCGCGCGGGCCGCTGCTCGGCGGCAACCTGGCGGTGCTGACGGCGATGGCCGGCTCGGCCTACTGGCCGCGCTTCGACGGCGCGATCCTGTTCCTCGAAGAGGTCAACGAATACATCTACCGCGTCGACCGCATGCTGTCCACGCTCAAGCTCGCCGGCGTGCTCGACCGCGTGGCCGGCGTCGTGCTGGGCGCCTTCACCAACTGCGGCCCGGGCGACGGCAGCTACGGCGTGCTGACGCTGGACGAGGTCTTCGACGACTGGTTCCGGCCGCTCGGCGTGCCGGTGTATGCCGGCGCGATGATCGGCCACATCCGGCGCAAGTTCACCGTGCCGGTGGGCTTGCCGGTGGAGATGGATGCGGGCGCGGGGACGATCCGGTTCCTGCAGCCGGCGGTCGTCTGAGCTTCGTCCTCGCTCAGAACGACGATCCGGGTTCGCGCAGGAACGCCAGTTCCTCGTCGGTCGACGAGCGGCCCAGTGCCGCGTTGCGGTGCGGATAGCGCCCGAAGCGCACGATCACGTCGAAGTGCTTGCGCGCCCACAGCAGCGCGTCGCCGCCGACGGCCGGAGCGTCGTCGGCCAGCGTGCCGAACAGCCGCAGCGATTCATGCTGCGCGCCCAGGTCCTCGGCATGCTCGTAGGGCAGGTAGGCGAACCAGCGCTCCAGCGGCGCGAGCCGACTGTCGTCGCCCCGTGCCACCATGGCCTGCGCCGCGGCCAGCGCCTGCGCGTCGCCGGCGAAGGCGCGCGCCGTGCCGCGGAACAGGTTGCGCGGAAACTGGTCCAGCAGCAGCACGCGCGCCAGCGCGCCGCGCGGCGTCGCATCCCATTGCGCCAGCTCGCCGGCCAGGGCGCGCTCGACCAGGGCGCCGAAACGCGCGCGGATCGTCTCGTCGAAGGCCGGGTCCTTGCGGAACCACTCGGCGCGCGGCGTGGCGGTCGGCGGCTCGCCGAACCAGAACCCGAGAAGCTGCTGGGCCAGGCTGGCCATGGCGCATTGTCGCGCCGGTGGGGCCGTCTGGCTGTTCAGCCGCTCAGCCGCGTGCACCAGCGCAGCAGCGCGCTGCGCAGTTCGGGCTCGTTGATCGGCTTGGTCAGGAAGTCGTTCATGCCGGCGCGCATGGCCTCCTCGCGCTCGCTGACCAGCGCGGCGGCGGTCAGCGCCACGATGGGCAGCTCGCGCCCGGCGGCGCTGGCGCGCAGCGCGCGCGTGGCCTCGTGGCCGCTCATCACCGGCATCTGCACGTCCATCAGCACGGCGTCGAAGGGCATGCCGCCCGCGGCCGCCGCGTGCACCGCGTCCACCGCCTGGCGGCCGTCGGTGGCCTGCGCGACGTTCACGCCCCAGCGCTCCAGCGTCGCCACCGCGACCATCATGTTGACCGGGTTGTCCTCGACCATCAGCACGCGGGCGCCGTGCAGCGACTGCGCCGCGCCCTGCGGCGGGGCCGGCGCCGGGGTGTCGGTGGGCGGCAGCGGCAGCTCGGCCCAGAAGCGGCTGCCCTGGCCGGGCTCGCTGGCCACGCCGACCTCGCCGCCCATCAGCTCGGCCAGCTCGCTGCAGATCGACAGGCCGAGGCCCGTGCCGCCGTAGCGGCGCGTGGTCGACTCGTCGGCCTGCGTGAAGGGGCGGAACAGCCGCTCGCGCGTCACCGGATCGATGCCGGGGCCGGTGTCGGCCACCTCGAACATCACGCGCGACTCGAGGTCGGTGCCGTGCAGGCGGTCGGCGCGCACGGTGATGCTGCCCTGCTCGGTGAACTTCAGCGCGTTGCTCAGGAAGTTGGTCAGGATCTGGCGCACGCGCAGCTCGTCGCCGAGCACACGGCCGTCGGCGCCGGGCGCGACCTCGAAGCGCAGTGCCAGCCCGCGCGCGCTGGCCAGCGTGGCGTAGGTCTGCTGCAGCGTGCGCAGCAGCGCGCCCAGGTCGAAGGCCGTGGTCTCGATCTGCAGCTTGCCGGCCTCGATCTTCGACAGGTCCAGGATGTCGGAGATGATGCCGGCCAGCGACTGCGCGCTGTCGGCGATCTGCTCCAGGTAGCGGCGGCGCTCGTCTTCGGGCGTGTCGGGGTCGCGGGCCAGCCGCGCCAGGCCGATCATGCCGTTGAGCGGCGTGCGCAGCTCGTGGCTGGTGTTGGCCAGGAAGGCGCTCTTGGCGCGGCTGGCCGCCTCGGCGTCGTCGCGCGCGCGCGCCAGCGCCTGCTCGAACTGCCGCCGCTCGGTGATGTCCTCGACGATCCACACCGTGCCGCCGGCCTGCGGGCGCTGCGGGTCGATCGGGCCGGCGCGCACGCGGGCCAGGAAGGTGCTGCCGTCGCGGCGCGCCATGCGGTGCTCGCTCTCCACCGTCTCGCCGCGCGCCAGCCGGGGCCCGACCGTCAGGCCCACCTCGCGGTAGGCGGCGTCGCTGGCCCACACCACGCGCCCGGGCTGGCCGGCCAGCGTGGCCTCCGGCCAGTCGAACATCTGCTCGAAGTGGCGGTTGGCGAGCACGAAGACGCGGTCGCGCGTGACCGCGATGCCGATCGACGCATTGGCCAGGATGGCCTCGCGCTCCAGCCGCGAGCGCTCGGTCTCGGTGACGTCGCGCGCGTTGATCACCAGGTACTCGCGGCGGTCCATCTCGAAGGGCGCCGCGCTGACGAGCAGCCGGATGCGCTGGCCCGACTTGACGACGAAGTCCACCGGCAGGTCGGCCACCGCGCCGTGTTCGCGCAGCGTGGCGAGGAAATTCTCGCGCTCGGCCTCGCTGCCCCACACGCCCAGCTCCAGCGAGGTGCGGCCGACGGCCTCCGCCGCGGTCCAGCCGGTGATGCGCTCGAAGGCCTGGTTGACCATCGCGTAGCGCCCGGTGGACAGGTCGGTCAGCGTGATCAGGTCCGGGCTGGTGGCCACCAGGTGCGAGAGCATGGCCTCGGAGCGGCGCACCGCCTCCTCGGCGGCCAGCCGCTCGGTGTCGTCGACGAAGATCGACAGCAGCGCGGGCCCGCCGGCGGCGTCCACGCGCACGCCGGTGGCGCGCACCGAGATGCGGCGCCCCGCCACCTGCAGCCGGAAGTCGGTCACCGGCAGCGCGGTGCCCATCGGCTGGCCCTGCAGCAGCTCCATGCGCCGGCGCGCGCGCTCGCGCGAGTCGCCGCCCTCGTAGGCGGTCAGCAGGTCGGTGCCGACCATCTCGCCGAGGTCCTCGTGGCCGAACAGCGCCAGCGCGGCCGGGTTGGCGTCGATCACGAGGCCGGCGCGGTGCAGCACCAGCGGCGTCGGGATGCGCGAGAAGAGCTCCTGGTAGCGCGTCTCGGTGGCGGCCAGCGCCTCGCGCGTGGACGCCACGTCGGTGATGTCGCGCGCCACGCCCCAGTAGCCGCGGAAGACCCCGCGGTCGTCGAAGCGCGGCTCGCCGCTGACCAGGTACGAGCGCTGGCGGCCGTCCTCGTCGCTCCAGCGCACCGGCAGGTCGCGGAAGGGCTGGCGGTCGTCCACGTCGGCCAGCAGGCGGTCCAGCGTGTCGTGGTCGCAGCCGAACTGCGGCAGCTCCCAGGGCACCGCGCCCATCGCGCCGGCGGCCACGTAGGGGCGGGCGGCGGCGTCGCCGCTGGCCGACGCGGCGACCAGCCGGTACTGCGCGTCGATCTCCCAGTAGGCGTCGGCGGCCAGCCCGAGCAGGCGGCTGAAGCGCTGCTCGCGGTCGCGCGCGTCGCGCCGCGCGCGCGCCACCGCGCGCGAGAGCAGCCCGCCGCCGGCCATCCCGGCGGCCACCGCGATCAGCTGCGTGCCCGCCAGCAGCAGCAGCGGCGGCGCCGTCGCGCCCGGCGCCGGGCCGAACCCGGCCACCGCGCCGATCGCCGCGGTGGCGACCAGCGCGACCACGCTGCCGGCACGCACCCCGGCGGCCGGGCACAGCACGCAGACCAGCAGGCCCAGCAGCGGCAGCGAGGGCGCCTCCGCGCCCCAGCCCAGCGCGAGCGCATGGCCGGCGACCGCGGCAACGACGGCCAGCGACACCGCGGTCGCCAGCGGGGCGTGCCAGTGCCGCGGCGCGCGCAGCGCCAGGCCGGAGGCGAGGGCGACCAGCGCGAAGGCCAGCGCCGCACCCGGCGCGCCGGGCTGGCCCTGCAGCGTGCCGAGCAGCAGCGCACCGGCGGCGCAGGCCGCCGCGGCCACCGCCAGCAGCGCATGCGCCATGCGCGGGTGCGCGACCGGCAGCGCAGCCACCGGCGGCGTGCGCGGCGGATCGCTGTCCAGCAGGCTGCTGGCTGGCTCGTCGCCGAGGGCCGCGTCCGGGTCGCGCATCATGGAGGCTCGGGCGGGCGCGTGCTGCGGGGGAGGTGGGTGGCGGCCGGCGGCTTCAGCGCGGCCGTGCGCGCTGCAGCTGCTCGCGCGTGGCCGCTGCCGCCGCGCGCGCGGCGGCCATGCCGGGCCCGGGCGGGGCGTCGCCGCCCGCATACAGCACGGCGCGCGAGGAGCTCACGATGATCGGCCCGTCGGCGCGCCAGCCGGCGCGCACGGTGGCCTCGGCGTCGCCGCCCTGCGCGCCGATGCCCGGGATCAGCAGCGGCAGCGTCGGTGCCAGCTCGCGCACGCGCGCCACCTCGCGGGGGTAGGTCGCGCCGACGACCAGGCCGAGCCGGCCGTCGCGGTTCCACGGGCCGGCGGCCAGCCGCGCGATGTGCTCGTAGAGCCTGCCGCCGCCGGCCAGGTCCTGCGCCTGCAGGTCGTCGCCGCCGGGGTTGGAGGTGCGGCACAGCAGGATCAGGCCCTTGCCCTCGTGGCGCAGGTAGGGCTCGATCGAGTCGTAGCCCATGAACGGCGACAGCGTCACCGCGTCGGCGCGGTAGCGCTCGAAGACCTCGCGCGCATACTGCTCGGCGGTGGCGCCGATGTCGCCGCGCTTGGCGTCCAGGATCACCGGCACGCCGGGCGCGCTGGCGTGGATGTGCGCGATCAGCCGCTCGAGCTGCTCCTCGGCGCGCTGGGCGTGGAAGTAGGCGATCTGCGGCTTGAAGGCGCAGACCAGGTCCTTCGTCGCGTCCACGATGGCGGCGCAGAAGTCGAAGATGCGCGCCGGGTCGCCGCGCCACGCGCCGGGAAAGCGCGCCGGCTCGGGGTCCAGCCCCACGCACAGCATCGAGTCGTGCGCGGCCTGCGCGGCGGCCAGCTGCTGCGGGAAGGGCGGGCGGCTCGTCATCTCGCGGGCCCGCCTCAGACGCGCCGCGCCAGCGTCGCCGCCCGCCCGGTGTAGGTGGCGGGCGTCAGCGCCTTCAGGCGCTCGCGCTCGGGCTCGGGCAGCGCCAGGCCGTCGATGAAGGCGGCCAGCGTCTCGCGCGTGATCGCCTGCCCGCGCGTCAGCGCCTTGAGCTGCTCGTAGGGTTCGGGCAGGCCGTGGCGGCGCATCACGGTCTGCACCGCCTCGGCCAGCACCTCCCAGGACGCGTCCAGGTCGGCGGCGAGCGCCGCCTCGTCGAGCTGCAGCTTGGCGAGGCCGCGCTGCAGGCTGTCGTGCGCCAGCAGCGTGTAGCCCAGCGCCACGCCCATGTTGCGCAGCACCGTGCTGTCGGTGAGGTCGCGCTGCCAGCGGCTGATCGGCAGCTTCTGGCTCATGTGCGCGAGCAGCGCGTTGGCCAGGCCGTAGTTGCCCTCGGCATTCTCGAAGTCGATCGGGTTGACCTTGTGCGGCATCGTGCTGGAGCCCACCTCGCCGGGCTTCAGACGTTGTCGGAAATATCCGAGCGAGATGTAGCCCCAGATGTCACGACACCAGTCGATCAGGATCGTGTTGCAGCGCGTCACGGCGTCGAACAGCTCGGCCAGGCCGTCGTGCGGCTCGATCTGGATCGTCATCGGGTTGAAGACCAGGCCCAGGCGCTGCTCGACGACCTCGCGCGCGAAGGCCTCCCAGTCGAAGTCCGGCCAGGCCGCCAGGTGGGCGTTGTAGTTGCCGACGGCGCCGTTCATCTTGGCCGGCAGCGGCACCGCGGCGATGCGCTCGCGCGCGGTGCGCAGCCGCGCCAGCACGTTGGCGACCTCCTTGCCCACCGTCGTCGGGCTCGCGGTCTGGCCGTGCGTGCGGCTGAGCATGGGCACCGCGGCATGCTCGTGCGCCATGCGGCGCAAGGTGTCGGCGACGGCGTCCAGCGCCGGCAGCAGCACCTGCTCGCGCGCGGCCTTGAGCATCAGCGCGTGGCTGGTGTTGTTGATGTCCTCGCTGGTGCAGGCGAAGTGCACGAACTCGGCGGCGCGCTCGAGCTCGGCATGGCCGGTGAAGCGCGACTTGATCCAGTACTCGACCGCTTTGACGTCGTGGTTGGTCGTGCGCTCGATCTCCTTGATCGCCTCGGCG
The DNA here is from genome assembly GCA_964621995.1 of uncultured Rubrivivax sp. Taxonomy (GTDB): domain Bacteria; phylum Pseudomonadota; class Gammaproteobacteria; order Burkholderiales; family Burkholderiaceae_C; genus Rubrivivax. The sequence goes on along the minus strand of CAZUPH010000016.1, from coordinate 13,596 downwards.
TCGGCCTCGGCGAAGCGCACGACCAGCCCGCGCAGGAAGCCGCGCGCGGCCTTGGTCAGCGGGCGGAACTCCTTGAACCCGGCGTCCGACAGCGCGATGAACCACTCCACCTCCACCTGCACGCGGCGGTGCATGAGCCCGAACTCCGAGAGCAGCGGCCGCAGCGCGGCCAGGCGTGCGGCATAGCGGCCGTCCAGCGGCGACAGGGCGGACAGGGCGGACAGCTGCATCTTCGCGGGCTCGGGGGCAGGGCGTGGGTGGGCCGGGGACCGCGGAGACGGCATGGAGGCGGCACGGAGTCGGGGCGCGGTGCCGCGGCGTGCCGGGGCACGGGCGCGGGTATGCGGATTCTAGGTCTTGACCGTCGGCGGCCGGCGCACGCTGCGCGCTCAGGCCAGCCAGCTCCACAGCACGACCGCGACCGACACCACCAGCAGCAAGAGTCCGTACAGCGCCGCGATCACGCCGGCGCGCAGCAGCAGCGGCCACCAGCGCCCGCCGTAGACGCGGCGCATCGCCAGCAGCGTGTAGACGGGCACCGCGAAGAAGGCGAGCGTGCCGACCCAGCCCGGCCCGAAGACGGTGAGCGCCAGCGCGACGAACCAGAAGGCGTGCACGTGCAGCGCGAAGACCAGGTGCTCCGTATAGCGCAGCCGCCGGTTCAGGTACAGCAGCTTCAGCCACGTCGCGAAGGCCGGCAGCATCACGAACATCGCCGCGCCCAGGTTGGCCACCACGCGCTCGCCGAGCTGCGGGATCTGCGCCAGCAGCGCCTTCGGGTCCACGTCCAGCCGGCGCTGGAAGCGCTTGCACAGCCAGGCCGGCAGGCCCTCGCAGTAGAAGACGCCTTCGTTCAGGCCGACGCGCGCGTCGCCGAAGGCCAGCGCATTGACCGAGGCCTTGCGGTCCCCGAGGTCCACCTGCAGCGCCTCGTCGATGTTCCAGGCTGCGGCGATGCGCAGCGCCAGCAGCACGACCAGGCTGATCGACAGGTAGATGCGCAGCGGCAGCACGTAGTGGCGCCGGCGCCCCGCCAGGTACTGCCGCGTCAGCTCGCCGGGGCGCAGCAGCAGCAGCTTGAGCGTGCGCCACAGCGCGCCCTCGGTGGCGAAATAGGCGCCGCCGAACTGCTGGAGGAATTCGCCCAGCGTCGGCGGGCGCAGGTTCGTCTCCTGCCCGCAGTCCGGGCAGTAGCGTGGCGGCGGCGACGGCAGCGCGGCGCCGCAGTTCAGGCAGGCGGACGGCGGCGCAAGGGGCGCGGCCTGCGTGGTCGCCAGGACGCCCGGCGTGGCGGTGTCGGTGGACATCGCCGGCAACGGTAGCGCATCGCTGCCGCCGCCGGGGCCCCGCGCGTCAGGGGCACTGCGGATCGAGCGTGGCCGGCGCCGGCAGGCCGCGCAGCGCCAGCGGCGGCGCCAGCGGCTGGTCGAGCTCGTCGGCGAGCTGCACGACGAGCCGCGTGCCGTCCACGCGCGCCGACAGCATCGCCGGCTGCGCGTGGCCGGCGGCGGTCGTCGCGCTGCCGTAGAAGCGCGCGCCCAGCGGCGCCGCGGCACGACCCCACTGCCCCTCGAAGCGCCAGCCCTCGCAGGCGAACTGCAGCTCGATGCGCTGGCCGTCCACGCGGCCGGCCACGCGGCGTGCCGGCTCGTCGTCGGCCAGCGACTGCACCGCGCTGTCGGGGCCGCCGCTGCAGGCCAGCAGCGCGGCGATGTCGGAGGCGCACAGCGGCTCGGGCTCGGCGCCGAAGCGCGCCAGCGAAGGCGTCAGGCCGGTGCCGGTGCCGCCGACCCCCGGCCCGCAGGCGGCCAGCAGCGCGGCCAGACCGGCGCCGAGCAGCAGGGCGGCGAGGCGCAGGGTCCGGGGGTGTCGGGCCGGCGAGGCGGTGGACGGGATGGGCAGGGTCGGCTTCATGGTCGGGGTGGGGCGTCGGGGGCGGGGCCGGGATCCGCGGCGGCGGCACCCGGCGGCTCGTCCGGGCCGCTGTAGAAGTACACGCCGAAGCGCGCGCGCCGGCAGCGGTCGGCCGGCGCGGCCTGCGCGGCGTCGGCGTCGAAGCGCAGCTGCGCCGCGGCGAGCACGCGCCGCATCGCGCTGCGCCAGACCTGCACCGCCTCGCGCTGCAGCGCGGCGGCCGAGGCCTCGGTGATGCGGTCCACGAAGACCGCCTGCTCCAGGAAGCGGCCCTCGCCCTGCAGATTGGCCACCGCCGCGGCGGCGTGGTCGTGCAGGTTGTCGGCGAACAGCCAGCTCATCTCCTCGAAGCCCTGCTGCGGCGCGAAGCCGCCGGGGTCCAGGCGGATGCCTTCGGGGCCCTCGTGCACCACACCCAGGCGCAGCAGTTCGTCGAGCACGGCGCGCGCGCGCACGTCGCTGCTGACGGCGGCCACCAGCGCGTCGAAGCCCTCGGGGTCGCCGGGCTGGCCGCGTGCCAGCACACGCGGCTGGCCTTCGGCATCGACGAACAGCGGGTCCGCCAGCCAGCGCGCCACCACCTCGGCCGCCAGGCCCAGCGGCGGCGGCGGCGCATCGGCCGCCGGCGGGGCCTGGCGCAGCGCACGCACGTCGTGCCGGTGCACGCCGGACAGCAGCGTCACCGCGCTGTCGGTGCTGGCCATGCCCTGGCGCTGCAGTTCCTCGCGCGCGGCGGCCACGAAGACCGGCTTGAGCGCCGAGGCGAGCGCGGTGTAGGTCACGCCGTGGCGCAGCAGCAGCCGCACCAGTGGCTGCAGCACGCGCAGCACACGCGCCAGAACGATGCCCGCGCGCGCCGTCATGGCCGGCGGCGGGGTCCGGCAGCGCAGGCAGGCGTTGACAGACGGCGTATCATGTGGGAAATTTTCCCACACAGCCGATGCGCTGTCCAGCCAGGTGCGTCTCCTGGCCGGCCTGCCCGGCAACCCCCCGAGCCCCAGGAGCCCCGCCATGAACCACCTTCTTCGCCTCGCCCGCACCGCCACCGCCCTCGGCGCGGCCGCACTGACGCTCGCCGCCTGCGGCGGCGGCGAGGACATCGCCTGCACACTGGAGGCGCGCGCCTCGGTCATCGTGATCGCGCAGGACCAGGCCGGCGCGCCGCTGGACAACGTGCAGGTCGACTACCGCATCGACGGCGGCACGCCGCAGCGCGCCGTCTGCCTGGGCGCCGGCCCCTGCACGCTGGAATGGGAGGTGCGCGGCCAGTTCAGCATCACCGCCACCCGCATGGGCTACGCGCCCGCGACCGCGGTGGTCCTGGTGGACGGCGACGCCTGCCACGTCAACACCCGCACGGTCACGCTGACCCTCAACCGGATCGGGTAGGCGCGAGCTCGCGCGTGCCGCCGGGCAGGCCGGCGCGCGCGACCGGTTCAATGCGCCGGCTGGAAGCCGGGCACGCCCATCTGCCTCAGCGTGCCGGCTGGAAGCCCGGCACGCCCATCTGCCACAGCGCGAAGGCATACACGTCGGCGACCTCGTCGAAGACCTGGCTCTTGGTGTTGCCGATGCCGTGGCCGCTGTCGTACTCCAGGCGCAGCAGCACCGGCTTGCCCGAGCGGCTGGCAGCCAGCAGCCGGGCGCCGGTCTTGGTGCTGGTCCAGACCTCCACGCGCGGGTCGTTGACGCCATGCGTCAGCAGCACGGCCGGGTAGTTCACGCCGTCCTTGATCTGGTGGTAGGTGCTCATCTCGAGCAGCGCGCGAAAGCCCGCCTCGTTGGCGCGGGTGCCGAACTCCGGAATGTTGGGCACGCCGTTGGGCGTGGTCTCGGCGCGCACCATGTCCAGCGCGCCGACGCTGGGCACCACGGCGGCGAAGAGCTCCGGCCGCTCGGTCATCGCGCGGCCGACCAGGATGCCGCCGGCGCTGCCGCCCCAGATCGTCAGCTTCGCCGGCTGCGTCCACTTCTGCGCGATCAGCCACTCGGCGCAGGCGATGAAGTCCTTCCAGGTGTTGGGCTTGGTGGTCTGCTTGCCGGCCTCGTGCCAGTCGCGGCCGAAGACGCTGCTGCCGCGCGGGTTGGCGACCGCGAAGACGCCGCCGGCCTCCATCCAGGCCAGCCGGCTGTAGCTGAACCAGGGCTCCTCGGTGATGCCGTAGCTGGCGTAGCCGTACAGCAGCACCGGGTTGCTGCCGTCGAGCCTGGTGCCCTGCTTGTGGATGATGGACATCGGCACCATCGCGCCGTCGTGGCTCTTCACCATCACCTCGGTGGCGACGATGTCGCTCGGCGTGTCGAAGGGCCCGGCCGGCTGCAGCCCGGTGTTGCGCACCGCGCCGCTGGCGGGCACCTCGTAGATCTGGCGCGCGCGGGTCCAGCCCTGCAGGTCGAGAAGCACGCCGGGCAGGTCCGGCCGCACGCCGCTGGTGGAGAAGTTGCCGGCCACCGGCAGCGGCACCTCCACCGGCTGCGCGCCGTCGCGGTAGGCGATGCGGTACAGGCGCTTGACGTTGCCGTCGCGCGCGTTGAGGTACAGCGCGTCCGCCGCGCCGTCCAGCCCGGTCAGCACGCGCTGGCTCTCGGGCACCACCACCCGCGCCTTCGCGAGGCTGAAGCCGGCCACCGGGCCGCTGACGACGCGGTAGCGCGAGGCGCCGTTGAAGGTCAGCGCCCAGACGCGGTCGCCGCGCAGCGCCAGGCCGGTGACGCGGTCCGCGCGCGTCACGAGCGGCTGCCAGTCCGGCTTGCCGGCGCGCACTGCCGCCAGCGTCGAGTGGAAGGCGGCGAAGTCCGGCGACACGCCGTCCAGCACGACGAGCAGCGCACGCCCGTCGGGCTGGATGTCTACGAACGCAAACTCGGTGGCCGCGATACCCAGCGCGCTGCCCGCGGTCAGCACGGTGCGCACGTCGGCCTCGGCGTCGCCGGGACGCATCACGACGGCGCTGCTGCGCTGGTACTTGTCGGTCGGCGGCATGCCGGGCTTGAGCTCCTGCATGCGGTGGAAATAGAACTCGCGCGAGTCCGGCGTCCAGCTCACGGCGCCGAACTGCGCGCGCGGGATCTCGGGGCCGACCTGGCGGCCGCTGGCCGCCTCCAGCACGCGCAGCGCGGCGTCCTCGGAGCCGGCGGCGGAGATGCCCAGCGCGACGTACTTTCCGTCCGGCGAGGGGCTGAAGTAGTTGATCGCATGCGGCTTGCCGGTGGCGGCCTTGAGCGTCTCGGGGTCGAAGAGCAGCCGCTCGGCGCCCGCGGCGCCCTGGCGCACGTAGAGCTTCAGCTGGTCCTCGCCGACGCCGCGCTTCTCGTAGAACCAGGCGCCGGAGGTCGTGCGCTGCACGCCGACCACGCGCGCCGGCGCGCTGGCGTCGAGCTGCTCGATGCGCTGGCGCAGCCGCTCGCGGCCGGGGATCGCCTTCAGCGTCGCGAAGGCATGTTCGCTGTGCGCCTTCATCCAGGCCGCGACCTCGGGGTTCTTGACGTCTTCGAAATACCGGTAGGGGTCGTCCACGGTGGTGCCGAAGAAGGTCTCGGGCACGTTCTTCACCGCGGCCACCGGCAGTGCCGGCTGCGCCAGCGCGACGGCGGCGAACAGCGCGGCGGCCAGGCCGGCGAGGCCCGGCACGAGCCGGCGGCGGGAGGGCAGGGGATGCTTCATCGAAGGGCGATTCCAGAGCCGCGGCGCGGCAAGGCCGCGATGCTATGCGGGCGCCGGCCGTCCCGTGCCCGGCGTGCGACGAACGGCGGCGCCGCCGGCATGAACTGCGCCGCCGGCAGCGGCAGCGCCTTCAGCCGGCCGCCGGCAGCACGCGCTGCACGACCAGCGGCGGCGGCGCCGGCGCTTCGTCGGCGATCGTGAAGGCCGCCTGCACCGCGGCCCGCGCGCCCTCGGCGGCCGCGGCGTCGGCGGCATGCACGACGGCCAGCGCCTCGCCGGCGGCCACGTGCTCGCCCAGCGGCCGCACCTGCGCCAGCCCGACGCGGGCATCCACCGCATCGCCCGGCCGCAGGCGCCCGCCGCCCAGCGCCACCACGGCCAGCCCCAGCGCGCGGGCGTCGCAGCGCGCCAGCCAGCCCGCACGCGGCGCCGGCACCGCGCGCTGCACCGGCGCCTGCGGCAGCCGGGCGTCGTGCAGCACGTCGCGCGGGCCGCCGAGCGCGGCGACCATGCGGGCGAAATGCTCGGCCGCGGCGCCGCTGGCCAGCGCCCTGCGGGCCATCGCCTCGCCGGCGGCGCGGTCCGCCGCCAGGCCGCCCAGCTGCAGCAGTTCCGCGCACAAGGCCAGCGTCACCGCCAGCAGCCGCGGCTGCGCGGGCTCGCCGCGCAGCACGGCCAGGCACTCGGCCACCTCCAGCGCATGGCCGGCGCTGTGGCCCAGCACCTGGCCCATGTCGGTGACGAGTGCACGCGCCGGCAGCCCGGCCGCGGTGGCGACGTGCACCAGGTCCGCCGCCAGCGCCTGCGCCGCGCCGGCATCGGCCATGAAGGCGCCGCTGCCGGTCTTCACGTCCAGCACCAGCGCCGTGAGCCCGGCGGCCAGCTTCTTGGCCAGGATGCTGGCGACGATCAGCGGCCGGCTCTCCACCGTGGCCGTGACGTCGCGCAGGGCGTAGAGCCGCCGGTCGGCCGGCGCCAGCGCGGCCGAGGCGCCGACGATCGCGCAGCCGGCCGTGCGCAGCACCTGTGCGAGGCGCTCGGGCGGCTGGTCCACCGTGTAGCCGGGCAGCGCCTCGAGCTTGTCCAGCGTGCCGCCGGTGTGTGCCAGGCCGCGGCCGCTGACCATCGGCACCACCGCGCCGGCGGCCGCGCCGCAGGCGGCCACGACGGGCGCCAGCAGCAGGCTGACCTTGTCGCCGACGCCGCCGGTGGAATGTTTGTCCAGCACCGGCCCGGCGAAGCCCAGCGCCCGCCAGTCCAGCACCCGGCCGGAGTGCGCCATCGCGCGCGTCAATGCCGTGGTCTCGGCGCCGTCCATGCCGCGCAGCACGATGGCCATCGCCAGCGCGGCGGCCTGGCTGTCGGCGAAGCCGCCGTCGACCAGGCCCTGCACGAAGGCGTCGATCTGCGCGCGCGTCAGCGCCTGGCCGTCGCGCTTGGCGCGGATGATTTCCGAAGGCGCGAGGGGTTGCATCACGGCATGGCAGCATAGCCCGCACCGATGAGCCCTCCGACCCCGCCGCCTTCGCTGCCCGCCTGGCCGCTGCCGCTGGTGGCCGGCCTGCTGCCGGCCGTGGCCACCGTGCTGGCCTGGGCGCTGTCCACGCGCATGGAGCTGATCCCGGCCTGCAACCCCTTCGTCGAGGGCTGCGTGTCGATCAGCCGTGCCGCGCGCCACGAGCTGCCCAACCACCTGTTCCGCGCGCTGGTGCTGCCTGCGGCGGCGCTGCAGGCGCTGACCTGGGTGCTCGTGGTGCCCTGGCTGCGCGGCCTGGGCGAGCGCGGCCGCGGCGTCGCCGCGCTGCTGCCGCTGGGCCTGCTGGCCGGCGCGGCACTGGCGCTGTACGGCTCCTTCCTGGGCACCGAGGGCGCGGTATACCGGCTGCTGCGCCAGTACGGCACGGTGGTCTATTTCGGCTTCACCTGCATCGCCATGCTGCTGGCCGGCGGCGCCATCGCGCGTGCCGTCGACGCCGGGCGGCTGGCGGTGCCGCGCGGGCTGCACCACGCGCTGGTGGCGCTGGGCGCCGCGCTGGTGCTGCTGGGGCTGGGCAACGCGGTGCTGTCCGAGATATTCGTCGACCCGCTGAAGGACCAGGTGCAGAACGTCACGGAGTGGTGGGGCGGCGCGATCTTCGTCGCCGTCTTCCTGGCGCTGGCGGCGATCTGGCGGCGCTGCGGCCTGCGCGTGCAGCTGGCCGCCGGCGAGCGGCGCTGATCAGGGGCCGGTCAGGGGCCGATCAGTCGCGGCGCAGGATGCGCGGCGCATCGTCGGCGGCCAGCGCAGGGTCGGCCTGCAGCGCCTTCAGCCAGGCCTCGAGCGCATCGAGATCCATCGCGCCGGTGCGCCGCTCGCGCCCCTCGGCCAGCACCGCGAAGCGGTCGCCGCCCTCGGCCAGGTAGCTGTTGACGGTGATCCGTACCGGCTCCTCCGGCGCCAGCGGCCGGCCGTGCAGGCGCAGGCTGCCGGGCACGACGCGCCGGCCCGGCGGCTGCGCCGGGTCCCAGGCATAGGCGAAGCCGCGCGAGACCTGCAGCACACGCGGGAAGGGCTGCCCCGCCCACTGCTGCTCGAGCAGCGCCACGAGCTGCGCGCCGCTCAGCGTCAGCGTCACCAGCGCGTTGCGGAAGGGCTGCACCGCGAAGAGCTGCTCGTAGCGCACGCTGCCGTCCGGCCCGGGCAGCAGGGGCTGCCGCAGGCCGCCGGGGTTCATCAGCGCCAGCTGCGCGCCGGCCTCGCGCGTGGCGGCGAGCTGCGCATCGGCGACCAGGCGGCCCAGCGGGCTCTCGCCGGAGGGGGCCGCCTCGCGCGCAAGCGGCCCGGGCAGGCGCGCCACCACACGCTGCGCCAGCGGCGCGGCCAGGCGCTCGTAGGCCTCGATCAGCGCGGTCTGGCGCGGGTCCTTCGCGAAGCTGGGCGCGACGACATGGTTCTCGGCGCGCACCTCGATCACGTCGCGCGTGGCGGGGTCCAGCGTGAGGTCGATCGCGCTGAGCATGCGGCCGAAGCTCTCGGCGCTGGTCACCGTGCGGCCGGCGATGCGGCAGACATAGGCGCGGTGCGTGTGGCCGCTGATCACGAGGTCCACCGCCGGGTCCAGCTGCCGCACGATGCGCACGATGGGCCCGCTGATCGCCGGGCACTCGTTGGGGCCGCCGGCCGGGTAGCCGCCTTCGTGGATCAGCAGCACGATGGCCTCGATGCCCTGCGCGCGCAGCCGCGGCACCAGTTCGTTGACCGTCTCGGCCTCGTCGCGGAAGCGCAGCCCGGCCACGCCGGAAGGCACGACGATGTGGGGGGTGTCCGCGAGCGTCAGGCCGATGAAGGCCACCGGGATGCCGTCGTAGCGGCGCACCGCATACGCCGGCAGCAGCGTGCGGCCGGTCTTGGCGTCGACCGTGCTCGCGGCCAGGTACTGGAAGGCCGCGCCCTGGAAGGGCTGCGGGCCGCGGCAGCCGCCCTCGGCCGCGCAGCCACCGCGCTGCAGGCGCAGCAGCTCGGCCGCGCCATGGTCGAACTCGTGGTTGCCGACGGCCGACAGCGCCAGCCCCATCAGCCCGAGCGACTCGATCGTCGGCTCGTCGCGGAACAGCGCGGAGAGCAGCGGCGTGGCGCCGACCAGGTCGCCGGCCGCGACCAGGATGTGGTGGCGCTGCCCGCGGGTCAGCGCCACCACCGCACTCGCCAGATGCTCGGCGCCGCCGGCCGGCACCGTGACCGTGCGGCCGGGCTGGCCGGGGTCGGGCAGGCGCAGGCCGCCTTCGGGCGGACGCAGGTGGCCGTGGAAGTCGTTGATCGCCAGGATGCGCAGCGGCACCGGGCCGGCCGGGGGTGCGGCGCAGCCGGCGGCCAGCAGCAGGGCCAGCAGGGCCAGCAGGGCGATGCTCAGCGCGGGCCGTCGCATCGTCGCGCTTTCTTCAGTAGCGCGGCACCGGCGTCGGCGCCGCCGGCGGCCGGTCGCGGCCCGACAGCACCGCCTCGATGTCGTCGAGCAGCGCGCTGGCGCCGATGCGAAAGCGTGCCGGCGTCAGCGCCGCCGGGCCGAGCACCTCGCGCACGAGGCCGATATAGAGCGCCGCGTCGGCCACCGTGCGGATGCCGCCCGCCGGCTTGAAGCCGACGCGCCCGCGCGCCGCCGCATCGCCCGCGATGGCCTCCAGCAGCAGCCGCGCCGCCTGCGGCGTGGCGTTCACGGGCGCCTTGCCGGTGCTGGTCTTCAGGAAGTCGGCCCCGGCGTCCAGCGCCACGCGGCAGGCGCGGCGCACCGCGTCGTCGTCGGCGCGTGCACCGGTCTCCAGGATCACCTTCAGCGTCAGCCCGCGGCAGGCCTCGCGCACCGCGGCCAGCAGTGCCGGGGCGGCGGCCGGTTCGCGCCAGGGCATCACGACGTCCACCTCCTGCGCGCCGGCGTCGGCGATGGCCTGCACGTCGGCCAGCGCCGCGACGACGTCGCTGCCGCCGGCCGGGAAGTTGGCCACCGCGGCCACGCGCACGGCCGCCGGCAGCCGCGCGCGCGCCAGCGCCGCGTGGCGCGGCCACACGCAGACCGCGGCGACGGGGCCGAAGCGCCCCAGCGCACGCTCGCACAGCCGCTCGACGTCGGCCGCCGTGTCGGCCTCGCCGAGCAGCGTGAGGTCCAGGCAGGACAGCGCGATGCGCGCGTCGTCCATCGGCGAGCTCACTTCAACGGCTCCTGGGCGCATGCAGCAGCCGGTCGGTCGTGACGGTGCTGGCGGATGGCGGATGGCGGCGCCGTGCGGACCTTGCACGCCTGGCTGCGCAGACCACCGTTCGCGCCGAGCCTGTCGAAGCGCTCGTGGTCCTCGGGGCTTCGACAGGCTCAGCCCGAACGGTACGAGTAGGCGCTTCGACAGGCTCAGCCCGAACGGTACGAGCGGGCGCTTCGACAGGCCCAGCCCGAACGGTCCGAGCGGGCGCTTCGACAGGCTCAGCGCGAACGGTACGAGTAGGCGCTTCGACAGGCTCAGCCCGAACGGTTCGGCAAGGCGCCCCGAACGTCCGCAACGCACCGGCAGCAGCCCAACGTGATCGGCTCGTCACTTCGGGGCCATTCAGGGTTCGAGCCCGCCGACGACGGCCGACAGGACCGACGCCGCGCGTTCGCCGGCCGCCGCCGCGCCGGCCAGCGTGTGCGCATGGCTGAGTCGCTCGTCGCTCAGGCCGGCCGCGAAGTTGGTGATCAGGGCGTACGCCAGCACGCGCAACCCGGCATGGCGCGCGAGGATGGTCTCCGGCACCGTGCTCATGCCCACCGCCCGCGCGCCCAGCAGCCGCAGCATGCGGATTTCCGCCGGCGTCTCGAACTGCGGGCCCAGCACCCAGGCGTAGACGCCTTCGCCCGGCGCCTGCGCCCCGGCCAGCGCGGCGGCCTGCGCACGCAGCGTCGCGTCGTAGGCATCGCTCATGTCGACGAAGCGCGCGTCGCCGGCCTCGCCGACCAGCGGCGAGCGCTGCGGCAGGTTCAGGTGGTCGCTGACGGCCATCAGCGAACCGGGCGGCAGCGCCGGGTCCAGGCTGCCGGCGGCATTGGTCTGCACCAGCACCTGCACGCCCAGTGCGGCCAGCGTGCGCACGGCGCCCTTCATGCCGTCGGCTTCGCCGGTCTCGTAGGCATGGCGGCGGCCGGCGAGCACGATGACCTCGTTGCGGCCGATGCGGCCCAGGCGCAAGCGGCCGGCGTGGCCGCCTACGCCCGGCTGCGGGAAGGCCGGCAGTTCGGCATAGGGCAGCTCGATCGCGTCGGACACATGCTCGAGGAAGCCGCCCCAGCCCGAGCCGAGCAGCACCGCGATGTGCGGCCTGCGGCCGGTGGCAGCAAGGCGCTGCACGCTGGCGGCGACGGCCTCGTCCATCAGCCGGCGTCCCGGGGCAGATGCTGCGGCCCGAAGCTGGCCGGCAGCAGTTCGCCGAGTGTGTGGCGTGCCTGCACCGTGTGCAGGTCGGCGGACCAGACCGGGGTGTCGTCGGCGGCAAACTCGCGCAGGCGCTGGCGGCAGCCGCCGCAGGGCGTGACCGGCTGCTGCGCGACGCCGACCACCACCGCGGCCAGCACGCGGCGGCCGCCGGCGCTGACCATCGCGGCCAGCGCCGCGGTCTCGGCGCACCAGCCCTGCGGGTAGGCGGCATTCTCGGCATTGGCGCCGGCGTGGACGCGGCCCTGCTCGTCCAGCACCGCGGCCCCGACCGCGAAGCGCGAATACGGCGCATGCGCATGCCCGCGCACCGCGCGTGCGGCGGCGAGCAGTCGGGTCCAGTCGGCGTCGTCCATGCGGCACAGTGTGCGCGATGCAGGTTACACGCGCACGTACCAGCGCCGGCGGTCCATCCAGGCCACGAGCGCGGCATAGACGGCCAGGTTGGCGCAGGCGAAGAGCAGCGAGCCCATGCGCGGGTCGCTGCCGAGTCCGGCGAAGACCGTGCGGTACAGCCAGGGCAGCGGCGTGATCCAGCGCGGCGTGCCGTCGGCCGCCAGCCCGTCGGGCCAGCGCACCAGCGACAGCAGCCGCGGCACCAGTCCGCTGAGCACGAAGACGAACAGCGCATTGCGCCCGAACCATTCGCAGAAGCGCGCCCAGGCCGGCACCCCGCCCGCCGCGGCGCGCGGCTCCACCGCGTGCAGCAGGATCGCCAGCGCGGCGACCGCGCAGCCGCCGCTGAGCAGCACGTACGAACTCGTCCACAGCTTCTTGTTCAGCGGCATCGCCAGCTGCCATGCATAGGCCAGCGCGAGCAGCAGCGCGGCATGCACGAACAGCCGCACGAGCAGCCGCTCGTCGATGCGCCGAGCCGAGGCCACCGCCTGCCCGACCCACCAGCCCAGCAGCACCTGCGCCACGGCCGGCAGCGTGCTGGCCAGGCCCTCGGGGTCGAAGGGCACGCCCTCGCCGCGGTACAGGTGCGCGGCGCCGAGCAGCGCGCGGTCCAGGTGGGTGCCGAAGTAACCTTCCAGGCTGTACGGGTCGGCCGCGTCGCCGAAGGCCAGGCAGGCTGCCCAGTAGGCCAGCAGCAGCGCGGCCGCGGCCCACAGCACCGCGCCCGGGTTCCTGCGCCGCAGCCACCACAGCAGCACCGCCGCGCCGCCGAAGGCCAGCGCGATGCGCTGCAGCACGCCCATCACGCGCAGCGTCTCCCAGGAGCGCGGCACCAGCTCGCCGGCGGCGTCCCAGCGCAGGAAGGGGCTCCAGTTCAGCAGCAGCCCGATGGCGAAGATCAGCGCCGTGCGCCGCGCCACGCGACCCCAGAAGGCGGCGTCGCCCTGCGCCAGCCAGCGCGGCAGCGTGATCGCCAGCGCGTTGCCCACCGCGAACAGGAAGAACGGAAAGACGAGGTCGGTCGGCGTGACGCCATGCCAGGGCGCATGCGCCAGCGGCGGGTACAGGTGGGCCCAGCTGCCCGGGTTGTTGACGAGGATCATCGCGGCGACGGTGGCGCCGCGGAAGACGTCCAGCGAACGCAGCCGCCCGCCGTGCATCGCGTGTCTCAGGATCGCAGCGCGCCGCGCACGCTGCCCGCCGCGGCGGCCAGCCTGCGGCCGGCTTCGGCGGCGTCGACGCCCGCGGCCAGCATCACGATCGCGGTCTTCACGCTGCCGCCGGCGGCGGCCAGCGCCGCGCGCGCCGCGGCCTCGCCGGCGCCGCTGGCCAGCATCGCCAGGCGCAGCGCGCGGGCCTGCAGCTTGGCGTTGGTGGCGCGCAGGTCCACCATCAGGTTGCCGTGCACCTTGTGCAGCCGCACCATCACGCTGCTGCTGAAGGTGTTGAGCGCGATCTTCTGCGCCGTGCCGGCCTTCAGCCGCGTGCTGCCGGAGATGACCTCCGGGCCGGTGTCCAGCAGCACGCCGTGTTCGCAGGCCGCGAGCAGCGGAGCCCCCGGGTTGTTCGCGAAGCCCACGGTCAGCGCGCCGGCCTCGCGCGCCGCCGCAGCGGCGCCCAGCGCATAGGGCGTGCGGCCGGAGGCGGCGAGCAGCAGCACGACGTCGGCCGCGCCGACGGCGCGC
>CAZUPH010000015.1:26671-33826 GCA_964621995.1 uncultured Rubrivivax sp. | reverse complement strand
GACAAGGTGGCGAAGGGCACGCCGATCGTGCGGCTGGCCGGCGCGGCCGGGGCAGCGGCTCCGGCGGCGCCGAATCCGGCTCCGGCTGCACCAGCTGCGGCCGCGCCTGCCCCGGCAGCGGCCCCGGCCGCTGCGGCCTCGCCGACGCCCGCTACCGCGCCCGCTGCCACGCCCGCCACCACGAGCGCGGCGCTGCCGGCCCACCAGCCCGCGGCCCCCGGCGCTTCGCTGCCGCATGCCTCGCCCTCGATCCGCCGCCTGGCGCGCGAGCTCGGCGTGCCGCTGGCGGAGGTGCGCGGCAGCGGCCCCAAGGGCCGCATCACGCAGGACGACGTGCAGCGCTTCGTCAAGGCCGTGATGAGCGGCGAGACGGCCACCGCGGCGCAGAAGGCGCGCGCCCCGGCGCCGGCCGCCGTGCCCGCCGCGGGCGGCACCTTCCCCGGCCTGCTGGCCTGGCCGCAGGTGGACTACACGAAGTTCGGCGCGGTGGAGCGCAAGGACCTGAGCCGCATCAAGAAGATCAGCGGCGCCAACCTGCACCGCAACTGGGTCGTCATCCCGCACGTCACCAACCACGACGACGCGGACATCACCGATCTCGAGGCCTTCCGCGTTCAACTCAACAAGGAGAACGAGAAGTCGGGCGTCAAGGTCACGATGCTGGCCTTCCTGATCAAGGCCTGCGTCGCGGCGCTGAAGAAGTTCCCCGAGTTCAACGCCAGCCTCGACGGCGAGACCCTGGTGCTGAAGAAATACTTCCACATCGGCTTTGCCGCCGACACGCCGAACGGCCTGGTGGTGCCGGTGATCAAGGACGCCGACCAGAAAGGCATCCTGCAGATCAGCGCCGAGATGAGCGCACTGGCGGCCAAGGCGCGCGACGGCAAGCTGGGCCCGGCGGACATGTCCGGCGGCTGCTTCAGCATCAGCAGCCTGGGCGGCATCGGCGGGCGCTACTTCACGCCCATCATCAACGCGCCCGAGGTGGCCATCCTCGGCGTGTGCCGCAGCAGCACCGAGCCGCGCTGGGACGGCAAGGCCTTCCAGCCGCGGCTGATCCTGCCGCTCTCCCTGAGCTGGGACCACCGCGTCATCGACGGGGCCGCCGCGGCGCGCTTCAACGCGTACCTGGGCAGCGTGCTGGCGGACTTCCGCCGCGTGCTGCTGTAGGGGGGGCCGCGCGATGGCAACCGTGGAGATCAAGGTCCCCGACATCGGCGACTTCAAGGAGGTCGCGGTCATCGAGCTGCTGGTCCAGCCCGGCGACACCGTGAAGGCCGAGCAGAGCCTGATCACGGTGGAGAGCGACAAGGCGTCGATGGAGATCCCGTCCTCGCACGCCGGGGTGGTGAAGGAGTTGCGCGTGGCCCTGGGCGACAAGGTCGCCGAGGGCAGCGTGATCCTGGTGCTGGAGACGGCGGGGGCGGCGGCCGCCCCCGCCCCGGCGTCCACCACCGTACGCGCCGAGCCTGACGAAGCGCCCGCGGGGGCTTCGGCGAGCTCGGCCCGAACGCAGGCGGCTCCGGCCAGCGCGCCGGCAGCCGCCTCGTTCGGCGGCACGGCGGACCTCGAATGCGACCTGCTCGTGCTCGGCGCCGGCCCGGGCGGCTACTCGGCCGCCTTCCGCGCCGCCGACCTGGGGCTGAAGGTCGTGCTGGTCGAGCGTTATGCCACCCTGGGCGGCGTGTGCCTGAACGTGGGCTGCATCCCTAGCAAGGCGCTGCTGCACGTGGCCGCGGTGATGGACGAGGTGCAGCACTTCGCCGACCTGGGCGTGAGCTACGGTGCGCCGCAGGTCGAACTGCCGAAGCTGCTGGCGCACAAGAACAAGGTCGTCGGCAAGCTCACCGGCGGGCTGGCCGCGATGGCCAAGATGCGCAAGGTGACCGTCGTGCGCGGCTACGGCGCCTTCGCCGACCCGCACCATGTCGTCGTCGAGGAGACCGGCGGCGACGGCCAGGCCAAGACCGGCGGCACGAAGACGGTGAAGTTCGCGCAGTGCATCATCGCCGCCGGCTCGCAGGCGGTGCGGCTGCCCTTCCTGCCGGACGACCCCCGCATCGTCGACAGCACCGGTGCGCTGCAGCTGCGCACGGCGCCGAAGAAGATGCTCGTCATCGGCGGCGGCATCATCGGCCTGGAGATGGGCACCGTGTACAGCACGCTGGGCGCGCGGCTGGACGTGGTGGAGATGCTCGACGGCCTGATGCAGGGCGCCGACCGCGACCTCGTCAAGGTGTGGCAGAAGATGAATGCCCACCGATTCGACCAGATCATGCTCAAGACCAAGACGGTGGCGGCCGAGGCCACCGCCGAGGGCATCCGCGTGCGCTTCGAGGGCCTGGACGGCAAGACCAGCGACGGCCTCTACGACCTCGTGCTGCAGGCCGTCGGCCGCAGCCCCAACGGGCGCAAGATCGCGGCCGAGAAGGCCGGCGTCCAGGTCAGCGATCGCGGTTACATCCCGGTGGACGTGCAGATGCGCACCAACGTGCCGCACATCTACGCCATCGGCGACATCGTCGGCCAGCCCATGCTGGCGCACAAGGCGGTGCACGAGGCGCATGTCGCGGCCGAGGTCGCGGCCGGCGACGCCAAGGCGCAGTTCGACGCGCGCGTGATCCCGAGCGTGGCCTACACCGACCCCGAGGTGGCCTGGGTCGGCCTGACCGAGGACGAGGCCAAGGCCCAGGGGATCGCGGTGAAGAAGGGCCTGTTCCCGTGGACGGCCTCGGGCCGCGCCATCGCCAACGGCCGCGACGAGGGCTTCACGAAGCTGCTGTTCGACGCCAGGCCCGAGGGCGGCGGCCGCATCCTGGGCGGCGGCATCGTCGGCACGCATGCCGGCGACATGATTGGCGAGGTCGCGCTGGCCATCGAGATGGGCGCCGACGAGGTGGACATCGGCAGGACCATCCACCCGCACCCCACGCTGGGCGAGAGCATCGGCATGGCCGCCGAGGCGGCGCACGGCACCTGCACCGACCTGCCGCCGCCGCGGCGTTGAGAAGGCGCCCAGCCGCCCTGCGCGTCCCGCATGCGCGGGACGCGCGGGACGCCGCCCGGTCTTGAGGCCGGTGGCCGGCAGTGCTACCTTTCCCGGCGCATGGCAGGCGTCACTGGGAGGTGTCCTCATGCAAGCCGACCGAGCCCGGCCGCTGGTGCTGGCCGAGGAGCCCGCGCTGCAACTCGGCGCGTGGCGCGTCGATCCGCCGACCCGCCAGCTGCATCGCGGCGGCACCGCCACTGCGCTCGAGCCGCGGGTCATGCAGGTGCTCGTGGTGCTGGCGCAGACGCCCGGGCGGGTGGTCGGCCGCCAGGAGCTGATCGACCGCTGCTGGGAAGGGCGCGTCGTCGGCGACAACGCGATCAACCGCGTTATCTCGCGGCTGCGCCACCTGGCCGTCGAACGGGGCGAAGGCGCGTTCGCCATCGAGACGATCGCCCGCGTCGGCTACCGGCTGACGCTGCGGCCCGCGCAGGGCGCGGCGCAGGCCGCACACGCCACGCCGGCCACGATCGCCGGGGCGGCCGGGGTCGCCGGGGTCGCCGAGACCCCCGACGCCGCCGCGGGGCGACCGGCGCAGGCCGCGCCCGTCGCTGCGGTGCGCCGCCGCCGCTGGCTCGTCGGTGCCGGCGTCGGGGCGGCCCTGGCCGGCAGCGGTGCGCTGGGCATCGCGATGCGCAGCGCCGAGCGGCCGGGGGCGCTCGACGCGCAGGCGCTGGAGTCGCGGCGGCTCGGCGAACTCGCCCTGCGCCAGGGCACGTCCCTCGGCACCAGCGAGGCCATCGACCACTTCCGCGTGCTCTGCGAGAAGCACGGCGACGAGCCCGCCCACTGGGGCCTGCTCGCGCTGGCCTGCGCCGCGCGGCGCGGCTTCAACGTCCAGCAGGACCTGGACCCGCTGGGCGAACTCACCCGCACGGCCGCCGCCCGCGCGCTTCGGGCCGATCCTGGCAACGCCGATGCGGCCGTGGCGCAGGTGATGCTGCAGCCGCTGTTCCGCGGCTGGCAGGCGCTGGACCGGGCCTGCTCCGCTTTGCTGCGGCGGCATCCGCGCCACTGGATGCTGCTGGCCGTGCTGGCCCGCGTGCATGCCGAGACCGGCCGCTGGCGCACGGCCCTCCCGCTGCTCGAGCGTGCGCTCGAGGTCGAGCCGATGCTGCCGGGGGTGGCGGCCCAGCGGGCCTTCGCGCTGTGGTGTGCCGGACGCGCCGACGACGCCGCGGCGGCCTTCGACGACGGGCTGCGACGCTGGAGCCGCCACACGGTGGTGTGGCACCGCGCGCTGCAGTTCCGCCTGTTCGGCGGGCGCCTGGAGGAGGCGGCGGCGCTGCTCGCCGACGAGCGGCAGCGCCCGGTCATCGAGGAAGGCCTGCCGCGAGAGATCTCCATGCTGGCGGTGCAGGCCCTCGCGCGGACGGCCCGGACCCCGATGCTGGACGAGCTGGCCGATGCCATCACCCGGGCGCGCGCCAGCGGGCTCATGTCGAGCCCGTGGGCCTTGCCGCTGCTGGCCGCCGCCGGCCGGCTCGACCCGGCCTTCGACATGGCGCGCGTCTACTACTTCGGCGGCGCGATCGGTGCGCGCCTGCAGCCGCCCCCGCGGCTGGCGATGCGATCGACCGACCTGCTGTTCACGCCGGCGACGCAGGCGCTGCGCGCGGACGCCCGCTTCGGCGTGCTGACCGCCGAGCTGGGCCTGGACGACTACTGGCGCAGCGCCCAGGCCGAGCCCGACCACCGCCTGCGCGGCGCCGGCTGAGCGTCGGGGCTCAGTCGGCGCCGGCGGCTGGCGGCCGGCGTCCGTAGAGCCGGCCCAGCTCGGCCAGGCGTCCCGCGTGCCAGGGGTGGACCTGACCCCACTGGAAGCGCCAGCGCCACCAGCCCGAGACCTGACCGGGAAAGTTCATGCGGCACTCGGTGGGCAGCGCCAGCACGTCCTGCAGCGGCACGATGGCCGTGTCGGCGACGCTGGCAAAGGCGGCGCGGATCAGCGTCCACGGCATGTCGTGGCCGTCGGTGGCCAGGTAGCCGCGTGCATAGTGGCGCTCCTGATCGGTCGCCGTGGCCCACCAGCCGGCGACGGTGTCGTTGTCGTGGGTGCCGGTGTAGACCACGCTGTCGGGCTCGTGGTTGTGCGGCAGGAAGCGGTCGCTGGCGTCGCCGGCGAAGGCGAACTGCAGGATGCGCATGCCCGGGAAGGCAAACCGGCGGCGCAGCGCGTCGACGTCGGGCGTGATGACGCCCAGGTCCTCCGCGAGGATGGGCAGCGGTCCCAGCGCCCGCGCCACCGCCTCGAACAGCGCCTCGCCAGGCCCCGGCACCCAGCGGCCCTTCACCGCCGTGGGCTCGGCCGCCGGGATCTCCCAGTAGCCGGCGAAGCCGCGGAAGTGGTCGATGCGCAGCAGGTCCACGAGCTCGAAGCTGCGCCGCACGCGCTCCACCCACCAGGCGTAGCCGTCCTTCGCGTGCGCGGACCAGCGGTACAGCGGGTTGCCCCAGCGCTGCCCGGTGGCACTGAAGAAGTCCGGCGGCACGCCGGCCACCACCGTGGGCCGGCCGTCGGCGCCGAGCTCGAACAGGTGCTGGTTGGCCCACACCTCGGCGCTGTGGTGGGCGATGAAGATCGGCGCGTCGCCGACGATGCGCACGCCGCGCTCGTTGGCATAGGCCTTCAGCGCCGCCCACTGGCGGAAGAAGGCCCACTGGCAGAAGGTCCAGAAGGCGATGCGCCCGGCATGCTCGCCGCGGGCCGCGGCCAGCGCGGTGGGGTCGCGCGCGACCAGCGGTGCCGGCCAGTCGCACCAGTCGCGCCAGCCGCCGGCCTCCGACAGCGCCATGAACAGCGCATAGTCGTCCAGCCAGGATGCCTGCGCGCGCACGAAGGCGTCGTGGGCCACGCGCTGCTGCGGCGTGCCCGCCTGCGCGAAGCGCGCGGCGGCGCGCGCCAGGCGCTCCATGCGGAACGGCACCATGGCCGCGAAGTCCACCGCCGCGGCGTCCAGGCCGGGCGCGGGCTGCAGCTCCGCGGCGTCCAGCCAGCCCTGCCGCGCCAGCTCGGCGAGGTCCACCATCAGCACGTTGCCGGCGAAGGCCGAGGTGCTCATGTACGGCGAGTTGCCCGGGCCGATGCCGCCCAGCGGCAGCACCTGCCAGTAGCGCTGGCCGGCGGCGACCAGCCAGTCGACGAAGTGCCGGGCCTCGGGACCGAAGTCGCCCGAGCCGAAGGGGCCGGGCAGCGAGCTCGGGTGCAGCAGCACGCCGCTGGCGCGGGGCAGTCTCATGGCAGCGTTCCAGGCGGGGGGATCGGGCCGCCGGCGCCGCTGGCGTCGCGCAGCAGCAGCAGCGAGCGGGCGGGCAGGGCGATCGTGTCCGTGGCGGCGTCGCGGCGCCGCCAGGGGCTGCGGCCGTCGGGCTGCGTGCTGTCGAGCTCGGCGACCCAGTCGCCCGGCGGCAGCACGAAGTCGGCGTCCATCGCGCGGCCGTTGACCAGCAGCAGCAGCGGGTCGCGCCCGCCGCCGGGCACGCCTATCCAGGCCCCGACGATGCGCGACATGCGGCTGTTCCAGTGCTCGGCCGTCATCGGCTGGCCGGTGCGCCGCAGCCACGCCAGGTCGTGGCGCCCGCGGGCGTCCGGCAGCCCGGTGTACCAGCGCGGCGCCAGCGGCAGCAGGCGGCGGCGCAGCGCCAGCAGGTGCGCGGTGTAGTCGATCAGCGCCTCGTCGGCCTGTGCCCAGTCGATCCAGCTCGTCGCGTTGTCCTGGCAGTAGGCGTTGTTGTTGCCGTGCTGGGTGTGGCCGAGCTCGTCGCCGGCGGCCAGCATCGGCGTGCCCTGGGCCAGCAGCAGCGTGGCCAGCAGCGCGCGCTTGAGCCGTGCGCGCAGCCCCAGCACCTCGGGGTCCGAGGTCGGGCCCTCCCAGCCGCAGTTCCAGCTCAGGTTGTGGCCGTGGCCGTCGCGGTTGCCCTCGCCGTTGGCCTCGTTGTGACGCAGGTCGTAGCTGACCAGGTCGTGCAGCGTGAAGCCGTCGTGCGCGACGAGGTAGTTGACCGACTCCAGCGGCGAGCGCTGGCGCCCCTGGTACAGGTCCGACGAGCCGGCCAGCCGCAGCGCGAGCTCGTTCGCCTCCGTCCCGGAATTGACGAAGTAGCAA
>CAZUPH010000015.1:0-26661 GCA_964621995.1 uncultured Rubrivivax sp. | reverse complement strand
AGCTCGCCGCGCGTGCAGTCGCCGCCCAGCCAGAAGGCGCGCGCGGTGTCGCGGAACCTGTCGTTCCACTCCAGCCAGCCGCGCGGGAAGCCGCCGACCTGGTAGCCGCCCGGCCCCAGGTCCCAGGGCTCGGCGACGAGGCGCACGCGCTGCAGCACCGGGTCCTGCAGCACGGCCTTGAAGAAGGGGCCGTCGCGCTCGAAGCCGTGGTCGCCGCGGCCGAGCACCGGCGCGAGGTCGAAGCGGAAGCCGTCGACGCCGAAGTCGGCGACCCAGCGCCGCAGGCTGTCCATCACCCACTGCAGCACGCGCGGGTGGCGGATGTCCACGGTGTTGCCGCAGCCGGTCCAGTTCTCGCTGCGCTCGGGGTGGCCCGGCGGCGCGCGGTACCAGGACCGGTTGTCCAGGCCGCGCCAGGCGAGCGTCGGCCCGCGCTCGTCGCCCTCGGGCGTGTGGTTGTAGACGACGTCGATCAGCACCTCGAAGCCGGCCTCGTGCAGCCGGCGGACCATGGCGCGGAACTCGGCGCGCGGGTCGGCGGTGGCGGCCAGCCGCGGGTCGGGGCAGAAGAAGCCGAGCGTGTTGTAGCCCCAGTAGTTGACCAGCCCGCGCCGCACCAGGTGCTCCTCGGACATCACCTGCTGCACCGGCAGCAGGCTGAGCGTGCTCACGCCCAGGCGCCGCAGGTGCGCGATCGCGGCCTCGCTGGCCAGCCCGGCGAAGGTGCCGCGCTCGGCCTCGGGCACGCCGGGCAGGCGCTTCGTGAAGCCGCGCACGTGCAGTTCGTAGATCACCGCCTGCGCGTCGGGCAGCGGGCGGCGCGGCAGCGGCGGCGGCGCGGGCGCGTCGGCGACCACGCGCGCCTTGTGCGCGCCGCGGGCGTTGTCGCGCGGGTCCAGGTGCTGCGGGTGCTCGCGGTCGGCGCCGTGGTGCGGGCCGGACCAGTCGAAGCCGCCGGGCGGCGGCACGATCTCGCGCGCCCAGGGGTCCAGCAGCAGCTTGTGCGGGTTGAAGCGGTGGCCGCGGTCGGGTCGCCAGGGGCCGTGGGCGCGCAGCCCGTAGACCAGTCCGGCGCCGGCGCCCGGCAGCCGGCCGTGCCAGACGTCGCCGCTGCGCGCGGGCAGCGGCAGCCGGGCCAGCTCGGTCTGGCCGTCGTCGTCGAACAGGCACAGGTCGACCTGCGTGGCGTGGGCCGAGAAGACGGCGAAGTTGACGCCGTCGCCGTCGATGCCGGCGCCCATCGGCCAGGGCCGGCCGGTCTCCAGCGTCGCGGTGGCCGCGGCCAGCGCCCGGCCCGACGCGGCGCCGTTGCTCACCCCGTCCATTGCAGGAAGACCGTGGCCAGCGGCGGCACCGTCAGCAGCAGCGACTGCGGCCGGCCGTGGCTGGCCACCGCCTCGCTGTGCGCCGCGCCCAGCGGCGTGCCGGCGTTGCTGCCGCCGTAGTGCGCCGAGTCGGTGTTCAGCACCTCGCGCCAGGCGCCGGCGCGCGGCACGCCCAGGCGCAGGCCATGGTGCACGACGGGTGCGAAGTTGCTCACGACGAGCAGGCAGGAGCCGTCGCTGCCGTGGCGCACGAAGGCCAGCAGGCTGCGGCGCGCATCCTCGTGGTCCACCCACTCGAAGCCGGCGGGCACGAAGTCCTGCGTGTGCAGCGCCGGGCTGTGCCGCAGCAGCGCGTTGAGGTCGCGCACCAGGCGCTGCACGCCGGCATGCTCGGGCTGCCCGAGCAGGTGCCAGTCCAGGCTGTGCGCGTCGTTCCACTCGCGCTCCTGGGCGAACTCGCCGCCCATGAACAGCAGCTTCTTGCCCGGGTGGCCCCACATGAAGCCGTAGTAGGCGCGCAGGTTGGCGAAGCGCTGCCAGCGGTCGCCGGGCATGCGGCCGAGCAGCGAGCCCTTGCCGTGCACGACCTCGTCGTGCGACAGCGGCAGCACGAAGTTCTCGTTGAAGGCGTAGACCAGCCCGAAGCTCATCTCGCCATGGTGCCAGGGGCGGTGGACGGGGTCGCGCGCCATGTACTTCAGCGTGTCGTGCATCCAGCCCATGTTCCACTTGTAGTGGAAGCCCAGGCCGCCGGCCCAGGGCGGGCGGCTGACGGCCGGGAAGGCGGTGGACTCCTCGGCCAGCGTCACCGCGTCCGGGCGCTCGACGCCGACGACCTCGTTGAGCCGGCGCAGGAAGGCGATGGCCTCCAGGTTCTCGCGCCCGCCGTGCACGTTGGGGATCCACTCGCCGGGCTGGCGGCTGTAGTCGCGGTACAGCATCGAGGCGACCGCGTCGACGCGCAGGCCGTCGATGCCGTAGCGCTCCAGCCAGTACAGCGCGCTGCCGACGAGGAAGTTGCGCACCTCGGTGCGCCCGAAGTTGTAGATCAGCGTATTCCAGTCGCGGTGGAAGCCCTCGCGCGGGTCGGCATATTCGTACAGCGCCGTGCCGTCGAAGCGGGCCAGCCCCCAGTCGTCGGCCGGGAAGTGCGCCGGCACCCAGTCCAGGATCACGCCGACGCCGGCGGCATGGGCGCGCGCGACGAAGCGGCGCAGGCCCTCCGGGCTGCCGTGGCGGGCGGTCGGTGCATACAGGCCCAGCGTCTGGTAGCCCCAGGAACCGTCGAAGGGGTGCTCCGTGACCGGCAGCAGCTCCAGGTGCGTGAAGCCCATCTCCGCGGCATAGGGCACCAGCGTGTCGGCCAGTTCGTCCCAGTCCAGCCAGCGGTCGCCTTCCTCGACGCGGCGGCGCCAGGAGCCCAGGTGCACCTCGTAGATGCTGACCGGCGCGTCCAGCGCATTGGCGCGCCGCCGCCCGGGCGCGGCCGGCAGCGCCGGCGGCAGCGGCGCCACGATGCTGGCGTTGGCCGGCCGCAGCTCGGCGCGCCGCGCATAGGGGTCGGCCTTCAGCGGCAGCAACCGGCCGTCGCGGTCCAGCAGCTCGTACTTGTAGGCCGCGCCCGCCGCCACGCCGGGCAGGAACAGCTCCCAGACCCCGCACTCGCGGCGCAGCCGCATCGGGTGGCGGCGGCCGTCCCAGAGGTTGAACTCGCCGACCACGCTGACGCGCGAGGCATTCGGCGCCCAGACCGCGAAGGCCGTGCCCTCGACGCTTTCGTGCGCGCGCGGCGTGGCGCCCAGCACCTCGAAGGGCCGCAGGTGCGATCCCTCGCCCAGCAGCCAGGCGTCGAGCTCGCCGAGCACGGGCCCGAAGCGGTAAGGGTCCTCCAGCACGGCCAGGGTGCCGTCGGCCCAGCGCACCTGCAGCACGTAGGCCGCGGAGCCCTCGGCCAGCGGGCCCTCGAACAGGCCGTCGGCGTGCCGCAGCGCCAGCGCCGCCGGCGGCCGGCGCTCGACCAGCGCCTGCACCGATGCAGCCCCGGGCAGCCAGGCGCGCACCCAGGTGCGGCCGTCGTCGCCGCGGTGCGGGCCCAGCACCGCGAAGGGGTCGCCGTGACGGGCCTGGCGCAGCGCCTCGGTGTCGTCGGCGCTCAGCATCGGCGGTGGCGGCGCGCTGTCGTCGCGGTACGACGCATCAGGCGCGGGGCGCCAGGCCCCAGACCTCGCGCGCGTACTCGCGGATCGTGCGGTCGGAGGAGAAGAAGCCCATGCCGGCGACGTTCAGGATTGCCTTCGCGGCCCAGGCGGCACGGTCGCGCCACAGCGCGTCCACGCGGGCCTGCGCGGCCAGGTAGGCGTCGAAGTCGGCCAGCAGCATGTAGCGGTCGCCGCCCCACAGCAGCGAGTCGACGAGTCCGCGGTAGCGGCCGGGTTCGTCCTCGCTGAAGGCGCCGCCGGCGATGGCGTCCAGCACCGCCTTGAGCCGCGGGTTGTGCTCGTACAGGCGCAGCGGCTGGTAGCCGGCGGCGCGCTGCGCCTCGACCTCGGCCGCCGAGAGCCCGAAGATGAAGATGTGGTCGTCGCCGACCTGCTGGCGGATCTCGATGTTGGCGCCGTCGTCGGTGCCTATCGTCAGCGCGCCGTT
Source organism: uncultured Rubrivivax sp. (assembly GCA_964621995.1). GTDB lineage: Bacteria > Pseudomonadota > Gammaproteobacteria > Burkholderiales > Burkholderiaceae_C > Rubrivivax. The sequence goes on along the minus strand of CAZUPH010000015.1, from coordinate 22,690 downwards.
GAGCGCCAGCTTCATGTTGCCGGTGCCCGAGGCCTCGGTGCCGGCGGTGGAGATCTGCTCGGAGAGGTCGGCGCCGGGCATCACGAGTTCGGCCACCGAGACGCCGTAGTTGGGCACGAAGACCAGCTTGAGCCGGCCCCTGAGCCGCTCGTCGTGGTTGATCACGCTGCCCACGTCGTGCGCCAGGCGGATGATGTCCTTCGCCGCGGCGTAGCTGGACGCCGCCTTGCCGGCGATGATCACCGTGCGCGGCACCCAGTCGGCCCCCGGGTCGGCCAGCATCGCCTGGTAGCGCGCCACCACCTGCAGCAGGTTGAGCAGCTGCCGCTTGTACTCGTGGATGCGCTTGACCTGCACGTCGAACAGGCTGGCCGGGTCGACCGCGATGCCGGTGGCGGCGCGGATGTGGCCGGCCAGCCGCACCTTGTTGGCATGCTTGACGGACAGGAAGGCGCCGCGGAAGTCCTCGCGCGACGCATGCGGCGCCAGCCGCGAGAGCTGGTCCAGGTCCAGCCGCCAGCGCGGGCCTATCGTGGCGTCGACCAGCGCGGCCAGGCCGCCGTTGGCCTGCGCCAGCCAGCGCCGGGGCGTCACGCCATTGGTCATGTTGGTGAAGCGCTCCGGCCACAGCCCGGCGAAGTCGGCGAAGATGGTCCGTGTCAGCAGCTCCGAGTGCAGCGCCGAGACGCCGTTGACCTTGTGGCTGCCGACGATGGACAGGTGCGCCATGCGCACGCGGCGCTCGCCGTTCTCCTCGATCAGCGAGACCCGGCGCATGAACTCCAGGTCGCCGGGGCGCCGCGCCGCGGCCTCGGCCAGGAAGTCGTGGTTGATGCGGAAGATGATCTCCAGGTGGCGCGGCAGCACCTGCTGCATCAGCGCCACCGGCCAGGTCTCCAGCGCCTCGGGCATCAGCGTGTGGTTGGTGTAGCTGAAGATCCGCTGCGTCGTCGCCCAGGCGTCCGCCCAGGCGCGGCCGTGCTCGTCCACGAGCAGCCGCATCAGCTCGGCCACGCCGATGGCCGGGTGGGTGTCGTTGAGGTGGATCGCCACCTGGTCGGCCAGGTTGTCCAGCCGGCCGTGCTCCGACAGGTGGCGCGCCAGGATGTCCTGCAGGCTGGCGCTGGTGAAGAAATACTCCTGGCGCAACCGCAGCTCGCGCCCGGCGGGCGTGCTGTCGTTGGGGTACAGCACCCACGAGATGTTCTCGTAGGCATTCTTGAACTCGGCGGCGCGCGCATAGTCGCCGCTGTTGAAGGCGTGCAGGTCGATCTTGGCCGGCGCCACGGCCTTCCACAGCCGCAGCGTGGACACCCGCTCGGTGCCATGGCCGGGGATCACCATGTCGTAGGCCTTGGCCTGCACCTCGCCGGCATGGCGCCAGACCGGCGCCGCGCCGGGCCCGGCCGCCTGCTCCACCCAGCCGCCGAAGCGCACGCGGTAGTGGATCTCCGGGCGCGGGAACTCCCAGGGCGTGCCGTCCTCCAGCCAGGCGTCGGGGTACTCGACCTGGCGGCCGCCCTGGATGGCCTGCTTGAACATGCCGAACTCGTAGCGGATGCCGTAGCCGAAGCTGGGCAGCTCCAGCGTCGCCATGCTGTCCAGGAAGCAGGCCGCCAGCCGCCCCAGGCCGCCGTTGCCCAGCGCGGCGTCGGCCTCGTGGCTGGCCAGGTCCTCCAGCGTGCAGGCGTGGGCACGCGCCGCGGCGGCCATCTCGCCGTCCAGGCCCAGCGCGGCCAGCGCATTGGCCAGCGAGCGGCCGACCAGGAATTCCATCGACAGGTAGTGCACGCGGCGCGCCTTGGCGGCACGGTCGGCGCTGTCGGTGGCGACCCAGCGTCGGGACAACTGCTCTCGCGCCACCTGGGCCACCGCGTGCATGATCTCCGTCGGGGTCGCGCTTGCGGGCTGGGCGGCGACGGTGGCGAGCAGGTGCTGCTCGACGGCCGCCACCGGCCCGGAAGGCGACGGGCTGACGGAAGGAGCGGGGTGCTGGATCGTCTCTTGCATGGCACTGCGGCGCCCGCGGCGCGCGCGATTCGGTGGCCGTGGGGCCGGTGCGCCGAGTGTCCCTGAACGGCCGCCGTGCCGTCAAACGTTTTGCATGTTCCGACGATGTAGTTCCACTACATTTCCGATCAAAGGATGGACTGGACAGGCGTTAATGCCGCTTCACCTAGATCAATCGACCAGGAGTCTGTCATTATTAAACAGGCATTTATTGCTGAAACCTGATGTTGTACTTCAGTTACTCTGGCCGCTCTGGTCCCGCGGCACCTCGGACAAGTCAAGCCGAAGCGTTGTAGTTTGACTGCATTCGAACACTTCAACCAAGGAGACACCATGCGACCCGTCGATGTGGCCCAGAGCCTGGATCTGCCGCGGCGCGCCGTCGCGCTGGTGCTGGCCGGCGGGCGAGGCAGCCGCCTGAAGAACCTGACCGACAGCCGGGCCAAGCCGGCGGTGTATTTCGGCGGCAAGTTCCGCATCGTGGATTTCGCGCTGTCCAACTGCATGAACAGCGGCGTCCGGCGCATCGGCGTGATCACCCAGTACAAGAGCCACAGCCTGCTGCGCCACCTGCAGCGCGGCTGGGCCTTCCTGAAGAGCGAGATGAACGAGTTCGTGGACCTGCTGCCGGCGCAGCAGCGGGTGGACGAGGAACACTGGTACCGCGGCACCGCGGATGCCGTGTACCAGAACCAGGACATCCTGGCCGCCTACCGCGCCGACTACGTCGTCGTGCTGGCCGGCGACCACATCTACAAGATGAACTACGCGCTGATGCTGGCCGACCACGTGGCGCTGGGCCGCGAGTGCACGGTGGGCTGCATCGAGGTGCCGCGCGACGAGGCGCGTGCCTTCGGCGTGATGGCCGTCGACGAGCACCGGCGCATCGTGGACTTCGTCGAGAAGCCGGCCGACCCGCCGCCCATGCCCGGGCGCCCGCAGAGCGCGCTCGCCAGCATGGGCATCTACGTCTTCAACGCGCGCTTCCTGTTCCGCGAGCTCGAGCGCGACATGGCGGACCCGAATTCCAGCCACGACTTCGGCAAGGACATCATCCCGAAGATGGTGAAGGCCGGCGTGGCCGCGGCGCACCCCTTCGAGCTGAGCTGCGTGGGCACCAAGCCGGGGCAGCCGCCGTACTGGCGCGACGTGGGCACGATCGACGCCTACTGGGACGCCAACATCGACCTCACCGCCACCGACCCGCAGCTCAACCTGTACGACACCAACTGGCCGATCTGGACCTACCAGCCGCAGCTGCCGCCGGCCAAGTTCGTGCACAACGAGCCCGAGCGCCGCGGCATGGCCATCGAGAGCCTGGTCTCCGGCGGCTGCATCGTCAGCGGCTCGGTCTTCCGCACCGTGCTGTTCTCCAGCGTGCGCGTGCACTCGCACGCCCAGGTGCACTGGAGCGTGCTGCTGCCCGGCGTGCAGGTGGGGCGGCATGCGCGCATCAGCCGGGCGGTGATCGACCGCGACTGCGTGATCCCCGACGGGCTGGTCGTCGGCGAGGACGCGGCCGCCGACGCGGCGCGCTTCCACCGCACCGACAACGGCATCACGCTGGTCACGCGCGACATGCTGCGCCGCCTGTAGGCGGCCGCGGCGCAGGGCGCCGGCAGAAGAACGAACGAGCGAGCGAGGAGGGCAGATGGCGACACCGACCAAGGTGCTGCACGTGGCGGCGGAGGTCTTCCCGCTGGTCAAGACCGGCGGGCTGGCCGACGTGGTGGCGGCGCTGCCGGTGGCGCAGGCGCAGCAGGGTGCCGACGTGCGGCTGCTGCTGCCCGGCTACCCGGCGGTGCTGGAGGCGGTGGACGGCGCGCGCGGCATCATCGACATCGGCGCCTGCTTCGGCGCACTGCGCGTGCGGCTGCTGCTGGCGCGCATGCCGCGCACCCGGCTGCCGGTGTACGTGATCGAGGCGCCCTACCTGTACCGGCGCGAGGGCAGCCCCTACCAGGGCCCGGACGGCGAGGAGTGGCCCGACAACCTGCAGCGTTTCGCGCTGCTGGGCTGGGTGGCGGCGCACCTGGCCGCCGGCGACGCCGACCCGACCTGGGTGCCCGACATCGTGCACGCCCACGACTGGCACGCCGCGATGAGCTGCCCCTACGTCGCCGAGCACCCGCCCACCGCCGCGGCCAGCGTCTTCACGGTGCACAACCTGGCCTACCAGGGCCTGTTCCCGATGCACGACTGGGCGCTGCTGGGCCTGGCCAGCCGGCTGCTGGCGCCCAGCGGGCTGGAGTACCACGGCCAGCTCAGCTTCATGAAGGCGGGACTGAAGTTTGCGGACCGTGTCACCACCGTCAGCCCGAGCTACGCGCGCGAGATCGCCACGCCGGAATTCGGCTGCGGCCTGGACGGCGTGATCCGCGGCCGCGGCGCGCATGTGCTGGGCATCCTCAACGGCATCGACGACGAGGTCTGGAACCCGGCCACCGACGCCGCCCTCGCCGAGCGCTACGACGCCGAGCGCCCGCAGGGCAAGCGGGCCTGCCGCCGCGCGCTGCAGCGCGAACTGGGCCTGGACGAGGACGATGACGCGCTGCTGCTCACGGTGGTCAGCCGGCTGACCGCGCAGAAGGGCCTGGACCTGGTGCTGGGCGCGCTGCCGGACCTGCTGGCGCAGGGCGTGCAGCTGGCGGTGCAGGGCACCGGCGACCCGTCGCTGGAGGCGGCCTACACGATCGCGGAGCGCACGAAGCCGGGGCGCGTGCGTGTGCACGTGGGCTACGACGAGGCGCGGGCGCACCGGCTGATCGCGGGCGCCGACGTGATCGCCGTGCCCTCGCGCTTCGAGCCCTGCGGGCTGACGCAGATGTACGGGCTGCGCTACGGCACGCTGCCGCTGGTGCGCCGCGTGGGCGGCCTGGCCGATACCGTCACCGACGTGCAGCAGCCCGACGGCACCGGCTTCGTCTTCGACGAGGCCACGCCGGCGGCGCTGGCGGCCTGCGTGGCGCGGGCGGTGGCGGCCAGGCGCGACGGCGTGGCCTGGCAGGCGGCGATGGCGCGCGGCATGGCGCAGAAGTTGTCCTGGGGCGGGCCGGCGCGCGAGTATCTGGCGCTGTACGAGGAGGTGAGGGCGGGGCGCGGCCGCGGCGCGTGACCCGCTCGGCGGGCGGCGCGCGGCCGATGCCGGAGCCAGGGCCCGGACCCGGGCCGCGCGATCAGGGGCAGTTCAGCACGCCACCGATCTGCAGACAGGGGCCACGCGGGCCCTGCTGCACGGACCCCTGGCGCTGCAGGCGCAGGCCCTCGGTCGTCCAGCAGCCGTCGGCGTTGCAGACCGTGGTCATGTGCAGTGGCGGTGCGAGCACGGCGGGCGGCGTCGAGGCCCGCGACGGCGCCGTCGCCGGCAGAGGCCCCACGTCGCGGTGCAGGTCCGGCCCCGGGATCCGGTCCACCGCCAGCGGCGCCAGCTGGCGTGCCGGCGGCGGGGTGTCGTCGGTGGTGCCCAGACAGGCCTCGGCAGCAGCGCGCCGGGCGGCGAGCACCGCGGGGGCGCGGTCCTCGCACCGTCTGTGCCGCGAGCGCTGGATGCCGACGCCGGCAGCGTTCGTGTGGTGGCCTGCTCGGCCTGGGTCAGTGCCTGCAGTGCCGATAGGCAGGACGGCGAGTTCAGCGGGTCCGCCCGAGCGGCGGCCGGGACGAGCCAGGCCAGCGCGGCGAGGATGAAGAAGACCCGAAGCATCCGTTTCGGATCCCATCGATCGGCAATGGTTCTGCGCGCCTGACCTGCGGCGGCAAGGTTCGCCGACGCAGACCGATCAAGGCAGAAGTACGCGGCAGCAGGGAGTGCGCGCAAGCGCTGGCGGACGGGGCGTCCGTTGGCGAGCAGTCCAGCGCCGTCCGAGCGATTCCGTCGCACCGGCCGGGAAGCCGCGCCAGTGCTAGATTCTGAGCGTTGCCATTGTCCGAAGCGGTGCAACCCGGTACAGTCCCGTCCAGCGTGGCGAACGTGGGTAGAGACATGGGTAAGCCAGTTGGGCGGACGATTTTCAAGCTGACCGCGGGGGCCGTCGCGAAGCTGCGGGCGCCGGGCTACTACGGCGACGGCGGGAACCTGTGGCTGCAGGTGTCGCCCGCCGGCACGAAGTCGTGGGTGTTCCGGTTCACCCTGGCGGGCAGGGCGCGCGAGATGGGCCTGGGGCCAGTGCTGGACGTGAGCCTGGCCGAAGCCCGAGACCGCGCGCAGGAATGCCGGCGCCTGGTGCGCGAGGGTGTCGACCCGATCGAGCAGCGGCGCGAGCGCATGGCGGCGACGAAGACAGCGGCGCCGTTGTTCGCCACAGCGGCCGAGGCCTACATCACCGCGCACGGCCCGAAGTGGCGCAACGCGAAGCACCGCGAGCAGTGGCGATCGACGCTGACCACCTACGCCGCGCCGGTCATCGGGCAGATGCCGGTGCACCTGGTCGAGACCGGGCATGTCCTGTCCATCCTCAGACCGATCTGGACCACCAAGACCGAGACCGCGCGCCGGCTGCGCCAGCGTATCGAGGCCGTGCTGGACTGGGCCACGGTGGCGGGCTACCGCACCGGCAGCAACCCGGCGCGCTGGAAGGGGCACCTCGACGTGCTCCTGCCCGACCCGGGCAAGGTGGCCACGGTCGAGCACCACGCAGCGCTGCCGTACCAGCAGATCGGCACCTTCGTCGCGGCTCTGCGCCAGCAGCCGGGCACCGCGGCGCGCGCCGTCGAGCTCATCACGCTGACGGCGTGCCGCACCAGCGAGGCATTCAACGCGAAGGCGGCCGAGTTCGATCTGGACGCCGCGATCTGGACGATCCCCGGCGAGCGCATGAAGGCCGGCCGAGAGCACCGCGTCGCGCTGTCAAAGCAGGCGGTGCGGCTGCTGCGCACGCTGGTGGCTGACGACGTCGGCCACGTCTTCCCGGGCGCGAAGGAGAACCAGCCGCTGTCCAACATGGCGGGGCTGCAGCTGCTCAAGCGCATGGGCCTGGGCGAGTACACCGTGCACGGCCTGCGCGCGACGTTCAAGACCTGGGCCACGGAGCAGACCAGCTACCCGCGAGAGACCGTGGAGGGCGCGCTGGCGCACATCACCCGGGACAAGACGGAAGCCGCGTATCTGCGCGGCGATGCGCTGGAGAAACGGCGCCGACTGATGCAGGCATGGGCCGACCACTGCGACAGACCGGCGCAGGGCGGGGCAGTGGTTGGCATGAAGGCGCGCGCCGCGTGAGCAAGAGGCCGGCCGCGCTGCTTGAGCTGGCGGGGTGCTTTGCCGTGCCGCATAGCGGGCGCGGGCGCCCCGCCCTTGACAGCCTGCCCATGACCGACCGCCGGCTGCGCCGCGGCGGCCCGATGATCGCGCGCCTCGTGTTCGAGACTGAGCTGCGGATCGGCACGCAACGCGGGGCGATGGCCGCGGCGATCAACGAGGTCGCGCGGCGGCTGCATGTCCCGGTCGCCACCGTCAAGAAGCACGCGGCACGGCATCGCGCGCAGCGGCTGCCCGCGAGGCAGCGCGCAGCGGTCGCCCGCGACGTTGCCGAGTTCGATCGCCGCACGCTGGGGCTGCCAGACGACGTGATGAGTGCACTGGCTGCGCTGCCACTCGGCCGCGTGCTGCAGCGGCTGCGAGATTCAGGGGTCGATGGCACCTGCCCGCAGTGGCTGGCCGACGCTGCGCGCCGCGGCGATTTTCTGTCCCCAAAGTAGCCCGATTCCGGTCTGACGATTCGCCCATCCGAACACGGACAACAGCGCCCAAACGGGCGCCCCGGGTTCAAGGGGGCGAGTGATGACCGAAACCCTGATGCGCCTGCCGGCCGTGATGGCCGCGACGGGCTACAAGAAGTCCACGCTGTACCAGATGGCCAAGGATGGCCGGTTCCCGAAGCCGATCAAGCTGGTCGGCGGGGGCGCGACAGCCTGGCGCAGCAGCGAGGTGCAGCGCTGGATTGACGAGCAGTGCAAGCGCGCCGAGGCCGCCTGATGACCGCCGCCGCGCAGCCGGCCGCCGAGCCGGCCCAGCAGTCCGACGCCGACCGCAAGCGAGACGCCACGCTCGCAGCGACGGCCGCGCTGCAGGGAATCGCGCTACTCCGCCTGGCCGATGGCCGCTGGCTGGCGAGCCGATGGAACCTCTGCCGCGAGCTGGACGACAGCGAGGTCGAGCCCTGGCTGGCTCGCGTGGGGGCGCTGCGATGACCGGCACCTTTGCGCGGGACCGTCTGCCCGACTGGGCCGACTACGCCGACCGCATGGGCCTGGTGCTCACCGGCAGCGGCCGGTGGCGGACTACGCGCTGCGACTTCCACGGTGGGCGCGACAGCCTGCGAGTCAACACCGAGTCGGGCGGGTGGATCTGCATGGCCTGCGGCGCCAAGGGCGGCGACGTGCTCGCGCACTACATGTTGTTGAGCGGCAGCGACTTTCGGCAGGGCGCGCGAGACCTTGGCGCATGGGTCGACGACGGCAGGCCGCCGACCACCACGAAGCCGCGCAGTTTCAGTGCACGCGATGCGCTGATCGTGCTCGGCCTCGAGCTGAACGTCTGCGCCGTGGTCGCGTCCGACTTGCGCGGCGGTCTCATTCCGAACGACGCGGACTGGCGTCGATTCCTCGAAGCCGCGGCCATCGTGCAGCGCATCGCCGTGGAGGCCGCCGCATGAGCGCCGTTCCGAAACCGAACTTCGTGCCCAGCGACGCCGCGCGATCGCGGGTAGTCGAGGCCCTGGACGCGGCGCACTGGCCGGTGCTGGACCCGCTGCCCGAGCTCAGGCCCCAGGGCCCGGCGCCGTTCCCGCTGGAGGCCCTGGGTCCGATCCTGGGCGCTGCAGCGAGCGCGATCGCCGATCTGGTGCAGGTTCCCGACGCATTAGCCGGAGGAGCCACATTAGCCGCTGCTGCGCTGGCCGCGCAGGCGCACGCCGACGTCAAGATGCCGCACGGCGAGGCGGCGCCGCTGTCGCTGTTCGTCGTCACCAGTGCCGGCAGCGGCGACCGCAAGAGTGCCGCCGACGCCATCGTGTGCGCGCCTATTGAGGAACGGCGCAGGGCCGATGCGGCGCGGCACGCGCATGCCCAGGCTCAGTGGCGCGAAGATCGGCGCGGGAAGAAGGGCGACGAAGGCGACTCACCCTCCCCGGCCACGTCGATCATCGTCAGCAAGGCAACGACCGAGGGACTGCATCACCTGCTGCGCACGCAGCCGCACGTGGGACTCTTTAGTGCCGAGGGTGCCGAGCTCCTGGGTGGACATTCGCTGCGCGAAGAGCGCCGATCCGCCGGCATCGCCTGGCTGCTGAAGGCATGGAGCGCCGAGACCCTGGACGCGCTGACGCGCACAGACGGGCTATCGGTGCTGTTCGGCCGCCGCGTCAGCCTGCACATCCTGGTGCAGCCCGTAGTGCTCAAGGCCCTGCTGTCCGACCCGCTGGCGCAGGGCCAGGGGCTGCTGGCCCGGTGCCTGATCGCCCAGCCCGACACCCTGGCCGGGACGCGGCTGTTCCGCGACGACGCGCTGCCGGCACGCGAGCACCCGGCGGTGCGGGCCTATCACGAGGCGCTGCGGCGACTGCTGGCGCTGCCGGTGCCCACCGACAAGGACGGCGACGGCGTGGCCCTGCGTCCGCGGCGCCTGAGCCTGACCCGTGAGGCGCGGGCCTTGTGGTGCGCCTTCTATGACGAGGCCGAGCGCGAGCAGGCGCCCGGCGGCGACCTTGCCGGGGTGCGCCCCTGGGCATCGAAGGCCGCCGAACACGCAGCGCGCATGGCTGGTGTACTGACGCTGATCGAAGACCACGACGCGGCGGTCGTCGAGGCCGATGCGATGCGCGGCGGGCTGGCGCTGGCTGACTTCTACCTGCGCGAGCACGTTCGGCTGCAGGGTCAAAGCCGCGAGCAGCAGCACCAGGCGCGCCTGCACGCGCTGGCGCAGTGGCTGCACGAGCGCGGCACCAGCGTGAAGCACTCCGACGTGCTGCAGTTCAGCCCCCGCCCGCTGCGCGAGCTGAAGGCCGAGGGCCTTGGCACGCTCCTCGCCGAGCTGGCGCAGCGCGCCTACATCCGCCGCAGTGGCGACCGCTGGGAGGTGCGTCCCCGTGCTTGACCTGGCCCGCATCGAAGCCGCTGCGCAAGCGCGGCTAACGGCTAGTCCGGCTAACCGGCTAGTCGCGGAGCCGGCATCGGCTAGCCAGCTAGCCGCGTTAGCCGTTAGCCGCAAGCACGAGGCGACCCGCGCTCGGCTGCTGCGCTGGGGCTGGCCGGCCGACGAAGCAGACCGGGTTGCCCGCCGCCTGGCCCGACGCGACGCCGACGATCCGCGCGGGGCTTGCGTCACGTGCCAGAACTACACCGCCGGCCGGTGCCGCCAGTACAGGGCCGCCGGGTTGGCGAGCGCCGCAGTCTGCCGGGACCTGGCAGCGCTCCCGCAGCACTGCCCAGCACACAGGCCGGGCGGCGAAGAATGACTGCGCGGCGCTGCCAGCACTGCGGCCACACGCTGCCCGAGGCCGACCCGCACGACCAGCAGCGCGAGGTCGAGGCGCTGGCACAGCGGCTGCGCCAGGCGGGGCACGCGGTCACGCTGGCCGGGCTGGTCTGCGAAGCCGGCGCGGCCGCGGCGCTGGGCCTGGCCGTCGGCAGTCTCAGGAACCGCACGTGCTACGGCGAGCCGCTGCTGCAGCCGGTGCTGGTCGCCCGCCGGCGCTGGTACCGGGTGGCGGACCTGGCCAAGTTGTTGCACGGAACCGCATAGGAGCGCATGTCTGTGCATGGACCGCCTGCGGCACCTGATCCAGACTCGGACACCGCTACCCACAGAGAGGGCTGACGATGTACATGGACCCACTGGCGCGCCGCGGCGCCCAAGACTTCGCCCGCAGCGTCATCGTGCGCGCGCTGACCTGCCATCCTGAAGAGGCCGTCGCCCTGGCCGAAAGCCGGTTCGGGCGCGGTTCCGAGGCCGCCCGACTCGTCAAGGCCGGCGTCGCCGGCGCCACGCCGGACGGCTACGGCGGCGAGCTGGTGCAGCCCGGCGCGCTGGAGTTTGTCGAAAGCTGGCGACCGCAGACCATCATCGGTCGCGCTGGGCTGCGCCGCGTCCCTGCAGACGTGCCGGTCGTGGCTCAGACCGGCACCGCTGTTGCGTTCTGGTCCGCCGCCGGCAGGGCGACGCCGTTGTCCGCGGCTGCCTTCGACCGTGAGCGCCTGCGCCCGCTGCGCGTCTCCGCGCTGGTCGTGACGAGCGAGGAACTGCTGCGGTCGAGCGAGGCGGAAGACGTGCTCACCGACGACCTGGCCGCGGCAGGGGTCGAGGCCCAGGACCGCGCGTTCGTCGATCCGGCGAACGTCGGCATCGCGGGCGAAATGCCGCCGAGCGTCACGCACGACGCGCCGGCCGTCGCGAGCACCGGCGACCTGGCCGACGACCTGGCCGCTGCGTCCGAGGTCTTCGAGGGGCGCTGGTCGAGGACCGTGCTCGTGATGCACCCGACGACTGCCCTGCAGATCGCCCTGGCTGCTGACGGCCTCGGCTTGGCAGCGATGCTGGGGCCGCGCGGCGGCGAGCTGGCGACGATCCCGGTCATCTGCAGCGAGGCCGTGCCGTGGGACAGCACCGGCGGCCTGCTCACGCTGCTGGACACGTCGGGCGTCGTCTACAGCGACGCCGGGGGCGAGGTCTCGCGGTCGTCGGTCGGCGCGGTCGAGATGGCCGACAACCCGACCGGCCACGCCGGCACGCCGACCGGGGCGACCACCCTGGTCCCGTTGTGGCAGACCGAAAGCGTCGGCCTGATGGTGACCAGCCGGGTGGCCTGGCTCAAGGCGCGGCCCGGCAGCGTCGTGTGCATCACGGGCGCGAACTACGGCCGGGTGTCGAGCTGACCATGCGGCACGTCCTGCACGGCGCCGCAGCCCAGCGCCTCGACGCGCCGGCTGCGGCCGAAACCATCGCGCGGCATGGCCACTTCGCCGAGGCGCTGCACACGCGGATGTCGGAGGCCGTTCGCGAGGCCCCGGCGAAGGATGCCGCATTCGCGATGGCTGCGGTCGTCGCGGCCGAACTGGTCGGGCTGCACAAGACCGTGAGCGACTTGCAGGCGCGGCTCATCGCGCTGGAGGCGAAGCAATGAAGGTTGCAGAGCTGTTCAAAGAGATGGGCGACGCGATCGAAGAGTGGTTGTCGCCGACGTTCCGGGGCCTGGAAGTCCGGCTTGACCGACTCGAGGCCGAGACGCGCGAACTGCGCGAGCGGCTGCTGCAGCTGGAGGCGCGCGATGGACCAAGCACATGACCCGCGCGACTTCGCGAGGCTGGCCAGTAGCGCCGACTCGCAGGCGACGGTACGCGCCCGGCTGATCCAGTACTTTCACCACCACGCGGCCGAGGGCCGAGCCGAGGTCATGCGGATGCTGACCGACGCCGGCTTCGGAGTTGGCATTGCCGGCTACCTCGTCGAGAGGCAGCTCAGCAGGATGGTGCAGGCGAAGGTCGACGCGATGTTGCCTGCCGTGATGGAGCACCTGGCAGCGCCGAAGGGATGAGGCCTGCCCCCGGGGGGGCGGCTGAATGTTCGAACCGGGGCACGCCGGAAACCGCGCCCCCTCGCATTCGTAGGGTGCGGCTCGCGCGCAGCATAGAGAAATTCTGACCATGACAAAGCTGGCACCACCCTCGCACCTGAGCGCAGCCGCCCGCAAGATGTGGTCGGCCGTGCGCACGACCCACGTCGTCGACGACCCTGATGCGCTGGCCCTGCTGCGCGTGGCGTGCGAAGCGTTCGATCGGGCCGAGGGTGCGCGCAAGCTGATCGCCCAGACCGGCCCATGCGTGCGGGACCGGTTCGGCCAGCTGCGAGCGCACCCTGCAGTGCAGATCGAGCGCGACGCCCGCGCGCAGGTCATCGCCGCCTTCCGCGCCTTGCGCCTGGCGCCGCCTGGGGAATGACCTTGGCGACGAAGGAGAGGCCCCGCCGGCGCCCCGCCAGCACCCCGCTGGCCGAGATTCCGACGTCCGTTCAAGAGTGGTTCGCCGCCCGGGCCGCTGTGCCCTGGGAAGCGCTGTTGCCGCTCGACAGCGTGCAGGTCCCCGAGTGGTGGCGAGCGTGGACTGCAGCGCATCCTGGCGCCGCACATCCTGCCGATGCGCCCTGGGTCGCCTGGGGAGCCGCATGATCCCCGTACGTCAGCGCAGGGCCAGCGCCACCGCCGCCGCCGGGTTCAAGACCGCGGAGGAGATGCGCGCGGCTGTGCGTGCGGTTGCCGGCGACGCTGAGGCATGGCGCACGGTGCGGCCTCGCGTAGTGGCGTTCCTGGGTCGATCGCACGCGAAGGACGCCGCGGCGGCCGGCAGGATCGCCGACGCCTACTTCCGGCGCCCCGCGTTGATCCCGCAGCCGCCGCCGCGCGGGTACGTCCCGCCTGCAGAGGAATGACCCGATGACGCCGATGCTGCTGGACACGCTGCTGCACGGCCGCCCGCGGCGCGCGCCTGCGTGCTGGCCAGCAGACCGGGTGCAACTGCACGTCGCCGCCGACGACGGCCTGGCCGACCTGGCCACGCACGACCCTGGGCCCGGCCATCCGCTGCATGAGCGCCTGGCCGCGCTGCTGGAGGCCGGCGCAGACCGCCGCGAGGCATCGGAGCTCCTGGGCGTAAGCCGGCAGCGGCTGTCGCAGGTACTGCCTGCGCGTGGAGGCTGACGTGCCGAAACTTCGCGTTACCAGCTGGCACCGGCCCAGACCGCGTGCTGACGTGCTCGCCATCCCGCAGCCCGACCCGCAGTTCCTGGCGGTGCGGTCGATCGCGCGGCGGCAGCTCGGGCTCGATCTGTGGGGCCGCCGCGGCGACCGCGGGCGAGAGTTCGTCGGGGCCTTCGCGCTCGTCGACGAGGGCACCATCGTCGAGACCTACGAAGACCTGGCCGCTGCCCGGCGGGCGATCGACAACCGGATAAGGGAACGAGCATGAGCTTCGCACTACGCCGCACCATCCCTGCAAGCTGGGCCCACGTCGGTGCGATGCACGCCGCGCTCGACCGCCGAGACCTGTGGGCGGTGGGCGAGTACCTGACGATCAACGACCTGGCGCCGACGCACGGCCGCGCCGCGACGTGCTGCATCAACGGGCAGTACATCGGCCGGGCGGACTGGTGGCAGCCGGTGCGCGAGGGCGACATCGTCGTCTTCGGCGAGATTGCCGGCGGCGGCGATACCGGGCGGCTGCTGGCCACGCTGGTCGTGGCGGTGGCCTCGGCGTACACCGGCGGCGCCGTCAGCGCGGCCTACTCGAGCTCGGCTGCCGGCGCGTTCGCAGCGGCAGGCGTCAGCATCGTCGGCGGCATGACCGTCAACCGCCGGGCCTTCGCGTGAGCCTGCTGCAGCTGCTGGTGCTGCCCGACCGCGTGCGGCTGGCCTGCGACACCCTGGCCGAAGACGAGACCGCGAGCGCCCCTTTCGAGGTCAACAAGGTGATGCTGCTGCCGAGCGCGAACGTCGCGATCGCCGGCCGCGGCAACTTCCTGGCGGCGCGCGTGCTGTGGTCGCTGCTGGCCGCGGCGCAGGACTTCACTTTCGACAGCGCCGACGCACAGGTGCGCGGCGCGCTCGCAGCCGGGCGGCCGCTGCTGCCGCCGCACCTTTCGATGGCGCTGGAGCTCGTCGTTGCAGGCGTCACCGGAGCCGGGCAGCCGGCGGCGAAGCTGTGGGCGATATCCGCCGCGGGCCAGGTCACGGACTACGTGCCCGACGTGCGCGACATCATCGCGCCGTGGTCCGGCCCCGAGGGGCCACCGGTGGCGCCGGACAGCGACGCCAACAGCCTGACGCTGGCGCGGCTGCAGGCGCAGCAGGTCCGCGCCAGCGCCGTAGGCGGGCGACTGATCGTGGCGGAGATCTCCCGGGGCTGCATGAGCGTGCGCGACCTGGGCACGTTCCGATAATCGCCCGGACAGAAACCGCTTGACGCGCTGCATTCTGTCCGTGCAGAATCGGCCGCATGGCGACACCACCACCGAAACCGAAGCGCGGCCGACCGCCTGCAGCTGGCGAGCCGCGCGATCGGCGCATTGAGATAAGGGCGACGAGCGCCGAGGTCGAGGCCTTCTCGGTCGTGGGCGTCGAGGCGTTTCGCCGCTGGCTGAAGGCCTCCTATCGTCGTGCGACCGGCAAGCCGCCTGCATAGAAACCGTGGCCGCTGCGGACCAGCGGCAAGTCGGCCCGGCAAGGTGTTGCGAGCACCGAGCCGGACCTAACCACAACGTGCAACCTCGAAAGGACCGCACATCATGGCTACCCAACACGATACCGAAGTTCAGGCCCGCGACCCGGAAGTCGCGCTGCTCGCGGCGGGCCATCTGTTCAGTGACCTGGCCGGCGAGCTGTGGGCGGTGCGCGCCGCCCTGAATTCGGTGCTCGCCGTGGTCGCGCACGAAGAAGCCGCGGCGCACCTGGCAATGGCCACCACCACCGTCGCGGCGATCGGCCAGCGCGCGGAGATCGCGGGGCGAACCCTCGGCGGGACGGCGATCTCCAGCGCATGGCTGCACACCGACAGCACGGGGGAGTGGCTGCGCTCGCTGAGCCCGACAGGCGAGGCCGTCAAGCCGCTGCTGTAGGAGGAGCACGACATGAGCACAGAACACGACGGCGCGCTCGCGCGGCAGAAGCTGGCGCAGGACGCGATCCTCGCGCTCGCGCCCTTGATGGGCGTGATCCAGCGCCTCACGGCGAACAGCGGCGACGACGACGTGGCCGCAGCGCATCAGGTGGCGATCCGCGGCGAAGAGCTCGTCTCGGTCGCCCTTCAAGCGGTGGACCCGGTCTGCACCGGCCAGGAGGACCTGGACGAGCTGCGCTGCCTGCTGCGCGGCCCCGAAGCGAACCGCCGCCACGTCAGGGAGCAGGCTGGCGCCTGAGCCACGCCGCGCCGACCCGAGAGCCCGCTGCGCGCGGGCTTTCTTGCGTCTGGATGGTGCCGATTCGGATCGTGGGTCGAATCGTGGGTAAGCCGGTCGGATCGGCTGGGAACCCGCATGGATGCTAGGTCTCTGGCGGACGGGGCGGGATTCGAACCCGCGGGGGGCTGTTAACCCCCACACGCTTTCCAGGCGTGCGACTTAAACCGCTCATCCACCCGTCCGAGCAGGCCGAATTCTAGACGGTCAAGCTCTCCGACCCGGACGCACAGCGACCGATCACAGCGATCGCTGCAGCGCGGCGACCTCCTTGTGTGCGCTGAACCTGTCGCCCAGCCGGGCGAGGGCCTCGAGTTGCTGTCGCGCCTCGGACTTCTGCCCCGCCTTCAGCAGGTACTCGGCGAGGCGCAGCTGCAGGTGAGGGTCCTCGGGTGACCCGGCGATGGCCCGCCGCTGGGTCTTGACGGCATCGGTGAACCTGCCCTCCGCAGCCTGTGCGGAGGCCAGCGTGTCCAGCACCGGTGCGCGGTTGGGCAACAAGGCATCGGCGCGTTCGGCCATCGCCAGCGCGCCGGGCTTGGACTGCCGAAGCAACAGCCAGGCGACATTGTTCATCGCCAGCGCGTTGGCCGGTTGGGACTGCAGGACAGTTCGGTAGTGCTGCTCCGCACGCCCGTAGGCCTTGTCGTTGGTGGCCACGTCCCCCAGGTAGAAGTGGAACACCGCGTCCTGCGGGCGCTTGCGTTCCCAGTCCGCAGCGACCCGGTCGGCTTCCGCGCCACGGCCGGCCGCGCGGTAGGCGGCATGGAGCTTCATTGCCGCTTCGGTGGCCTCGGTGAGCCTCAGGGCCGCCTGGTAGGCGTCGATGGCCGGCGCCCAGTTGCGCCGGCTGACCTCGACGTCGCCTTCCAGCGCGAAGCCGCCGCCGTCCTTCGGGCTGTGCTTCTGCCAGTCGCGGGCGATCGCCAGCGCTTCCTGCGGCCGCCGGTCCTGCAGGGCCATGATCGCCAGGGCCCGCCGTGCCTCGCCCTGTCCAGGGTCGAGCTCGAGCGCCTTGCGCAACGCACGCGCCGCCTGCGCGTTGTCCCGGGTCGCGAGCAGGGCCTCGGCCAGCTGGACCTGCAGCCGCGGGTTGTCGGGCGCAAGGGCGGTCAGGCGACGGAACGTCGCCACCGCCTGCTGCGGATTGCCGGCGACGATCTGCACCTGGCCCAGCAGTTCCATGACGCCGGTGTCGTTCGGCAAGGCGGCGCTCGCCTGCTGCGCCGCCGTCAGCGCTGACGCCCGATCGCCGGCGCGCAGGTGGTGCCCGATCAGCGCGCCATGCGCCGAGGTGTCGGTCGGGTCGGCCTTCACGGCGTCCACCAGGTGGCGCAGCACCTCGTCGGGCGAGCCGCCGCTCGCGGCCGCGACCGCCGACAGGGCGATCATCGCCTGCGCATTCCTGGGGTCCAGCTTCAGCAGGTCGTTCAGGCGCTTGCGAGCCGCGTCGGGCTTGCCGCTGGCCATGTCGATCGCAGCCAGCGCATTGACCGCCGGCAGGTACCTGGCGTCCTTCGCCAGCGCCGCCTCGAAGGCCTTGCGTGCGCCATCGGCGTCGCGTCTGGCCACCAGCACCTGGCCGCGCAGCTGGTCGGGCAGCGGGTGCGCCGGCGTCTTGGCCTGCAGCGCGGCGATCGCCTTCAGGGCCCCTTCGGCGTCCTTGTTCGCGATGCGGGCGCTGATCAGCGTCAGGTCCGCCCGCGTGTCGCTGTCGGTCAGCGCGATCTGCTCCAGCTCACGCAACGCTGCAGCGCCCGCCGCGCCGCTGCCCAGGCGCGACAGCGCGGCGGACGTACGGATACGCGTGTCGCCGGGTGCTGCCCGCGTGGCGCGCTGGAAGAACGCCTCGGCCTGCTGCACGTCGCCGGTCTGCATCGCAACCTCGCCGGCCAGGGCCAGCGTCGCGCCGTCCACGCCAGCGCTCGCCAGCAGCGGCTGCAGGGTCTGCAGCGCGCGTGCCGGCTGGCCGACGCGCAGCAGGCTGCGCGCCTGGATCTGGCGCGCCAGCACCAGGCCGGGCACCACCTTCAGCGCCCGGTCGGCGAAGGCCTGCGCCTGCACGTGGTTGCCGAGCTGGTACTCGGCCGCGGCGGCCAGCTCCAGGGCCTTGAAGTGGCTCGTGGCCGCCACCAGCACGAGATCCGTCAGTTCGCGCGTGCGCCGCAGGTCCTTGTCCAGGAATGCAAACTGGGCATCGAAGAACAGCGTCTCGGGATGGGTCGGCACCGCCGCCTTCATGCGGGTGAACTGCTCGCGCGCCTGTGCCGTCTGGCCGCTGCCGAACAGGATGGAAATCACCGACGAGTGCGAGCCGATGGCCTTGGGGTGGGCCGCCAGCACGCGCCGGTGGGTCTCCAGCGCCCCGTCGAGGTCGTTCTTGCCGAACCACAGCAGGTCACCCTTGGCCTGACCTGCCCACTCGTTGGCCGGGTCCCTGGCCAGCAGGCCGTCGACGAGCCGCAGCGCGCCGTCGACATCGTCGTCCATGGCCGCCAGCCGGGCCTGCACCAGCGTCGCCGGTGCATGGTCCGGGCGCACGGCCAGCGCGTTGGCCAGCGCTTCACGGGCGCGGTCCCGGTCGCCGCGCTGCGCGTGCGCCGCCGCGATGGCCGTCTTCAGTTCGGCGTGGGCCAGCGGGTCCTGCAGGGTTTCGGTCTCGAACTGCGCCAGCAGTCTGTCGCCGTGTCCCAGCTGCAGCAGGGCCAGCGCCAGTGATGGCAGCACGGAGTCCTTGCGGGCGCCGGCCTCGAGCGCCTTGCGCAGCTCGATCTCCGCCGCCGCCGGGTCGCGGTCGTCCAGCAGCGCGCGACCCAACAGGGCGCGGGCCTCGCCCGACGACGCATTCTTCTCCAGCGCGTTCTTGAGCTGGATGATCGCGGCCTGCGTCTCGCGCTTGTCCAGATGGCTGCGGGCGGACGCGATCAGGTCCGCCTCGGACTTGCCGCCGCAGGCCGCCAGCAGGATGACGGTCGACGACAGGCCGACGAGGGCAGCGCGGTAGGACTTGCGACGCATCGGACGGACCTTTCCCAGTGACTCGGGAGCGAACGATAGCGTCTCGGGCGCGTGCGGACACAGGCATTTGACGCGTTCCCGGCTCGGGCGCTTCCCCGGTACCGGGCAGACCAGGCGCGCGCCCTAGCGTGTCGGCCGGACTTACATTCGCTTGCCGACGAACACCGGCCTGTGCAGCTAAATGCTTGTTTTGTAGGGACTTTCCATCTCCTGGCACGGTGCATGCAATGTCGCAGGTTCAGATGCGCACGACGCGCCATCGCAACCGGTAAAGGAGCAGGAGAGTGTCTCAAGTTCGCAAATACATGCTGGGCGCTGTCGCGGCAGCGGCCATGTCGATGACGTCCATGGCGTCGCATGCTGCGATCACGCAGTTGGGGTTCATCCTCGACCGGTCGGGCAGCATCGGTGTCGCCGGTTGGAACACCATCCGCACTGGCCTGGCCGCGGCGATGGACATCATCCCGCAGGACGGGACCTACGAGGTGTCGGTCGTTTCGTTCGCGAGTAGCGCGACGATCGACGTCAACAAGACGCTCGTGACCGCGGCAAGCATTGCAGGTCTGAAGGCGTCCATCCTCGGCATCAATACGACTGGCGGCTCGACCAACTACGCCGACGCCTTCAACTCGATGCAGACCGCGCTGTTCGGCGGGGCGATCCCGGGTCGCACCTACGACTTCCAGTACGTCAACTTCGCGACCGACGGCGCTCCGTGCTGTGACTCCGACAGCCAGTCTCTCGGCACCGCAGCCCGCAACGCGATCGTCGCCGCCGGCGTGGACAACATCAGCATCGAAGGCATCGGCGTCAACTCCACGACGAAGGCCTACCTGACCGGCACGATCTGCCATCCGCAGCCCTGCGACGAGACGATGCCGTTCAACTTCCCGACGCAGGGGTTCTACATCGGCCTGGCGAATGCCGACGCGTACACCGCCGCGATCGCTGCCAAGCTGCGCGTCATCACCGGTGTTCCCGAGCCGACCACCGTCGCGCTGGTGGGTCTGGCGCTGGCCGGTCTGGGCCTCGCCCGCCGTCGCAAGGAAGCGCAGGCCGCCTGAGTCCAGGCGTCCGCTCTCCTGCACCGAGAAGGGCCGGTCGTGTACCGGCCCTTTTTTCATGTCGTCTGCGGGCGTTGCCGGCGCGCGCTCGACGCCGGCCCGAGGGCGGGCCGCCGGCGGCGCGTGCCGGTCAGCCCGCCGCGGCCGGGCTCCAGGCCTTCCCTCGCAGCCACTCCATCAGCACGAACTCCAGCGCCCGCTGGTGCGTGCTCTCCAGCACCACCGGCGGCGCGAAGCCGGCCTCGTAGGCCTCGCGCCAGCGCAGCGCGCACACGCACCAGCGGTCGCCGGGCTTCAGGCCCTTGAAGCGGTACTCGGGCCGCGGCGTGATCAGGTCGTTGCCGCGCTCGAACTGGAAGTTGAGGAACTCCACCGTCATGCGCGCGCAGATCACGTGGCTGCCGGCGTCCTGCGCGTCGGTGTGGCAGCAGCCGTCGCGCAGCCAGCCGGTCAGCGGGTCGTAGCTGCACGCCACCAGCGGCGTGCCCAGCACGTTGAGCGCCGGCGCGGCGGCCACTTCAGCGCATCCGCGCGCCGGTGGCGCCCGGCGCGCCGGTGCCGCCGGCCACGCCGCCGCTGCCCTTGATCAGCGCCATCGCGGTGCCGATCAGCGCCGACACCTCGGTCATGTTGCCGGGCACGATCATCGTGTTGTTCTTCTGCGCCAGCTGCCCGTAGGCGTCCACCGCCTTCTCGGCCACCTTGAGCTGCACCGCCTGCTCGCCGCCGGGCTGCTGGATGGCCTCGGCCACCAGGCGGATCGCGGTGGCGGTGGCGTCGGCCACGGCCTTGATCGCCTCGGCCTCGCCCTGCGCCTTGTTGATCTCGGCCTGCTTCTCGCCCTCGCTGCGCGCGATGAAGGCCTCGCGTTCGCCGGTGGCGATGTTGATCTGCTCCTGGCGCCGGCCCTCGCTGGCCGCGATCAGCGCGCGCTTCTCGCGCTCGGCGGTGATCTGCGCCTGCATCGCGCGCAGGATCTCGTTCGGCGGCGTCAGGTCCTTGATCTCGTAGCGCAGCACCTTCACGCCCCAGGTCATGGCCGCCTCGTCCAGCGCGCTGACGACGCTGGCGTTGATCATCTCGCGTTCCTCGAAGGTCTTGTCCAGCTCCATGCGGCCGATCACGCTGCGCAGCGTGGTCTGCGCCAGCTGCGTGATCGCCATCAGGTAGTCGCTGCTGCCGTAGCTGGCCAGCTTGGGGTCGGTGACCTGGAAATACAGGATGCCGTCCACCTGCAGCTGCGTGTTGTCCTTGGTGATGCAGACCTGGCTGGGCACGTCCAGCGGCACCTCCTTGAGCGAATGCTTGTAGGCCACGCGCTCGATGAAGGGGATCACGAACTTCAGCCCCGGCACCAGCGTGCGGTCGTACTTGCCCAGCCGCTCGACGACCAGTGCGGTCTGCTGCGGCACGATCTTGACCGTGCGGCCGATGAAGATGATGGCGATGATCGCCAGCAGGATCGCGATTTCCATGGGGTGCCCTCCGAGACCGTTGGTTGGTATTCAGCGCGGCGGCGCCGGCGCCACGCGCAACTCGTTGCCCTGCACGGCGACGACGACATGCGGCCCTGGCGCCGGTGTCGCCGCGGCGTCGGCCAGGCGCACCGTCCAGGCGGCGCCGCGGTGGCGCACCTGCGCGCTGCCGTCGGCGTGCCAGGTGTCGACGTGCAGCGCCTGGCCGATGTCCAGGTTGACGTCCTGGTTGCGGTCCGAGGGCGCGGAGCGCGGGCTGCGCGCGCGCTTGAAGTGCCAGGCCGCGGTGGCGCCGCCGCCCAGCAGCGCGGCGGCCGCGATCTGCAGCGTGGCGCTGCCGCCGGCATGTGCGGCCAGTGCGCCGGCCACGCAGCCCAGCGCCAGCATCAGCAGGTAGAAGGTGCCGGTGGTCAGCTCGGCGGCCACCAGCACGCCGGCCGCGATCCACCACCATGTGGCAGCGCTCAGGTCCACCGTCGTCTCCCGTCCCCGGTCATCGGGTGTGCGGCGAGTGTAGCGAGCGCGCCGCTCGCGGGCCGCGCCGCGGCGACGACCCTACACTTGCCGGTTCCAATGGACGGCGCGCCGTAGCGCCGCCGCGGCGCGAGGACCCCAGATGATCCGCTTCCACTTTCCCATCGTCATCATCGACGAGGACTACCGCTCGGAGAACACCTCGGGCTTCGGCATCCGCGCGCTGGCCGCGGCGATCGAGAAGGAGGGCTTCGAGGTCCTGGGCGCCACCAGCTACGGCGACCTCTCGCAGTTCGCGCAGCAGCAAAGCCGCGCCAGCGCCTTCATCCTGAGCATCGACGACGAGGAGATCATCGCCGGCGACGAGGAATCGCTCGCGGTGCTGAACCTGCGCAAGTTCATACAGGAGATCCGCCTGCGCAACGCGGAGATCCCGATCTACATCTACGGCGAGACGCGCACCAGCCAGCACATCCCGAACGACGTGCTGCGCGAGCTGCACGGCTTCATCCACATGTTCGAGGACACGCCGGAGTTCGTGGCCCGGCACATCATCCGCGAGGCCAAGAGCTACCTCGACGGACTGGCGCCGCCGTTCTTCAAGGCGCTGATGGACTACGCGCAGGACGGCAGCTACAGCTGGCACTGCCCGGGCCACAGCGGCGGCGTGGCCTTCCTGAAGAGCCCGGTGGGGCAGATGTTCCACCAGTTCT
>CAZUPH010000014.1:0-34150 GCA_964621995.1 uncultured Rubrivivax sp. | reverse complement strand
GGGCCGACGCGCCGCTGCCGCGCAGCCTGTCGCCCTGGGCCGAGGCCTGGCGCCGCTTCAAGCGCCACCGGCTGGCCTACTGGAGCCTGTGGCTGCTGGGCCTGGTGGTGCTGGTGGTGCTGCTCGGGCCGCTGGTATGGACCGTGGGCATCAACGACATCGACTTCCGCGCGCGCCTCGCCGGCCCGTCGCTGAAGCACCCCTTCGGCACCGACGACCTGGGCCGCGACCTGCTCGCGCGCATGCTGTACGGCGGCCGCGTCTCGCTGGCCGTGGGCCTGAGCGCGATGCTGACCGGCATCGTGATCGGCGTCGTCATCGGCGCCATCGCCGGCATCGCGCGCGGCTGGATAGACAGCGCGCTGATGTGGCTGACCGACCTGTTCCTGAGCCTGCCCCAGCTGCCGGTGCTGCTGCTGCTGATCTTCTTCTTCCGCGACCCGCTGAAGGCCGCGTTCGGGCCCGAGGTCGGCATCTTCCTGCTGATCGTGCTGGTCATCGGCGGGCTGAGCTGGATGCCGGCGGCGCGGCTGGTGCGCGCGCAGTTCTTCAGCCTGCGCGAGAAGGAGTTCGTCGAGGCCGCGCGCGCGCTCGGCGCCAGCACCTCGCGCCAGGTCGTGCGCCACATCCTGCCCAACGCGCTGGGGCCGGTCATCGTCGCCGGCACGATCAACATCGCCGCGGCCATCATCAGCGAGAGCACGCTGTCCTTCCTGGGCCTGGGCTTCCCGCCCGACGTGCCGACCTGGGGCCGCATCCTGTTCGACAGCAAGGACTACCTGGACATCGCGGTGCACTGGTCGATGTTCCCGGGCATGGCCATCTTCCTGGCCGTGCTGACGATCAACTTCATAGGCGACGGCCTGCGCGATGCGCTGGACCCGCGGCGCGTGCTGTAGATGGCGCTGCTCGAGATCAGGGGCCTGAAGACCCACTTCAAGACCGACGACGGCTGGCTGCACGCCGTCGACGGCGTGGACATCGCCATCGAGCGCGGCGAGACGGTCTGCGTGGTCGGCGAGAGCGGCTGCGGCAAGAGCGTCACCGCCAAGACGGTGATGAAGCTGATCGACATGCCGCCGGGCAAGATCGTCGCCGGCCAGGTGCTGTGGCAGGGGCGCGACCTGGTCCCGCTGTCGCAGCGCGAGATGCAGGGCATACGCGCCAAGGAGATCGCGATCATCTTCCAGGAGCCGATGACCAGCCTGAACCCGGTCTACAGCGTCGGCGACCAGATCGCCGAATCGGTGCGGCTGCACGAGGGGGCGTCGCGGCGCGAGGCCATGGACCGCGCGATCGAGATGCTCAGGCTGGTGCGCATCCCCACGCCCGAGCGGCGCGTGCGCGACTACCCGCACCAGTTCAGCGGCGGCATGCGCCAGCGCGTGATGATCGCCATCGCGCTGGCCTGCAACCCCAAGCTGCTGATCGCCGACGAGCCGACGACGGCGCTGGACGTCACGATCCAGGCCCAGATCCTGGACCTGATGCAGGAGCTGAAGGACCGGCTGGGCATGTCGGTGATGCTGATCACGCACGCGATGGGCGTGGTGGCCGAGGTCGCGCAGCGCGTCGTGGTCATGTACGCCGGCAAGGTGGTAGAGGAGGCGCCGGTGGGCGAGCTCTTCGCGCACCCGCGCCACCCGTACACGCAGGGGCTGATCCGCAGCATCCCGCGCATCGACACGGCGGCCACGCACAAGGTGCGGCTGGAGGCCATCCCGGGCACCGTGCCCAAGCTGATCGACCCCGCCGAGGGCTGCCGCTTCGCCGCGCGCTGCCGCCACGCGAAGCCCGAGTGCAGCGCCGCGACGCCGCCGCTGCGCGAGGTGGCGCCGGGCCACAAGGTGGCCTGCATCCTGGACCTGGTGCCCGCATGAGCCCGCTGCGCGGCAGGCCGGGCGCGACCGTGGTGGCGAAGGGAACGAGATGACCGAACCGCTGCTCAAGGTGCGCGACCTCGTCAAGCACTTCCCGATCAAGGGCGGGCTGCTGCAGCGCGAGGTCGACCGCGTGCACGCCGTCGACGGCGTCAGCTTCGACCTCGCGGCCGGCGAGACCCTGGGCGTGGTCGGCGAGAGCGGCTGCGGCAAGAGCACCACCGGGCGCTGCATCCTGCGCCTGATCGAGCCCACCGCCGGCGAGGTCTGGTTCGAGGGCAAGAGCGTCACCGCCGCCGGCCGCGACGAGCTGCGCGCGCTGGCACGCGACATGCAGATCATCTTCCAGGACCCCTATGCCAGCCTGAACCCGCGCATGACCGTGGGCGCCATCGTCGGCGAGGGGCTGGTGATCCACGGCCTGGCGAAGAACGCCTCGGAGATCGAGCAGCGCGTGGCCGAGCTGCTGGCCACCGTGGGCCTGAGCCCGGACCACATGCGTCGCTACCCGCACGAGTTCAGCGGCGGCCAGCGCCAGCGCATCGGCATCGCGCGTGCGCTGGCGGTCGACCCCAAGCTGGTGGTCTGCGACGAGGCGGTGTCGGCGCTGGACGTGTCCATCCAGGCGCAGGTGATCAATCTGCTGGAAGACCTGCAGAGCCAGTTCAAGCTGACCTACATCTTCATCGCGCACGACCTCAGCGTGGTCGAGCACACCAGCGACCGCGTCGCCGTGATGTACCTCGGGCGCATCGTCGAGATCGCGCCCAGCCAGGCGCTCTACACGAACCCGCAGCACCCGTACACGGAAGCGCTGCTCGCCGCGGTGCCCATCCCCGACCCCAGCGTGAAGCGCAAGCGCATCCCGCTGCAGGGCGACGTGCCCAGCCCGATCCGGCCGCCCTCGGGCTGCCACTTCCACACCCGCTGCCCGATCGCGCAGAAGCCCCTGTGCAACACCGAGAAGCCGCAGCTCAAGCCGACCGGCGACGGCCACTGGGTGGCCTGCCACCTGCGCGGTTGAGCGCCCGCGCGGCTCGTGCACCCGCAGGCCGAGGGCTTGCCCCCACCCGGGCTGCGGTTATGCTTGGGGTTTCTGGCGTCTCCAGGAACTGGAACTCCGCATGAAGATCCTCGCCACCCTCGTGCTGCCCCTGGCCCTCGCGGCCTGCGCGACCGTGCCCTCCGAGGCGCCCACGGCCGACGCCGCCAGCGCGCGCAAGCCCGACGTCGCCACCGCGATGGCCGACCCCAGGTACGTGTGCACGCGCGAGGCCACGACCGGCAGCAACATGGTCATCCGCAAGTGCCGGCTGATCGAGGACGTCGAGGCGCGCCGCGAACTCGACCGCGACGCCGCCGAGCGCATCCACACCCAGCCGCACGACGTCGGCCGCAAGGGCGGCTGACGCGGCCTGCGCCGCGCGCAGCGGCGCGCCGCCCCCGACCCGCCGGAGACCCGCAATGAACCCGCTCAGGATCGTGGCCGTCGTGCTCGTCGTCGCGGGCGTGCTGGCCCTCGTGTACGGCGGCTTCAGCTACACCCGCGAGGACACCGCGGTGAAGCTCGGGCCGCTGGAGCTGAAGGTCGAGCAGAAGGAGACCGTCAACGTCCCGGTCTGGGCCGGCGTCGGTGCCATCGCCGCCGGCGTGCTGCTGCTGGCCTTCGGCGGCCGCGGACGCTGAGCGCGCCCGCCGCGCGGCCATGACGGGCCCGCTGCGCGTCCAGGCGCTGGACGCGCCCTGCGAAGACTGGCTGGCGCTGCGCCTGGCGCTGTGGCCGGATACGCCGCGCCAGGAGCACGAGGCCGAGATGGCGGACTTCGCCGCCGATCCGCGGCGCTATGCGCAGTGGCTGGCGCGCGACGCCGACGGCAGCGCCGTCGGGCTGGCCGAGGCGGCGATGCGGCGCGACCACGTGAACGGCTGCGAGACCTCGCCGGTGGCCTTCCTCGAGGGCCTGTACGTCGCGCCCGGGCGGCGCGGGCAGGGCATCGCACGTGCGCTCGTCGACGAGGTCGCGCGCTGGGGCATGGCGCGGGGCTGCCGCGAGTTGGCCTCCGACACGCCGGCCGGCAACCTCGCCAGCCAGGCCGTGCACCGCGCGCTGGGCTTCGCCGAGGCCGGGCACACGGTCGCCTACGTGCGCGCGCTGGCGCCCGCGGGGCCCGCCGACGACGTGCTGCTGCGCGCGGCCACCGCGGCCGATGCCGCGCCGCTGGCGGTGCTGGGCACCCAGGTCTTCCTGGACACCTATGCGCCCGACGGCGTGCGGCCCTCGCTGGCCGCCGAGGTGCTGGACCAGCATGCGCCGGCGGTCGTCGCGGCCCGGCTCGCGGACCCGGCGGTGCAGGTGCTCGTCGCCGAGCGCGCGGGCCGCCTGCTCGGCTACGTGGAGACGCGCCGGCCGGCGCCGCCCCCGCTGCCGGCGGCGGCCGCCGGCCCGGCCACCGAGGTCGTGCGCCTGTACGTGCAGCCCGCGCAGCAGCGCAGCGGCCTCGGCCGCCGCTTGCTGCGCGCGGCGCTGGACGAGGCCGCGCGCCACGGCGACGCCTGCGCCTGGCTCACGGCCTGGGACGGCAACCGGCGCGCACGGGCCTTCTATGCGCGCCTGGGCTGGCGCGACGTCGGCTGCGTGGACTACCGCTACGGCGAGGAGCGCTACGCCAACCGGGTGCTGGTGCACGGGCTGCACTGACGCCGGCTTGACATGGGGGCGTCCAGGCGCGAGGCTGCACGCTGGGCGGGATTGCCGCGAGGAGCCGTGCCGACGATGAAGAAGACCCTGCTGCTGATCGCCTCGCACGGCCTCGTGGCCGCAGCCGGCTTCGCCGCCGGCATCTATGTGCTGCCGATCCTGATCGCGCCGCCGGCGCCGACGGCCGGCGAGGTGCAGGCGGTCGCGGCGCAGGCGCTGTTCAGCGCCGAGTTCCGGCGCGACCTGAAGGGCAGCGACCCGCTGCACTGGGGCGAGGGCCGGGTCACGCTCACGCGCGAGGCGGTGGCGCTGCAGGGGCGCCTGGCGCCGGGTCCGGACTACAAGCTCTACCTGTCGCCCGAGTTCGTGGAGACCAAGGCCGACTTCGAGCGGCTCAAGCCGCAGATGCGGCGGGTCGGCGACGTGAGGACCTTCGAGAATTTCGTCGTGCCGCTGCCGGCCGACGTGGACCCGGCGGCCTGGCGCGCGGTGATCGTCTGGTGCGAGACCTTCTCGATGTTCATCACCGCGGCGCAGTACCGCTGAGCAGTCCTACCCTCGCCCTCAGGGCCGGTGGCCGAGCAGCCGCGCCGGCAGCAGCAGCACGGCACGCACCAGCGCGAAGACCGCATCCACGGTGATGCCCAGCAGCCGCAGCGGCAGCGACAGCAGCCAGACCAGCGGTGCCAGCAGCAGCACGGCCACGGCCAGCGGCCAGGCCAGCACCAGCAGCAGGCACCAGGCGACGAAGAGCAGCAGCGCCTTCATCGCGATCAGCCGCGCAGCGGGTTCATCGCGTCCAGCGCGGCCCACAGCGCGCCGGCGGCATCGGGCTGCGCCATCAGGTCGATGCTGCCCAGCACGGCCAGCGTCACGACGAAGGCCAGGCCCAGCGAGCTGGCACGTTCGAACAGGCGGTGGTTCATGGTGGTCTCCGGGGAACGGCAGGTGATGCGATGGCGGAATCATCGGCCGCCCCCGGCCGCGGCGCGAGGCCGCTGCGACGAACCGCGGCGTCGGGCGTGCGAACGGTCGCCAGGGCCGATCAGCGGTCGTCGGCCGCCGCCTGCATGGCGGCCGCGCACAGCCGGTGCAGCTGCTCCAGCCCGTCGGTCAGCGCCGCCGGACCGGGCTGCAGGATGTCGCAGGACTTGATCTCCGCGAGCTGCCCGCGCCGCACCGCCGGCACCTCGGCCCAGCCGGGCCGCGCGGCCACCTTCTCGGGGCGGAACTTCTTGCCGCACCAGGAGCCGACGATCAGGTCCGGCGCGCGCCGCGCCGGCGCCAGCGCGTCGGCGACGATGCGGTCGCGGCCGAGCGACTGCGCCGCCAGTTCGGGAAAGACATCGTCGCCGCCGGCGACGCCGACGAGCTCGCTGACCCAGCGGATCGCGCTGATCATCGGGTCGTCCCACTCCTCGAAATAGACACGCGGCCGCCGCGGCCAGCGCGCGGCGACGGCGGCGATGGCGGCATGGCGCGCCTGGCAGCCGGCGATCCAGGCCTCGGCACGTTCGCCGGCGCCGATCGTCGCGGCCATCAGGCGCAGCGTGGCGAAGATCTCTGCCACGCTGCGCTGGTTCGTCACCAGCACGTTCAGCCCGGCGCGGATCAGCTTGTCGGCCAGCGCCGCCTGCATGTCCGAGAAGCCGATCACGAGGTCCGGCTCGAGCGCGACGATGCGGTCGATCTTCCCGTCCAGGAAATGGCTCACGCGCGGCTTCTCCTCGCGCGCGCGGCGCGGCCGCACGGTGTAGCCGCTGATGCCGACCAGGCGGTCCTGCTCGCCCAGCAGGTACAGCCACTCGGTGGTCTCCTCGGTCAGCGCGACGATGCGTCGGGGTCCGCTCATGGTGTCGATGCTGTCACAGCCGCGGCAGCGCGACCCAGCGCTCGCCGCCGCCGGACGGGTCGGCCAGGCGCTCGATCGAGAAGGCGCCGTCGAACACCTCCACCAGCGCGCGCTGCAGCGGCGCGTCGCCAGGCGCGCCGTCGGCGACGACGCGGCCGGCATGCAGCAGCACCACGCGGTCGGCAGCGAGCGCCGTCGTCAGCTCGTGCAGCACGCTGACCACCGTGGCGCCGGCGGCGGCGCGGCGGCGCATGCCGGCCAGCAGCGTGCGCTGGTGCGGCGCGTCCAGGTGCGTCGTCGGTTCGTCCAGCAGCAGCACCGGCGAGCCCACCGCCAGCGCACGCGCCAGCAGCACGCGCTGGCGCTCGCCGCCGGACAGCGCCGCGAGCCGCCGCGCCGCGAAGGCGCCGCATTCGGTCTCGGCCATCGCGGCGTCCACGGCGGCCTCGTCGACGGCGCCGGGCGTGCCCAGCAGCCCGGTGTGCGGCAGCCGGCCCAGGCGCACCACGTCGCGCACCGCGAGGTCGCCGCCGGCCTCGGACTGCTGCGCCAGCCAGGCGATCGTGCGCCCGCGCTCGCGCGGCGCCAGCGCGGGCAGCGGCCGGCCGCCGACCGACACCTTGCCGCGCGCCACGGGCAGCAGCCCGGCCAGTGCGCGCAGCAGCGTGGACTTGCCGGCGCCGTTGGGGCCGACGACGGCCGTCCAGCCCGGCGTGAAGGCGAGCGTGACGCCGTCGATCACGGCGCGGCCGCCGAGCTCGACGCGCAGGCCCTGCGCCGCGATCACGCCGCACCCCCGCGCCGGTGCAGCAGCACCAGCAGGTAGCCGCCGCCGAGCACCGCCGTCAGCACGCCCACCGGCAGCTCCTGCGGCGCGATCACGCTGCGCGCCAGCACGTCGGCCAGCAGCAGCAGCACGCCGCCGGTGGCCGCGCTGGCCAGCAGCAGGTAGCCGTGGGTGGCGGTCGTCGCGCGGCGCACGAGGTGCGGCGCGACGAGGCCGACGAAGGCCACGAGCCCGGTCTGCGAGACCGCCAGGCCGGTGGCCAGCGCCAGCGCGCCGATCAGCGCCGCGCGCAGCCGCGCCAGGTCCAGGCCCAGGCTGCGTGCACCGTCCTCGCCCAGCGCCAGTGCATCCAGCGTGCGTGCCAGCCGCCAGGCCAGCGGCACGGCCAGCAGCAGCCCGCCGGCGAGCCAGGCCACGCCGTCCCAGCCCAGCAGCGCGGTGTTGCCGAGCATGAAGCTCTGGCGTGCGCGCAGCGCCTCGGGCACCGTGGTGACGATGAGGTCGGCCACCGCGGTGAGCATCACGCCGACCACCACGCCGGCCAGCAGCAGGCGCAGCGTCTGGCTGGCGCCGCGCGCCAGCAGGAGCGTCAGCAGGATGCCGCCCAGCGCGCCGAGGAAGGCCGCGCCGACCAGCCCCATGCCGCCCAGCGCCGCCGGCAGCACGCCCGGCCACAGCGCGACGCCGGCCGCCAGCACCGCGACGACCGCCAGCGAGGCACCGGCCGCCGAGCCCAGCAGGTAGGGGTCGGCCAGCGGGTTGCGGAACAGCCCCTGCGCGATGGCGCCGGCCAGCCCGAGCAGCGCGCCGGCACACCAGGCGCCCAGCGTGCGCGGGGCACGGATCTCGGTGGCGACGAGGTGCCACTCCGAACCCGGGTCGACCAGCGCGCGCAGCGCTGCCCCGGACCAGCCGTCGCTGCCGGCCGCCAGCCCGGCCACCAGGCCGACCAGCGTGGCCAGCACCAGCGCCCAGGCCAGCGAGCGGCGCGACAGGTTCATCGGGGCGCCGAGGTCGGGACCGGGCCCGGCGGCACCGGCGGCAGCGCCACCAGGCAGTCGGCCAGCGCCTGCGCGGCGCGGCCCAGGCGTGGCCCGGGCCGCGTGACGAGTTCGTAGGTGTCGGCGTCGAGCGCGCACACGCGCCCCTCGCGCAGCGCCGGCAGGCCGGCCCAGCCGGGGCGGCCCGCCATCTCGGCGGCGTTGCGCGCCGCGGCCATCACGACCACCGGCCGCGAACGCACGACATGCTCGGGATTGAGCTTCGGGAAGGCGCCCATCGTGGCCGGCGCGATATTGACCAGCCCCAGCCGCGCCAGCGTCTGGCCGACGAACGAGGCCGCGCCGGCAGCATAGGGATCGGCGGCGACCTCGAAATAGACCGTCGCGCCGCGCAGCGCCGGCGGCACACGCGCCGCGGCGGCGGCGAGGTCACGCTCGACGGCCTGCCAGGCCTGCGCCGCGGCGGCCTCGCCTTCGAGCAGGCGGCCGATGGCCAGCAGGCTGGCGCGTGCCTGCTCGTGGGTGTCGCTTTCGAAGGCCAGCACACGCAGGCCCAGCGACTGCAGCCGCTCGACCGCACGCGTGGACTTCGCGGCGAGCACCAGGTCGGGCCGCAGCGCGACGATGCGCTCGACCTGCGCGTCGTCGAGCCCGCCCACCTTGGGCAGCGCCAGCACCGCGGCCGGCTGGTTCGAATAGCGGTCGGTGGCGACCAGCCGCGCGCAGCCGCCGACCGCGCACACGGTCTCGGTCAGCGAGGGCAGCAGCGTGACGATGCGCGCCGGCGGCTGCA
The DNA here is from genome assembly GCA_964621995.1 of uncultured Rubrivivax sp. GTDB lineage: Bacteria > Pseudomonadota > Gammaproteobacteria > Burkholderiales > Burkholderiaceae_C > Rubrivivax. Next base: position 25,139 of record CAZUPH010000014.1, on the reverse strand, counting down.
CGAAGCCGAGCTCGACGCCGCGGTCGTCGCGCACGGTGACCGGCGCCGCCGCGGCGGTCAGCGCGGCGCCGCCGCACAGCGCGGCGGCGAGCAGCCAAGCGTGCAGGCGGCGCAGCGGCCCGGCCATCGTGCTCACCAGCTCGCGTCGTGGCGCAGCACCAGCCAGGCCTGGCGGCCCAGGCCCTGGTAGTCGCGCGCCGGTTCCAGGTCGCGGTCGGTGGCATTCGCCAGCTTGCCCTGGAGCTGCCAGCCCTTCGCGAAGCGCCAGCCGGCCTGCAGGTCGATCGTGGTCTCCGCGGCCAGGCGCTTGCCGGCGTCCGGCCGTTCGCCCACGCGCAGCAGCGCGGCCGACGCCGACCAGGGTCCCGCGGCCCACGCCGCCTCGGCGCTGGCCTGGTGCGCGGCGCGGCGCGGCAGGCGCTGGCCGGTGGCCTCGTCGCGCGCCTCGAGCAAGTCTAGCTGGCCGCGCAGCGTCCAGGCGGGGGCGATGCGCTGGCGCGCCGACAGCGTCGCGCCGTGCAGCTTCGCGCGCGCCGTGTTGCCGGCGCAGCCGAAGGCATAGGCCGGGTCGGGCGGGCACAGCCTGGCGTCGGGCTGGTAGCCGATGAGGTCGCGCACGCGGTTGTGCCACAGCGTCAGCGCGGCCTCGCCGTCGGCGTGGCGCCAGTCGAGGCCGAGCTCGCCGCTGCGGCCGCGTTCGGCGCGCAGCGTGGGCACGCCGTAGCCGGGGAAGTAGAGGTCGTTGAAGCTCGGCGCGCGGAAGGTGCTGCCGGCCAGCGCACGCAGCCGCAGGCCCGGCGCGAGCCGCACCGAGCCGCCCAGGCGCCCGGTGCTGACCGCCTCGTGGTCGGAGGCATCGTCGCGCCGCGCATCGGCCTGCCAGGCGAAGCGGCCCACGCTGCCGGTCCACTCGACCACCGCCGCGGTGTTGCGGCGCTGCACCGGCGCGGCGTAGCTGGTGGAGCGGCCGCGGTCTTCCTGGCGCTCCAGCGCACCGACGAGCTGCCCGGCCGCGCCGGCATTCCAGGCCAGCTGCGCGGCGAGCAGGCGGCGCTCGGTGCGGAAGCGGTCGGTGACCGTGCCGCCGTCGCGCGTGTCGTCCTCGCTGCGCGCGGCACGTGCGCTGCCGCTGAGCGCGGGCCCGAGCGTGCCGCGCCAGTCCAGCGTCGCCACCTCGGTGGCCTGGCGGGTGCGGAAGTCGGGCGTGTTGTCCTGCGCGAACGTGGGCGGCAGGAACTCGCTGCTGTCGTACTGCGATACCAGCCGCGTGCGCAGCCACGACGCGCCCAGGCGATGCCCGCGCACGGGGGCGAAGCCCAGGCGCAGCTGCGCGGCGTCCAGCCGATGGCCGTCGCGGTCGGGGTTGTGGTTGCCGAACCGGTCGCCAGGGCGCAGGGTCGAGACGCCGTCGCTCGCCTCGTGCGACAGCGTCGCGGCCCAGTCCCATGCGCCCTCGGCGCCGCGCAGCCCGGCGGACGCCTCGCGGCTGCCGTAGCCGCCCACGGCGGCGCGCCCTTCGAACTGCCGTCCGGGTGCGCCGGTCTTCGTGAAGACCTGCACCACGCCGCCCACGGCATCGGCGCCGTAGAGGCTGGAGCCCGGGCCGCGCAGCACCTCCACGCGGTCCACCTGTGCCAGCGGCAGCGACTCCAGCGCGGTGCTGCCCAGCGTGGCCGAGCCGACGCGCATGCCGTCGACCAGCACCACCACCTGCGTGGCCGGCGCGCCACGGATCGACAGGCCCGTGGCATGGCCGGGCCCGCCGTTGCGCGAGAGCTGCACGCCGGCCTCGCGGCGCAGCAGGTCGGCCAGCGAATCGGCGCTGCTGGCCTGCACGCGATCGGCCTCGATGCCGGCCAGGTCGGCAGCCAGCCGCTGCGGCGCGAGCGGCTCGCGCGAAGCGGTCACGACGACGGGTTCGGCGGCCTGGACCGCGATGGCCGCCGCGGCGAGCAGGCCGCCGACGGCGCGCCCGACCGGCAGAACGAAGGAAGGCAGGAAGCGGCCGGCGCGTGCACGCGCCCGGGCCCGGGAAGGCAGGGAAGACAAGATGGAACCTCCAGCCGCACGCCCCGTGCGGACCAGCGTTGGCGACGCCGGCACCGCGGCGGCACGCCGCGCAGGCCCATGGCGGCCCAGGGGCGGACGCCATCGCCCACGCGCCGCCCACCGCGACGCCGGACTCTCATGCACCGGGCCGGTATCCGGGCTCGCGAGTGCCGGCCGGGGAAATACAGCGTTCCCGACCGGAAGCGCGCCGCGCCTTCCCAGGCCCGCGGTCTTGACCGCGGGGCCCAGTGGCCTGTCGTGCGACACGCTCCTCGCTGACCGTTGCGGGGGCAGCACCGGAATCGCGACGGCCTCACTGCTCTTGGCCGCCGCCCACCGGTTTCCCGTTCAACCTGCCGCCTTCGAACGGGGCGGCAGGCACCTGGTGCAAGCGATGCGAATGTTAGCGCACCGGGTTCCCTCGCGCCCCGGGACCGGGCCTCGCCGCAGGGCACGCCGATATACTCGGGCTTTACCACCACAGCCTGCGCAAGCACCCGCGCGCCGGCTGCTCGCAATGACCAAGTTCGTCTTCGTCACCGGCGGCGTGGTGTCCTCACTCGGCAAGGGCATCGCGGCGGCCTCGCTGGCGGCCATCCTCGAGTCGCGCGGCCTGAAGGTCACGCTGATCAAGCTGGACCCCTACCTCAACGTCGACCCGGGGACCATGAGCCCCTTCCAGCACGGCGAGGTCTACGTCACCGACGACGGCGCCGAGACCGACCTGGACCTCGGCCACTACGAGCGCTTCATCACGACGCGGATGAAGCGCAGCAACAACTTCACGACCGGCCAGATCTACAAGAGCGTGCTCGAGAAGGAGCGGCGCGGCGACTACCTGGGCAAGACGGTGCAGGTGATCCCGCACGTCACCAACGAGATCCAGGAGTTCGTGATGCGCGGCGCGGCCGAGGCGCAGGACGTGGCCATCGTCGAGATCGGCGGCACGGTCGGCGACATCGAGAGCCTGCCCTTCCTGGAGGCGGTGCGCCAGATGAGCCTGCGCATGGGCCCCGCCAACAGCGCCTTCGTGCACCTGACCTACGTGCCGTGGATCGCGGCCGCCGGCGAGCTCAAGACCAAGCCGACGCAGCACACGGTGCAGAAGCTGCGCGAGATCGGCATCCAGCCCGACGCGCTGCTGTGCCGCGCCGACCGCGCGATACCGGACGACGAGCGCGAGAAGATCAGCCTGTTCACCAACGTGCCGCTGCACGGCGTGATCAGCATGCAGGACGTGGACACCATCTACAAGGTGCCGCGGCTGCTGCACGAGCAGGGGCTGGACGAGCTGATCTGCATGAAGCTGCAGCTGCTGACGCGGCCGGCCGACCTCAAGCGCTGGGACCGCCTGGTGCACGAGGTCGAGCACCCGCAGGCGGCGGTGAGGATCGCGATGGTCGGCAAGTACACCGACCTGTCGGACAGCTACAAGTCGCTGAACGAGGCGCTGCGCCACGCCGGCATCCACAACCACGCGCGCGTCGAGATCGAGTATGTCGACGCCGAGACGCTGACGCCGCACACGGTGTCGCAGCTCGCGCGCTTCGACGCCGTGCTGGTGCCGGGCGGCTTCGGCAAACGCGGCATCGAGGGCAAGGTGCTCGCGGCGCAGTTCGCGCGCGAGCAGCTCGTGCCCTACCTGGGCATCTGCCTGGGCATGCAGGTCGCGACGATCGAGTATGCGCGCCACGTCGCCGGGCTCGAGGATGCCAACAGCACCGAGTTCGAGCCGGCCTGCCCGCACCCGGTGATCGCGCTGATCGAGGAGTGGCAGGATCGCGACGGCAGCATCCAGCGCCGCAGCGCCAGCTCCGACCTCGGCGGCACGATGCGCCTGGGCGCGCAGAGCTCCGACGTCAAGCCGGGCACGCTGGCGCACCAGATCTACGGCCCGGTCGTGACCGAGCGCCACCGCCACCGCTACGAGGCCAACGTGCACTACCTCGACCGCCTGCAGCAGGCGGGCCTGGTGATCAGCGCGCTGACGCAGCGCGAGCGGCTGACCGAGATCGTCGAACTGCCGCGCGAGGTGCACCCCTGGTTCATGGGCGTGCAGTTCCACCCCGAGTTCAAGAGCACGCCCTGGGGCGGCCACCCGCTGTTCAGCAGCTTCGTGAAGGCGGCGCTGGAGCACCAGGCGCGCCGCGGCGGCGCGCAGCCGGTCAAGGCGGTGGCCTGAGATGAAGCTCTGCGGTTTCGAGGTCGGCCTGGACCGGCCCTTCTTCCTAATCAGCGGCCCCTGCGTCGTCGAGAGCGAGCAGCTGCAGCTGGACGTGGCCGGGCGGCTGAAGGAGATCACCGGCGCTCTGGGCATCCCCTTCATCTTCAAGAGCAGCTACGACAAGGCCAACCGCAGCAGCGGCACCAGCTTCCGCGGCCCGGGCATGGACAAGGGTCTGGAGATCCTGGCCAAGGTGCGGCGCGAGCTCGGCGTGCCGGTGCTGACCGACGTGCACTCCGAAGCCGAGGTGCCCGCGGTGGCCGCCGTGGTGGACGTGCTGCAGACCCCGGCCTTCCTGTGCCGGCAGACCGACTTCATCCGCGCCGTGGCGCAAAGCGGCAAGCCGGTCAACATCAAGAAGGGCCAGTTCCTCGCGCCGCACGACATGAAGAACGTCATCGACAAGGCCCGCGCCGCGGCGCGCGAGAAGGGTCTGCCCGACGACGTGTTCATGGCCTGCGAGCGCGGCGCGAGCTTCGGCTACAACAACCTGGTCTCCGACATGCGCAGCCTGGCCATCATGCGCGAGACCGGCGCCCCGGTGGTCTTCGACGCCACGCACAGCGTGCAGCTGCCCGGCGGCCAGGGCAGCAGCTCCGGCGGCCAGCGCGAATTCGTGCCGGTGCTCAGCCGCGCCGCGGTGGCGGTGGGCGTGGCCGGCCTGTTCATGGAGACCCACCCGGACCCGGCCCATGCGCTGAGCGACGGGCCCAATGCCGTGCCGCTGAAGCACATGAAGGCGCTGCTGGAGCAGCTGGTCGCGCTGGACCGCGTGGTCAAGCAGCAAGCGCTGCTCGAGAACGACTTCAGCTGCTGAGCGGGGAGCGACTGCCGTGCCTGCCGCCTACCTGATCGTCGAGTCGAACATCACGGACCCCGAAGCGTTCAAGCGCTACATGGCGGCGGCGCCCGAGGTCGTGCGCGCCTTCGCCGGCGAGTACCTGGTGCGCGGCGGCCGCATGGCCGTGCTCGAGGGCGACTGGCACCCGCCGCGGCTGACGGTGCTGCGCTACCCCAGCTTCGAGGCCGCGCAGGCGATGTACGACAGCCCGGCCTACGTCGCCGCGCGCGCGCTGCGCCAGGGCGCCACCGCCTGCTTCAACATGGTGCTGGTCGAGGGCGTGGCCGCCCCGGTCTGACACCGGCAACGACTTCTCACTTCCCCCAAGGACCTGCATGAGCGCCATCGTCGACATCGTCGGCCGCGAGATCCTCGACAGCCGAGGCAACCCCACCGTCGAGTGCGACGTGCTGCTCGAGAGCGGCACCATGGGCCGCGCCGCGGTGCCCAGCGGCGCCTCCACCGGCAGCCGCGAGGCCATCGAGCTGCGCGACGGCGACAAGGCACGCTACCTCGGCAAGGGCGTGCTGCGCGCGGTGGAGCACATCAACACCGAGATCAGCGAGTCGGTGCTGGGCCTGGACGCCTCGGAGCAGGCCTTCCTCGACAAGACCCTGATCGACCTCGACGGCACCGAGAACAAGAGCCGCCTGGGCGCCAACGCGATGCTCGCGGTGAGCATGGCGGTGGCGCGCGCCGCGGCCGAGGAATCCGGCCTGCCGCTGTACCGCTATTTCGGCGGCATGGGCCGCATGAGCCTGCCGGTGCCGATGATGAACGTCATCAACGGCGGCGCGCATGCCAACAACAACCTCGACCTGCAGGAGTTCATGATCCTGCCGGTGGGCGCGCCCAGCTTCCGCGAGGCCGTGCGGTTTGGTGCCGAGGTCTTCCACGCGCTGAAGAAGATCATCCACGACAAGGGCATGAGCACCGCGGTCGGCGACGAGGGCGGCTTCGCGCCCAGCGTGGCCAGCCACGAGGCGGCGATCCAGATGATCCTGGAGGCCATCGACCGCGCCGGCTACGTGGCCGGCGAGCAGGTCGCCATCGGCCTGGACTGCGCGGCCAGCGAGTTCTACCGCGACGGCAAGTACCACCTCGAGGGCGAGAGCCTGGTGCTCGGCGCGCAGGAATGGGCCGACATGCTGGCCACCTGGTGCGACAAGTACCCGATCATCAGCATCGAGGACGGCATGCACGAGGGCGACTGGGACGGCTGGAAGCTGCTCGCCGAGCGCCTGGGCCGCAAGGTGCAGCTCGTCGGCGACGACCTCTTCGTGACCAACACGAAGATCCTCGAGCGCGGCATCCGCGAGGGCGTGGCCAATTCGATCCTGATCAAGATCAACCAGATCGGCACGCTCACCGAGACCTTCGCGGCCATCGAGATGGCCAAGCGCGCCGGCTGGACCAACGTCATCAGCCACCGCAGCGGCGAGACCGAGGACAGCACCATCGCCGACATCGCGGTGGGCACCAACGCCGGGCAGATCAAGACCGGCTCGATGAGCCGCAGCGACCGCATCGCCAAGTACAACCAGCTGCTGCGCATCGAGGAGGACCTCGGCGAGGTCGCCAGCTACCCCGGCCGCAGCGCGTTCTACAACCTGAAGTAGAGCCCCGAGGCCCATGCGCTGGAGCACGGTCGTCATCGCGGGACTGCTGCTAGCGGTGCAGGCCGACCTGTGGCTGGGCAAGGGCAACCTGCCCTACGTGATGGGGCTGGAGCTGGAGCTGAAGCGCCAGGCAGCCGCCAACGACGCGGCGCGCGAGCGCAATGCGCGGCTGGCCGCCGAGGTCGAGGACCTGCGCGAGGGCCTGGAGATGGTCGAGGAGAAGGCACGCGCCGAACTCGGCATGCTCAAGCCCGACGAGATCCTCGTGCAGGTCTCGCCCAGGCGCTGAGCGCCCGGCGCCCCGACCTTGCTGAACGACCTGCTGGAAGCGGCACGCCCGCTGCTCGCCCCCGCCTTCACCTGGTGGGGCAGCGCCGTCACCTGGCTGGAGATCGCGGCCTTCGTGCTGGCGCTGGCGATGGTGCTGCTGAACATGCGCGTCAACCCCTGGGCCTGGCCGCTGGCCATCGCCAGCTCGCTGCTGTATGCGCTGCTGTTCGCCGACGCGAAGCTCTACGGCGAGGCCGGCCTGCAGTTCGTCTTCGTCGCCGTGGCGCTGTGGGGCTGGTGGCAGTGGCTGCGCGGCCGCGGGGCCGGCGGCGGCCCGCTGGTCGTGCGCTGGATGAGCACGCGGCTGCGCTGGGGCGCGCTGGCCGCCACGCTGGCCGCCTGGCCGCTGCTGGCGCTGGTCCTGGACCACGCCACCGACAGCGACGTGCCCTGGTTCGACGCGCTGCCCACGGTGGCCAGCGTGACGGGGCAGATCCTGCTCGGCCGCAAGTTCGTCGAGAACTGGCCGGTCTGGCTGTTCGTCAACCTCGTCAGCGTGGCGCTGTTCGCGCACAAGGGCCTGTGGCTGACGACGCTGCTCTATGCCCTGTTCGCGCTGCTGTCGGTGGCCGGCTGGCGGGTGTGGGCGCAGCGCGGCGCGGCCGCCGGGGGGCGCGCGTGAGCGGCGCGCTGCGCATCGCCGTCGTCGGTGCCGAGAGCACCGGCAAGACCACGCTGGCCGCCGCGCTGGCCGCCGCGCTGGCACAGGACGGCCGGCGGCGCGTGGCCTGGGTGCCCGAGGTGCTGCGCGAGTGGTGCGCACGTGCCGGCCGCACGCCGGCGGCGCACGAGCAGGCGGCCATCGCCCGGGCGCAGCATGCGCGCATCGAGGAGGCTGCCGCGGCGCACGAGATCGTGGTCAGCGACACGACGGCGCTGATGACGGCGGTGTACAGCCGCATCGTCTTCGGCGACCGCTCGCTGGATGCAATGGCCGTCGAGCTGCACCGCACGGTGCATGCCACGCTGCTGACCGCGCTGGACCTGCCCTGGGTGCCCGACGGCCTGCAGCGCGACGGCCCCCAGGTGCAGCGCCCGGTGGACGACGCGCTGCGCGAGCTGCTGCGCGTGCACCGCCTGCCCTACTCGGTGGTCGGCGGCACGGGTAACGCGCGGCTGGCGCAGGCGCTGGCCGCGGTGGCGCGGCTCGCGGCACAGGGGCCGGGCGACGCCCCCGGCGCGCCGGCCCCCCGCCGCGGCCTGTTCACCGCGCTCGGCGTCGACGAGGCGGCCGCCCGCCGCCGCTGGCGCTGCGAATGCTGCGTGCCGGAGGCCGAGCAGGCGCTGATGCGGCGGCGCTGAGCTGCCGCCCTGCCGCCGCCCGCGCCGCACTCAGGCCAGCAGCGCGACCCCGATCACCCCCACGCCCAGCACCAGGTTGACCAGCACCCAGCGCCGCACCACCGCCAGCGCCGAGGCGGCCTCGGGCCAGGTCTCGGACCGCACGGCACGCGCGAAGCGCCGGTAGGGCCCGAGGCGGATGAAGACGAAGACCGCCGTCATCACGAGGCCCAGCGCGGTCATCACGCTCCAGTCCAGCGGCCAGGCAAAGCTGCCGCCGCCGGCCACCGCCTGGCGCGCCACGCGGCCCACCATCCACAGCCCGCTGGCCAACACCACCGCCACGGCCACCGCCACCGCGGCGAAGAAGCGGCCCAGCACGGCGTGCATCAGCGCCAGCCGCTGCGGCGGCGCCAGCACCGCCAGCGACGGGCGCAGGAAGAAGTGCGCGAACACCATGCCGCCCACCCACAGCACCACGGCCAGCACATGCGCGGTCTTCAGCAGCGCGTACAGCATCACTGCACCACCCGCGTGCCGGGGGGCTGGTCGCGGCCCGGCGTGAACAGCTCGCCCACGTCCACCGCGTCGAAGCGGTAGGGCTGGCCGCAGAAGTCGCAGCCCACCTCCACCTGCCCGCGCTCGGCGATCAGGCCGTCGCACTCCTCGCGGCCCAGCGAGCGCAGCATGCCGCGCACCCGCTCGCGCGAGCAGGTGCAGGCGAAGCGCGGCGTCTGCGGTTCGAAGCGCAGCAGCTTCTCCTCCCAGAACAGGCGGTGCAGCAGCTGCTCGGCCGGCAGCGTGAGCAGCTCCTCGCGCGTCAGCGTCGCGGCCAGCATCGCGATGCGGCGGTAGCCCTCCGAGAGCCCGATCTCGTCCTCGTTGCGCGCGCCGCCCGCGAGGTTGCCCTGGCCCTCCACCGGCAGGCGCTGGATCAGCAGCCCGGCGGCGACACGGTCGTCGGCGGCCAGCACCAGCCTGGTGTCCAGCTGCTCGGACTGCAGCATGTAGTGCTCCAGCACCTGCGACACCTCCTGCAGCGGCTCGCGGCGGTCGCCGTGCAGCGGCACGATGCCCTGGTAGGGCTGCTGCCCGGGCAGGCGCTCGCGCGGGTCCAGCGTGATCGCGCAGCGGCCCTGGCCGTGCACGTTGAGCATCGCCTCCAGCCGCGCGCCGGCCGGCACCTCGCCGACCACGGTGGCGGTGGCGCGGAAGTTCAGCTCGCTGCCGACCTCGGCCACCGCCAGCTTGACCGGCCCGTCGCCGAAGACCTGCAGCACCAGCGCGCCGTTGAACTTGATGTTGGATTGCATCAGCACGCCCGCCGCGGCCATCTCGCCGAGCAGCGCACGCACCTCCGGCGGGTAGGGACCCACCGCCGTGCGGCGGCCCAGCAGGTCCTGCCAGGCGCCGGTCAGCCGCACCAGCATGCCGCGCACCGGCGCGCCGTCGAAGAGGAACTTGTGCAGCTCGGACATCAGGCGATGCGCTTGAGCTGCGCGCGGTGGCGCGCCGCCTTCTCCACGTAGTGCAGCGCGCTCAGCTTCAGCCGCGCAAGCTGCTCGGGCGTGATCTCGCGCACCGCCTTGGCCGGCGCGCCGATGATCAGGCTGTGGTCGGGGAAGGTCTTGCCCTCGGTGACCACCGCGCCGGCGCCGACCAGGCAGCCGCGGCCGATGACCGCGCCGTTCAGCACCACGGCCTGGATGCCGATCAGCGACCCGTCGCCGACCGTGCAGCCGTGCAGCATGACCTGGTGGCCGACCGTGACCTCGTCGCCGATGACGAGCGGGAAGCCCATGTCGGTGTGCAGCACGCTGCACTCCTGCACGTTGCTGCGCACGCCGAGCGTGATGAGCTCGTTGTCGCCGCGCAGCACGGCGCCGTACCAGACGCTGCTGTCGGGCCCCAGGTGCACGCGGCCGATGACGCTGGCGTTGTCGGCAACCCAGGCGCCTTCGTCGATGCGGGGCACGTCGTCCCCAAGCTGATAGATCGCCAACGCGGCCCCCTCGGCATCAAAGCGACAATTCTAGGGATGGAGCTCCGGCATGCCGCGCTGCGGGCCTTGGCACTGGCCGACCCGGCCGCCAAGGTGGCCGCCGCGCGTGCGCTGCACGAGGCCGCCGAGCGCGGCGAGGCGACGTTCGACGTGCAGGCCGACCTGCAGGCCGCGGCCGCGGCGCTGGTGCTGCCCGGCCGCCCGCCGCGGCCGCGCCTGGTGCCGCCCGGACAGGTGCCGCGGCGCACGCCCTTCACGGCCGAGGGCCGCGCCGCGCTGCTGCATGCGGTGGCGCACATCGAGTTCAACGCCATCGACCTGGCACTGGACGTCGTCTGGCGCTTTCCCGGCCTGCCCGAGGCCTGCTACCGCGACTGGCTGCGCGTGGCGGCGGAGGAGGCGCTGCACTACGCGCTGCTCGCCGGGCATCTGGCGACGCTGGGCCATGCCTACGGCGACTTCGACGCCCACGACGGCCTGTGGGCGATGGCCGAGAAGACCGCCGCCGACCCGGTGGCGCGCATGGCGCTGGTGCCGCGCACCCTGGAAGCGCGCGGGCTGGACGCCACGCCGCCGATGCAGGCGCGGCTGGCGCGCGCCGGCGACCAGCGCGCGGTGCAGATCCTCGACGTGATCCTGCGCGACGAGGTCGGCCATGTCGCGATCGGCAACCGCTGGTACCGCTGGCTGTGCGAACGCGAGGGCCTGGACCCGCTCGCCCACTATGCGGTGCTGGCCGCGCGCCACGGCGCGCCGCGGCCCAAGCCGCCCTTCAACCTGGACGCACGTCGGCGCGCCGGCTTCACCGCCGGCGAGCTGCGGGCGCTGCAGGACCCGCCCGCCCCCTGACCGAGAGAGCACTTCGATGAACGAGTCCACCCCCGCCCCGGAGTCCTGGGCCGAGACCGAACGCCGCATCCGCGCGGCACGCGACGCCGGTGCCGGCGCCGGCGTGGCGCGGCCCGAGCAGGTGGCCGGGCTGTCGGGCCTGCAGCTCATGCAGGCCATGCTGCGCGGCGAGCTGCCCTACCCGCACATCGGCGCCACGCTGGACTTCCTGCTCGTCGAGGTGGCCGAGGGCCGCGCCGTCTTCCAGGGCACGCCCCAGACCATGCACCTCAACCCGATGGGCACCGTGCACGGCGGCTGGTATGCCACGCTGCTCGACAGTGCACTCGGCTGCGCGGTGCACACGACGATGCCGCCGGGCCGCGGCTACACCACCGCCGAGCTGAGCGTGAACCTGGTGCGCGGCGCGGTGCCGCACCGCGAGCCGCTGCGCGCCATCGGCCAGGTCATCCACAGCGGCCGCCAGCTCGCCACCGCCGAGGCCCGGCTGGTGGATGCCGCAGGCAAGGTGTACGCACACGGCACGACGACCTGCCTGGTGTTCGAGCTGCCGAAGCGCTGAGCGCGCCCCGGACCGGCGTTCAAGGGGGCGCTCACGCGATGGCGCCCTCACCGTCCTGCCGCGCCAGCCCCAGCCGCCCAGCCTGCTCGTCGTTCAGCAACGCGCCGCGGCCCGCAAGTGCGGCCACCGCCTCGGAGCCCAGCGCGGCGACGGCGAGGCCCTCGGCCCGCGAGCGCGTGCGCGCCTCGTTCGGCTCGGGGTGCTCGCCGCGCTGGCGGAAGATCCCGTTGGCATAGCCCAGCAGCGCCGCGGCCGCGCGCGGCCGGCCCTCCAGCGCCGCCAGCAGCGCCAGCGCCAGGCCCCAGTAGGGCTGCAGCATCCAGCTGGCGGCGCCTGGCCAGGCCTCGACGGCGACGGCGCGTGCCGCGGCCGCGTCGTCGCAGGCCAGCAGCGCCTGGGCCAGGTTCAGCCGCGCCGAGGCGAGCGAGCGCACATTGCGCGTGCCCAGCCAGCGCGCGACCAGCTCGCGGCCCAGGCGCACCGCCTCCGCGGGCCGGCCGGCGGCCAGTTCCAGGTCGGCCAGGTTGGTGCGTGCGGCGTCGGCATGGGTCGTCGTCCCGGCCGCCTCGGCCAGCAGCAGCTGGCGCTGCGTGGCCTCGCGGCAGCGCGCCACGTCGCCGCGGTGGTGGGCGCGGATCGACTCGGCGCCGGCCAGGTGCTGGCGCAGATAGGCCGGCCAGTCGTCGCGTTCCAGCGCCAGTGCCTCGGCCAGCGCATGGTCCTGCAGCGGCGCCGCCGCCGGGTCGCGGCTGCTCGCGATCAGGCACAGCGCGCGCGCCAGACTGCGTTCGTCGCCGCGCGCGCGGGCCAGTGCGCCGGCCTGCTGCGCCAGCCGCAGCGCGCGTGCCGGCTGGCGCAGGTTCAGCATCGCCGCAGCGCCCAGCAGCCAGTGCAGTTGCACGCCATCGTCGCGCGCCTGCGGCAGCAGCGGCTCGGTGGCGTCGTAGACGCGCGTTGCCTCACCCAGACGCCGGCTGGTCAGCGCCGTGCCCAGTGGTCGCGCCAGCGCCACCGCCAGCGCCGCGTCGTGCTGCAGCGCCCAGGCCAGCGCGGCGCGCGCGTTGTCGAGTTCTGGCTCGGCCTCGCGCACGAAGGCGTCCTCGGTGGACCGGCCGGCCAGCACCTCGTCCAGCGCGACGGCGAACCGTGCCGCCAGCACGCGCGCATGGCGCTCGTGCAGCGCGGCGGCCTCGGGTGCGGCGGCGAGCCGTTCGCGCGCCAGCGCCAGCGGCGCCTCCAGCAGCCGGTAGCGCGGCGCCGCGTCGCCGCTCACCTGCAGCAGCGACCGCGCCGCCAGGTCGTCCAGCGCCTGCAGCAGCGTCCAGCGGTCGAGGTCCGGGGCGCACAGCACGGCCTCGGCCAGCTCCAGCGAGGTGCCGCCGGCAAACACCGCGAGGCGCCGGAAAACCCGCTGCTCCACCGCGCCCAGCAGGTCGTGGCTCCACTGCAGCGCGGCGCGCAGCGAACGCTGGCGCGGCGGTGCGTCGCGCTGCGCCGCACCGGGCAGGTCGAGCACGGCGCCGGCCTCGCCCAGCGCCTTCGCCACGCCGGCCAGGCCGAGCAGCGGCACACGCGCCGCCGCCAGCTCGATGGCCAGCGCGCTGCCGTCCAGCAGGCGGCAGGTCGCCGCCGCAGCCGCGACATCGCCGTCGCCGAGCACGAAGGCGCGCTGCATCTGGCGCACACGCTCGACCAGCAACTCGACGGCCGGCGCGCGCCGCACCGCGTCGGTGTCCGCATCGGGCAGCGGCAGCGCCAGGCCGTCCAGGCGCAGCACCTGCTCGCCGGCGATGCGCAGCGGCACCTGGCTCGTCACCACCACGCGCACGCCGGGGGCACGCGCGCGCAGCGCCTGCGCCACCACCACCGTGCCGGCGGGCACGGCGTCGGCGTTGTCCAGCGCCACCGCCAGCTGCAGCGGCGCCACCGCCGCCGCCAGCGCCTGCGCCGGGTCGGCCGCGCCCAGCGGCACGCCCAGCGCGGCAGCCACCGCGGGCAGCACGTCGGCGTCGTCGGTCAACGCGGCCAGCTCGACCCAGCAGGTGTCGCGCCGCTGCTCGGTGGCCAGGCGCTGCAGCAGGTGGCGCACGAGCAGCGTCTTGCCGATGCCGCCGGCGCCGGTGACGGTGACGAAGCGCCGGTCCTCCAGCACCGCCGCCAGCTCGGCCAGATCCGCGTCGCGGCCGATCAGCCGTGCGAGTGGCGCCGCCACGGGCGGTGGCGCGGGCCGCGCCGACGTGGCCGGTAGCGGCGGCGGCTGGACCGGCAGCGTGAAGCGGTAGCCACGGCCGGGGATCGTCGCGATGGCTTCGGTGCCGAGGGCGCGCCGCAGCGCCCACACCTGCACGTCGAGGTTGTTCGGTTCCACCACCACGCCGGGCCAGACGCGTTCGAGCAGCTCGTGGCGCGCCAGCGTGCGTTCACGCTCGGCCAGCAGCAGCGCCAGCAGGTCGAAGGCGCGCGACCCCAGCTTGACCGCGGCGCCGTCCGCGAGCAGCCGGCGCCGCCCCGGCTGCAGTTCGTAGCGACCGGCCTGCCCGAAGCGGATGGAGTCGATGGCGGCCATGCGTGCGCGAAGCTTAAACCGCGCCCGGCGGCGCGATTCAGAACGTTTAAGCCGGCTCCCCCATGGGCTCAGGATCGTGCCGCGCCGCTGCCGCACGCATGCTGCGCGCCATCCCAGCACCGGAGACCCGCGATGAATTCCCGACGCCAACTGCTCGCCACCGGTGGCGCCGCACTCGCCGCGGCGGCTGCCGGCGCCGCGCGCGCCAGCGCGGCGACCGATGCCGATACGCTGTACGGCCACGGCATGGTCTGGAACCGCGAGCTGCCGGGCCTGGCCGGGCGGCTGAACCTGGCCTTCGACCTGCGCGTCAACCTCGTCACCGGCACCGGCGCCGGCAGCGCCGGCGACGCAGCGCACCCGGGCCAGGGCTTCCAGTTCGCGATCACGGGCACGCGGCGCGAACGCGTGCGCAACGAGTACCGCTTCCTCCTGGAAGGCCAGGTCACCGACGCCATCGACCCGGACCTGGTCGGCGCGCCGGTGCGCATCGCGGCGCAGACGCAGGGCGACACGACGGCGATCGTGATCCGCGTCGGCGATGCGGTCTATACCGGGGCCGGGCTGGTGGTGATCGCGATCATCGCGATCCTCATCGGCCTGCTCGTGCCGGCCGTGCAATGAGCGCTGCCATGCGCGCATGGCAGCGTGGCCGGTCCGACGTGCGGGCCGGCGTCCTGGCCACGCTGCTGCTGGCCGGCGCCGCGCAGGCCGCGCTGATCACGCCCGGCACGCCCACCACCGGCGTGCCGGTGTCGCTGCACGACCCGCTGGCCACGCTCGCCGACCCGCTGCCGGCGGGGCGCTTCCTGCTGCCGGTCGAGGTGTCGGGCGCAAGCGGCCTGCTGGACTGGAGCTTCGACCTCGCCTTCGACGATGCGGTCGTCGCGCCGCTGGACGCGGGCGGGCTCTTCCAGCACGTGTACCAGGCCGAATTCAGCGTCGCCGACCCGACGCTCTCGGACATCACCGGCAGCGGCCTCGTGCTGCCGGGTGCGCTGCTGGGCGTGGCGGGTTTCTCGTGGGGCGTCGGCGGCGACGGCACGCTGGCCTACCTGCTCTTCGAGTACCGCGCGGGCCGCGAAGGCGACGACCCCGGCTTCGTGATCGACCCACCCACCCCGCAGCCGGTGCCCGAGCCCGCGCTGCCCTGGCTGCTGGGCGGCGCGCTGCTGGCGCTGACCGCGACGCGGCGGGGCCGGCCCGGTGCGCGCCCCGCGCCGACGAATCACGAGACAAGCCATCCCTGGAGAACACCATGAGAACGACCTCGATCCGCCGGCTCGGCCTGCTGGCAGCGGCGCTGTGCGCCGGGCTTTCGGCGCCGGCCTGGGCGCAGCTCACGACCACCGCCAACGGCCCTTTTGTGGCCATGCCATCGTGGAGCCAGAAGCTGACGAGCAACCGCTTCGTGATCCTGGCCAACTGGAACGGCGAGGCCGTGCTCGACCGCGAGACCGGGCTGGTGTGGGAGCGTTCGCCCGACATCTCGGCACGCAACTGGACCGATGCACACCGGTACTGCAACAGCCTTGGTGTGGGCGGTCGCATGGGCTGGCGAGTGCCCAGCGTTCACGAGCTCACCAGCCTGCTGGACCCGACGATCCTGCTGCCGGCATCGACGAGCTTGCCGGCGGGTCACCCGTTCCTAGAGGAAGTACCGGTCGCGTGGTCGGCCACCACGAGCGCCGGCAACGCCGACAACGTCTGGCGAGTCCGATTCTTCGACCGCGTCGTCGCGCCCGTTTCCAGGAGCTCGCTCGTGCCCGCCTGGTGCGTGCGGGGCGCCACGGTCGCGGAAGTTCAGTAGATCTGCCCGAAGGAGCTGCCGCATGAACCCACGCTTCCCGATTCCCGCCGCCTTCGCCGCACTGCTGCTCGTCATCCAGGCATCGGCCTGGGCCGGCAACGAACGCGTGACCGTGGTCCGCAGCAACGGCAGCTCGGCCTTCGCCAACCTCTTCGACCCGGCCACGCAGAGCAGCGGCTTCCTGACCGTGAGCCGCGACGCCATCGCCGGCACCACCACGCTCGATTTCGCCTGGGCGACCCCGGTGCCGGGCGACCCGCGTCACGTGGTGCTGGTGCAGGGCGCTGGCGAGATCCCGAACGCCGCGTTCACCGTCGACCACGACGGGGCGCAGTTGAACGTGCTCACGCCCTTCGAGACGGTGCGCTGCCTGGTCGACATCGAGGACGGCAACTTCGACTGCGCCGGCGCGCCGGCGCTGGACTTCGCGCTGCGCTGGTCCCGCATCGGCCTAGAACGCGAGTGGCAGCAGACCGTGTCCGAAGTCCGGATGGGCCCGCTGACGGTGCGCAGCCGCGGTCAGTTCGAACGCACGGCGGCCGCCGTCGACGGCCGCTTCGGCGGGCTGTCCACGACCGGGGCGTCGGGCAACCTGTTCGACACCCGCGGCGCGTCCGTGGCGCGCGAGGTGCGCATGAAGACCGCACCCTGATGGAGGAACCCGGCACGAACGAGCGCAGGCCGGTGCCGGTCGGCGCTGGCCCCGGCGGGACGCCCCGAGGGCCGAGGGCACGCAGTGCAGGGTGCAGCCGCGGGCGACGCGCGCGGGTGGCGCGACCACAGCCGCGGGCGACGCGCGCGGATAGCGCGACCACACCCGCGCTCTACGCGCGCGGGTGGTGCGCCGCATGCAGCTGGCGCAGCCGCTCGCGCGCGACATGGGTGTAGATCGTGGTCGTGCCGATGTCGGCATGGCCCAGCAGCATCTGCACCGCGCGCAGGTCGGCGCCGTGGTTCAGCAGGTGGGTCGCGAAGGCGTGGCGCAGCGTGTGCGGCGACATCGGCGCGGTGATGCCCGCGGCGAGCGAGTAGCGCTTGACCAGGCGCCAGAACATCTGCCGCGTCATCGCCTCGCCCCGCACGGTGACGAACAGCGCCTCGCTGCTGCGCACCCCCAGCAGCGCGCGCCGGCCGTCGGCGAGCCAGCGCGTCAGCCAGGCATGCGCCTGTTCGCCGAAGGGCACCAGGCGCTCGCGCGAGCCCTTGCCCTGCACGCGCAGCACGCCCTGCGCCAGCGCCAGCTGCACCGTCTGCAGCGTCACGAGTTCGCTCACGCGCAGCCCGCTGGCATACATCAGCTCGAGCATCGTGCGGTCGCGCTGGCCCAGCGGCGTGGCGGTGTCGGGCGCGGCGAGCAGGGCCTCGACCTGCGCCTCCGACAGCGTCTTCGGCACGCGCAGCGGCTGCTTCGCGGCCAGCAGTCGCAGCGTGGGGTCGGCCTGCACGCGCCGCTCGCGCAGCGCCCAGCGGAAGTAGCGGCGGAACACCGTCAACCGGCGGTTGGCCGTGGTGGCGCGCGTGCCGGCATGGCGCTCGGCGACGTAGCCCAGCAGGTCGGCTTCGCTGCACTCGTCCAGCGCGCGGCCGGCCTGGCGCGCCAGCCACACGGCCAGCAGGTCCAGGTCGCGCCGGTAGGCGGCCAGGGTCAGCGGCGCCAGGCCGTCCTCGATCCACAGCGCATCGACGAAGCGCGCCACGGCCGTGCGGCTGGCGGCGAGCCGCGGGTCCTCCACCGGCGTGGCCGGCGCCGGGTCGGTCAACGCAGGGCCCCCAGCATGCCGTCGCGCAGCTTGCGGTCGTAGGGACGCTGGCCGACGAAGCTCAGCAGCAGCGCGGCATAGAAGTCGCCCCCGCGCACCGGCTCGCCGCGCGGCTTGCCGTTGTGCAGCAGCCGCAGGCCCTGCGCGGGGTCGAGGTCGAGATCGACGATGTCGCCGCGCCGCACCTGGCCGATGCCGTCCACGATGGCCTCGAAGGCGCGCAGCCGGTCCTCCAGCCGCGGCAACTCCTCGGGCGCGACGTTGCGCGTGACGCCCTTGCGCACGGCCTTGACGAACTCCGCGGCCGGCGCGTCGTGCAGCATGTGCATGCGGATGCGCTTGGGCCCCGCCACCGCCACCACCTCGGCCGCGGTGGCGGCCGGCGCCGCGAGGTACAGCGCGGCGACATAACCCTTGAACCAGGCCACGGCACGGATGCCGGCGCCGTTGAGCACCAGCGTGGCGCCGTGCAGCTCGATGCGCCGCGGCAGCGCGAGCCCCTCGTACAGCAGCGGCCCGGGCTCGGCCCGCGCCGGCCCCGCGCGCAGCAGCGCCGGGCCCAGCACGGCGGCCGCCGCGGCACGCAGCAGCGTGCGGCGCCGCGGGCGCTTCGGCAGGAGAACGCTCTTCATGGCGGCAAGCGTACCAACATCCCCCTACCCGCGCCGGCGCGAGACCCGCCCCGCCCAGGGCCGATACTGCGCGCCCATGTCCGTCGCCCTGCTGCTGCTGCCCGACTTCCTGCTCATCGTGCTGGGCTTCGTGCTGTGCCGCTACACGCCGCTGAACCGCCCGCTGTGGGACGGCGTGGAGCGGCTGGTCTACTACCTGCTGTTCCCGGTGCTGCTCTTCCACTCGATCCTGCGCCATCCGATGCACCTGGGCGAGCTGCTGCCGCTGGCCGCCGGCGGCCTGGGCGTGGTCGGCGCGGGCATCGTGCTGGCGCAGCTGCTCGGGCGCTGGCCGGGCGTCGACGCCCGCCTGCATGCCAGCGGCGCACAGATCGCCTTC
Source organism: uncultured Rubrivivax sp. (assembly GCA_964621995.1). Classification (GTDB taxonomy): domain Bacteria; phylum Pseudomonadota; class Gammaproteobacteria; order Burkholderiales; family Burkholderiaceae_C; genus Rubrivivax. The sequence goes on along the minus strand of CAZUPH010000014.1, from coordinate 6,235 downwards.
CGCTTCAACAGCTACGTGGCGCTGGCGCTGGCCGACCGGCTGGCCGGCACGCAGGGCCTGGCCTGGATGGCGCTGCTGATGGCGGTGTGCGTGCCGCTGGCCAACGTCGGCGCGGTGTGGCCGCTGGCGCGCCAGGGCGGCCAGGGCTTCGTGCGCGAGCTGGTGCGCAACCCGCTGATCATCGCCACCGTCTCGGGCCTGGCGGCCAACCTGCTGGGGCTGCGGCTGCCGGAGATCGCCTCCACCACGCTGGCGCGGCTGGGCGGCGCCGCCTTGCCGCTGGGGCTGATGGCGGTCGGCGCCGGGCTGCAGTTCGGCGCGCTGCGCGAGGGCCCGCGGCTGGCCGCCGCGCTGCTGGCGGTGCGCCACGCCGTGCTGCCGCTGCTGGCGCTGGGCCTGGTGCTGCTGCTGCCGCTGGCCCCCGGGCAGCGCACGCTGCTCGTGGCCTTCGCGGCCATGCCCACCGCCTCCAGCGCCTATGTGCTGGCCGTGCGCATGGGCGGGCACGGGCCCTACGTGGCCGGGCTGGTGACCGTCTCGACGCTGGTCGGCATGGTCGCGCTGCCGGCCTGGCTGGCGCTGTGGGCAGCGCTGTCGAGCTGACGGCCGGCCGGCGCCCGGCCGCGGGACTGGCGCCGGGCGGCGGTCAGCAGTCGCCGGTCATCACGCTGGCGCCGGTGGACGGGTCGTTGTAGTACCCGCAGCGGCCGTCGCTGCCGGTGTTGCCGAACAGGCCGCGTCGCGGGCCGGCCGTGGCCTGCTGTCGCGCCTGCGCGGCCGCCTGCAGGCTGAACGTGGCGGGGCCGCCCTCCGGGCCGCCGATGCCCTGCGCATTCATCCAGAAACGCAGACGCGGCACGGGGGCGTTGAACAGCATCGTCAGCTGCTGCACCTCCACCGGGTGCAGTTCGCGGCCGTTGATGTAGGTGCCGGTGCCGCCGCCCGAGGCGTCCGCCCGCAGCGCACCGCCCAGCGGCAGGCCCGGCGGCAGCTGGCCGGCGGCGGGGCCGCCCTGCCGCCCCCACCATCCGGACACGGGGTCGTACCAGTGACGGCCGGCCTGCAGCGGCAGGCCGGCCGCCTGCAGCTGCGCGATCGCCGCAGGCGGCAGCGCGGCACCGTTGAAGAATACGGCCTGCCCCTGCGCCGAGGCGGGCGCGGCGAAGAGCGTGTTGAACATGATCGTGACTCCGATGAGCAGGGCTCGCATCGCCGGCCCCCTCAGCGCCAGGGGTTGCCGCAAGACACGGCCCCCGAAACGTCGACCCAGCAGAAGCCGGTGCGCCGCACCGCGGTGCCCCCGACGGCCGCCGGATACAAGCGACCCGCCACGATGCGGTCGCGCTCGAAGGCCGGCACGGTGGCGTCGTTGCTCCCGATGAAGGGCGCGACGCTGCCGACGCGAAGGACCAGTGCATCGAAGGCCGCCCCGGTGCTCGTGCTCAGCGAGCGGGCGCAGTAGAAGTCGTTGTTCAGCAGCCCGCAGACGTCGCCCTTGCCGTCGTCGTCGAAGTCCACGACCTGCATCGAGCTCAGATACTGCCAGTTGACGCCCCAGCCCGTGGCGTCGGAAAACTGCGCCTGGGCCAGCGTGAAGGCGCCGTCGAATCGCTGTGCGGCGCGGTTGTTCGCCGGCGCCATGCGCGAGATGCCGCAGTACAGACCGGCAGTGCCGCGCCCGCAGACGTCGGTGCGGCCGTCGCCGTTGAGGTCGCCATAGATGATGGAGTTGAAATAGCGCTTGTCGGCCCAGCCGTAGCCGTTGGCGTACTGGCCGGTCCACAGCACCGGGGGTTCCCACCGCCAGCCACCGCCGGCCTGCGGCAGATAGGTCGAACACCAGATGCCCGCGTCGCCACGCCCGCACATGTCCATCCAGCCGTCGGCATTGACATCGACGAAGCGGAAGCTGCGGTAGTGCTCGGGCCGGTTCCAGCCCCACCAGTCGGCGAAGCCATAGCTCGCCTCGCGAACAAGCCCAAGGCTGCCCGGCAGGCCGAACAGCGTGGCCAGCCGCTCCAGGCAGAAGCCGCCCTCGCTGCCACGCGCGCAGACGATGAACTGATTGGTCGGCGCAGGAAAGTGGATCGACGAGAAGTACCGCTCCTGCGTCCACCCGTGCTGGTCGGAGAAGGCCGCGCTCAGCAGCCGCGGTGCGCCGAAGCCGCTCGTCGCGCGGGGCTGGCAGACCAAGCCCGCCGAGGTGCGGCCGCACAGGTCCGGCTTGCCGTCGCCGTTGAAGTCCACCGCCTGGATCGTGCTGTGGACCGAAGGTTCGGGGTCGCCGTTGAAGGCACTCGCCTGGATCAGGTTGCCGCCGAAGCGGTGCTGGCCGTTCATGCCCTGGTTGAGCACGCAGCCGTAAACATGGCGCCGGCTGCTCAGCGGCCCGTACAGGCCGCACAGGTCGTCGAGCCCGTCGCCGTTGATGTCGACCAGCCGGATGTAGCGCCAGCCGGCGCCGCCTACGGTCAGCGTGCCCGAGGGCCGGCTCCACGCGATGTACTGGTCACGCGGGGCCGATGTCCACGCACCGGTACCGGCCTGGGGCTGCTCGCTGCTGGGAATGCTCACCGCCTGCGCCTGCACGACGGCCGGCAGTGCGAGCAGTGCCAGCAGCGCCGGCGCCCCCGCCAAGGCGGCGGCCGCGCGGCGCCAGCGGCTCGTGGCGGCCGGCATCCCCGACGATGCCAGCCCCGGTTCCATGGTCCGGACCCGGACCGAGCTTTCGTTCGCGCAATGGTGTCGCATGGTGCCTCCTGTGCCAGAGGGCGCCGGCCCGGATGGCCGGTACCATGGACACAGGGTCGCGCAGACCAGCCGTGCATGCATCCACTGCATAAGGGAGTCATGCCAACGGATGCGGCGTGGCCGCGGCGGCCTTCAGGCGTGGCGCTGCGCCAGCGCCCAGGCGATGTGCTCGCGCACCATCGCGTCGTCGTCGGGTGCTTCGCGCAGCGCCTGCGCCAAGGCGGCGTCGCCGGTCTCGCGCCAGGCATTGCCCAGCGCCACCGCGAGGTTGCGCCGCCAGCGTGCATGGCCGATGCGGCGGATCGCGCTGCCCTCGGTGCGGCGCAGGAATTCGGCCTCGTCCCAGCGCCACAGCGCGAGCAGCGTGGCCGCGCCCAGGCCTTCGCGTTCGTCGAAGTCGGGCAGCGGCGAGCGCCCGGCATACTTGTTCCACGGGCACACGAGCTGGCAGTCGTCGCAGCCGTAGATGCGGGTGCCGACCAGCGGGCGCAGCTCGACCGGGATCGCGCCGTCGTGCTCGATCGTGAGATAGCTGATGCAGCGCCGCGCGTCCAGCCGGTAGGGTGCGACGATGGCCTGCGTCGGGCAGGCCGTGATGCACGCGCTGCAGCTGCCGCAGTGCGCGGCCGCGGGTTCGTCCGGCGGCAGCGCGAGGTCGGTGAACAGCTCGCCCAGGAAGAACATCGAGCCGCCCTCGCGCGCCAGCGCCAGCGTGTGCTTGCCGCGCCAGCCGAGGCCGGCGCGCGTGGCCAGCTCCACCTCGAGCACCGGCGCGGAGTCGCAGAAGACGCGGTGGCCGTGGGGTCCCACCTCGCCGGCCAGCCAGTCGGCCAGCCGCTGCAGGCGCTGGCGCAGCACCTTGTGATAGTCGCGGCCCCGGGCATAGAGCGACACCACGGCGTGCCGCGGGTCGTGCAGCGCAGCCTGTTCGCGTTCGGCCCAGCCGGCCGGTGCGTCGCGCGGCAGGTAGTCCATGCGTGCGCTGATCACGCTCACCGTGCCCGGCACCAGCTCGGCCGGCCGCGCGCGCCGCATGCCATGCGCGGCCATGTAGCCCATGCCGCCGTGGAATCCGGCGGCCAGCCACTCGGCCAAGCCCTGCTCCGCGGTGGCGAGATCGATGCCCGCCACGCCGATCTGGGAGAATCCGAGCTCACGCGAACGATCCCGCAGCGCCTGCACGAGCTGCCGACCGTCGAAGTGATGCCCCTGATGTCCCGGCCGCATGCGACCATCCTAGCAACGCGACACCTGAACTGGCCCGACGAGCAAGCCTGCGCGGCCTATGCCGCCGAACTCGCCGGGCGCGCCGCCGTCCGCAACGCCTACATCGAGCTGCAGGGCCCGCTGGGGGCCGGCAAGACCACCTTCGTGCGGCACCTGCTGCGTGCCCTCGGCGTCACGGGGCGCATCAAGAGCCCGAGCTACGCGGTGATGGAACCGCATGCCGCGCCGGGCCTGGCCATCGCGCACTTCGACTTCTACCGCTTCGACGACCCGCGCGAGTGGGCCGATGCCGGCTTTCGCGAGGTCTTCGCCGCGCCGGGCCTGAAGCTCGCCGAGTGGCCCGAGCGGGCCGCCGGGCAGCTGCCGGCCCCCGACCTGCGGCTCGTGATCGAGCCGCGCGACGAGGCCTTGCGGCAGGTGCGCGCCGAGGCCTGCACGGCCGCCGGCCTGGAGCTGCTGGCATGACGCCGCACAGCCCCTGGGCGGCACGCCGCGCCGCGCTGCGCGGCATGGGCAGCCTGGCGCTGCTGCTGACGGCGCCGCAGATCGCCCGCGGCGCCAGCATCGTCGCGGTGCGCATGTGGCCGGCGCGCGAGTACACGCGCGTGACCATCGAGTCCGACACCGCGCTGGCCGCCAGCCACCTGCTGCTGGACGGTCCGCCGCGGCTGGTGGTGGACATCGACGGGCTGGAGCTGCGCGACACGCTGCGCCAGCTGGTCGGCCAGGTGCGGGCCGACGACCCCTACGTCGCCGGCGTGCGCGTGGGCCAGTTCCAGCCGCGCGTGGCGCGCCTGGTCTTCGACCTCAAGCAGCCGGTGCGGCCGCAGCAGTTCACGCTGGCGCCGGTGGCCGCCTACCAGCACCGGCTGGTCTTCGACCTGTACCCGGTGCAGGAGATGGACCCGCTGCTGGCGCTGATCCGCGAGAAGGAGGCCGCCGAGGAGCAGGCGGCGCGCGCGGTGCAGGAGGCGCTGGACGAGCTGATCGCGCGCGTGGACCGCGTGCCCGGACCGGCCGTGCCCGTGCCGCCGCCGGCCGTGCCGGCACCGCCGCCACCGCCGCTGCAGACCCCGGCGCCGCCGCCGCCGCCCGCGCCGCCGACCGCGACCGAGCGCCGCCGCGTCGATCGGCTGGTCATCGTGGCGCTGGATCCCGGCCACGGCGGCGAGGACCCGGGCGCCATCGGCCCCACCGGCCTGCGCGAGAAGGACGTGGTGCTGGCCATCGGCCTGGCGCTGCGCGAGCAGCTGAACGCGGTGCCGGGCATGCGCGTGATGATGACGCGCGACGGCGACTACTTCGTGCCGCTGGGCGAGCGCGTGCGCAAGGCGCGGCGCGTGCAGGCCGACCTGTTCGTCAGCATCCACGCCGATGCCTTCGTGCGCCGCGAGGCGCGCGGCGCCAGCGTCTACGTGCTGTCCACGCGCGGCGCCAGCAGTGCCGCGGCGCGCTGGATGGCCGAGCGCGAGAACGGCGCCGACGCGGTCGGCGGCGTCAACATCGAGAACGTCAGCGACAGCGCGGTGCTGCGAGCGATGGCCGACATGAGCACCACCGCGCAGATCAACCAGAGCCTGCGCATCGGCGCGGAGATGCTGCGCCACATCGGCCATGTCGGCCGGCTGCACAAGCGGCAGGTCGAGCAGGCCAATTTCGCGGTGCTGCGTGCGCCGGACATCCCGAGCATCCTGGTCGAGACCGCCTTCATCTCCAACCCGGAGGAAGAGCGGCTGCTGCGCAGCCCGGCCTTCCGCGCGCGGCTGGTCGAGGCGCTGGCCGACGGCATCACGCGCCACTTCGCGCGCCACCCGCCGATGCCGCGGCAGCGGCAGCTCTAGGCGCCTGCGCGCTTGCGTCCATCGCATTGAAGAGCATTCGTCACGGCGGGGGTGGCCGCGCGCCGCGCCGCCTGCTCCACTTCGATGCACGCAGGCCAGCCCGCGGCCGCCGCCTTCGACACCGTGCGCCACATGCGCCGGCTTCAGGAATCTTCAGCGCCGGCCCGCTGACAGCCGGCCGCGTGAAGCCCAGGATGCGCAGCAGCGGCGCCGGCAGGCCATGCGCCGCGTTTGCAGGGGAGACCACGATGACCGGACGCAAGACGAAGCCCTCGAATCACCGCCGCCGCTGCAAGCCCGCGCTGGCAGGCCTGCTGGCGGCCTGCTCGCTCGGCGCCATGGCCGGCGGGCCGCGGGCCGACGCGGCCCCCGGCGCGCCGCTGGACGCGGCGCTGTCGGCGTGGGAGGCCGCCGCG